>NZ_SOGH01000012.1:0-168746 GCF_004402305.1 Cryobacterium sp. TMB3-10 | reverse complement strand
GGCCGGCGGCAGCGGCGTCGGCATCCGCTGCAGCGCGCGGGGCGCGGGCGGAGCGGCTGACGGTGGCGAGCCGGCCGAGGGTGGCGACGGCGGTCGCTACGGCGACCAGGCCGCCGGCCAGGAGCGTCCACACGCCCGCTGAGAGCATGGTGGCGCCCACCACGGTGAACACCAGGCCGATGAGCAGCAGCAGGGTGGAGAGGGCACGCATGGTGCGCAGGCGTTTGGCCTTGCCGGCCGGGGTGAGCGCTTTGGGTCGGGCGGCGGCGGCACGCAGTACCGCGGCGCGCCGGGCGGCCGTGGCGGCATCGCCGGCGGCCTTCGAGGCAATCCGGGCGTCTTCCTCGGCCTGGGCGAGGAGTTTGCGTTGAGCGGACACTCCGCGTGCGTTTGTTTCCACGCGTACCTCCTGGGGAATTTCCGACGTCTCGGCGAGGATCCGCAGGGTCTGCTGCAGACGCACGGCATTGCGTTCGGTGGCGAGATATTGCCGGCGTCTCGCCCATGTCGGCATGAGATACGTCACCCAGAGCGCGGCGGCAACGGCCACCATCACTCCCCCACCCAGGACTTCGCTACTCATGCTCCCTAACGTATGAGTCGCGGGGCCTTCCGTGCCTGATTACCGGGGGGTGTGTCACTTGTCGGCCACCTCGAGTGGATGCGCGGCGGCGGCCGTGTCGAACTCGTTCACGGACGCCAGACCCGGCGGCACCAGGCCGTCCTGCCAGCGGCGCAGCACGCCACCGCGCACCTCCTCGGCCACCATGCCGAACGCGAAGTGGTCGCGCCAGGCGCCGTTGATGTGGATGAACCGGCGGCGCAGACCCTCGTACCGGAAGCCGAGCTTCTCGACGACCCTCAACGACGGCGCGTTCTCCGGCCGGATGCAGATCTCCATCCGGTGCAGGCCGAGTTGGCTGAAGCAGTAGTCGGTGGCCAGGGCCACCGCGATCGGGGTGATCGACCGGCCCGCGAACTTCTCGCCGACCCAGTAGCCGATCGACGCGCTGGAGAGCGACCCCCAGGTGATCGACGACACGTTCAGCTGGCCGGCCAGTTCGCCGTTGTACTCGACCAGGAACGGCAATCCGCTGCCGGTGCGTGAGTGCGCGAGCAGGCTGCGAATGCTGGCCCGGGTGTCGAAGGACATCGGCGCGTACGGGTTGGTGGCCTCCCAGGTGCGCAGCCAAGACCGGTTCTCCATCAGCTCACGCTCGAGGGCCCTGGCGTCACGTAACCGGATCGGGCGCAGGGTCACGGCCCCCTCACGGAGCGTAGGAATCGCGGTCGGCACGATGAACCCGTCTACTTGGGGGCCGAAGCCCGATGATGACCGAATCTTAGTCCGGTGCCGACCTGATCAACCTGCACGCTACTCGAGAGTGGAGGTGAACTCCTTGAGCCAGGGGCGCAGTTCCACGCCGAGGTCGTCGCGGTCGACGGCCAGCTGGATGATCGCCTTGATGTAGTCGAGCCGGTCGCCGGTGTCGTAGCGGCGGCCGCGGAAGATGACGCCGTAGACGCCGCCGGTGGTCTCGGGGTTGACGGCCATCTCCTGCAAGGCGTCGGTGAGCTGGATCTCGTTGCCCTTGCCCGGCTTGGTGTGCTCGAGCACGTCGAAGACCTCGGGGCGCAGCACGTACCGGCCGATGATGGCCAGGTTCGACGGGGCATCCTCTGCTGCCGGCTTCTCGACCAGACCGGTGATGCGCACCACGTCGGGATCGTCGGTCTTCTCAATCGCGGCCGCACCGTACAGGTGGATCTGCGACGGGTCGACCTCGAGCAGGGCCACGACGCTGGTGTTGCGGGTGACCTGCTCGGAAAGCATCTTGTCCAGCAGCGGGTCGCGGGCGTCGATGATGTCGTCACCGAGCAGCACGGCGAACGGTTCGCGGCCCACGTGCATCTTGGCGCGGAGCACCGCGTGGCCGAGGCCCAGCGGGTCACCCTGGCGCACGTAGTGCATGTCGGCGAGGTCGGTGGACTCGTTCACCTTGGCCAGGCGGTCGCGGTCACCCTTCTGGATGAGCACCGCCTCGAGCTCGGTGACCCGGTCGAAATGGTTCTCCAGAGCGTTCTTGTTGCGGCCGGTGATCATGAGCACATCGGTCAGGCCGGCGGCCACGGCCTCTTCCACCACATACTGGATGGCAGGCTTGTCGACGACCGGCAGCATTTCCTTGGGCATCGCCTTGGTTGCCGGCAGAAACCGGGTTCCCATACCGGCAGCGGGAATAACGGCCTTTGTAATGTGAGTAACCATGGCATTAGGTTAGCGGCAACCTGTATTGGTTACGCACCTAGGATGACTTGTATGGATTCTGACATCGAGCACCGCAAGCGGGCGCTCCGCGCAGACCTCCGGGAGCGCCGCCACAACATGCCCGCAGCCGAGCGCGAAGCCGCCACCGCGGGGTTCACCGAGAACCTGCAGAGCATCGTCACCGACCTGTCCGCCCGGTCGATCACCTGCTATCTCTCCAGCCCCACCGAGCCGAACACCCGCCCGTTCGTCAACTGGGCCGAAGCCAGGGGCATCCGGGTGCTGTTCCCGGTGTCGCGGGACGACGGCCTGCTCGACTGGACCGTCGGCGAGGAGGAGACCGAGGTGCAGGGCCTCTCGGGTGCCCCGGAACCCCAGGGCGAGCTGCTCGGCCCGATCGCGATCAACGACGTTGACCTGATCATCGTGCCCGCGGCGGCCATCGACAAGACCGGTCTGCGGATGGGGTGGGGCCGCGGCTACTTCGACAAGACCCTCGGGTCGATGGAGAAATGCCCGCCGGTGTACGCCGTGGTCTACGACAATGAATATGTCGACGATGTTCCCCGGGAGGTGCACGACCAGCCGGTGAACGGCCTCGTCACTCCCACTCGCATCGTCGTCTTCTAGACTTTCCCCTTCCGGCACCTGCCGGTCAGCTCCGCACACCCGAACCGAAAAGACGCAGTGCCTACCTATTCATACCGTTGCACCGAGTGCGACACCGCCTTCGACATCCAGCAGGCGTTCACCGACAACACGCTCACGGAGTGCCCCGCCTGCGGCGGCAAGCTGCGCAAGGTCTACTCGTCGATCGGCGTGAGCTTCACAGGCTCCGGCTTCTACCGCAACGACTCGCGCGCCGAGTCCGGCGGTAAGTCGTCGCTCTCCGCCGAGAAGGGCGCCAAGAAGACGGACTCCTCGTCTGAATCGTCCTCGGCCAAGCCGGCCGAGAAGAGCAGCACCCCGGCCGCGTCGACCAGCGGGTCGTCCTCGAGCGGCTCGGGCTCCTCGTCCGGCTCGACGCCCACGGCGGCGCCGAAGGCGTCCTGACCCCTCTCCTCAATTCCTCGCAGTACCGCACCAGAAAGATCCCCGCCATGATCAACGGTTTCAAAGAATTCATCATGCGCGGCAACGTCATCGAACTGGCCGTAGCCGTCGTGATCGGTGCCGCATTCACCGGCCTGGTCAACGCGATCGTCACGGGGATCTTCAACCCGCTGATCGCCGCGATCTTCAACGCGGACACCCTGAAGAACTCCCTGACGGTTCCGCTGGGCGATGCCGAGCTGTCCTTCGGCCTGGTTCTCGCGGCGTTGATCCAGTTCCTCCTGGTCGCGGCCGTGGTGTACTTCGCGTTCGTGATGCCGCTCAACAAGCTCAAGGAGAACCAGGCACGTCGCCGTCAGGCCGGAGTGCCGCTGGACCCGAAGAAGAACCCCGTCACCGACCTCGACCTGCTCACCGAGATCCGCGACCTGCTCGCCGCGCAGAGCGGTACCGTCCTTCCAGTTGCGGCGACGGATGTCCCCGCACCGTTTGCTGCGTCGACCGAGTCCGAGGGCGCCAAGCACACCCTCTAGCCTGAGACCCACCCGGCAGCCGTCACTCCGGTTGCGCCCCCTGGTGCACTCGCAAGCAGTTCGTTGAACATGGCGGTGACGGCGTTCCCCTCTTGATCGAGGAGGCCGGAGTCCCGCAGTGCGTCGACGGCCTTGACACGTTTGGCGTCGGCCAGGTCCGCAGGGGTGACGAGTACCGCGGCAGCCCAGACAGCTCTGCGGTCAGGGTCAGCGAGAGCGCTATGACTCGGCGCCTGTCATTCGTTATGCGCGAATTGTGTCGCCCGGCATCACCCGGCACAAATCAGCGGAAGCGCCCGGGCGCCGTTCCCTTGCGGTCCCTGTTCCTGATCGGCAGCCGCTCCCCCATTTCGCGTGCCGATGGAGGTCCGGCGTTGAACAGTGCTGCCTCATCTTTTCGCCACTTCGGAGTTGCTCACTGCGCTTCAATATCGGTTTGTGGCGTCGCGACAGTGAAATTAAACGACTGAGCCTGCGGCGGCGCGGTCGTGTATACCTCCAGCGTGAGGTAATACCGCCCGCGGGTGTATTGGCGCTCAAAGCTATCCTTTCCCGCAGCCCATTCAGTATCCCGGTTTCGCACCCAGCCCTGTTCCGTAAGCCAAGGCTCCAGATCATCAGCCAACTCGGTCGGCGTGCGAGGGCCATCGGGAAGAAGGACGACCCAATTGACCCAATCATACGATCCCGGCAATTTTTTATCAGAATGGTATATCTGCCAAGGTCCTCCACTGAGTTCAACAGAGATGCTCTCAACCTCGGCGGAGGGGATCTGAGCAACGATATCCTCGCTCCAGTCACGGGCTTGGTCAATGAATCCTTTCAGTTCAATTTCCTCCGCCGCCGCCACTTCTGCCTTATGCGCCTCGGACATTGCACACCCGGACAACAAACACACCACGACCCCAGTCGTGATGACCGCCAAAACGGTCCGAATATTGAGTTGCATCATTTCCACCCCAGATATGCTCACCAATATAATCATCGTGCTAGCGACAGCTTGGCACAGGCTCTGTGACCGGCAGCGAATCCCGTAGACGCTTACCTCTTCGGATGAGCTCTCATGGTTCGTTTCTTCCGCAGGACAATGACAATCGCTCCCGCGATGACGAGCAGGCCACCCACGGCGCGGTAAGACCCGTTCCATCACGGCGATGGTGTGCGTTCGTGAGTAGAAGTCGCTCTCGGCCTCGACGGGTGGGACCTAGCCGATCTCGCCATGGAGACGCCGGTAGTTGAACCAGTCGATGTACTCGGCGACCGCGATCTCGAAATCGTCGATGCCCGCCAAGGCCCGCCGTTGCGGATGAGTTCGGCTTTGAAGAGGGAGTTGAACGCTTCGGCCATCGCGTTGTCGTGGCTGTCGCCCTTGGAGCCGACGGAGGCGACGGCCTCGGCTTCCGCGAGGCGTTCGGTGTAGCGGGTCGCCCGTTACTGCACGCCGCGGTCGGAGTGATGGATGAGCTGGGACGAGTCCCGGCCCGCGCGCCGGCGGGTCCACATGCCCATCGTGCTGCCTCGGCCGCTTCCGTAGGGCCTAAGCACACCCTCTAGACCCCGCCGCGGGATGCATAACTCCTGCAGAATCCCGGTGCCGAGTTGCGCTGCCGCGTGATCGCGGCATCCGTTGCCCGTCATGATGGGAATTGCAGGAGTTGCGCGGCCGGGCGCGACGGCGCGACTCATGCCCGGGAGAAACACGCCGAGATGACAGTTGAGGCCCCTTGAGTGCTCACACACCGGCCCCAACTGGTTTCTCGCGCTTGGGGTGCTCGGGGCTGCGGGGCTGACGGGAGCCGCTACCAGTGCGGGGGCTTGTCCTGGCGCAGGCGGGCGTCGTTCGCGCTCGTGGAGGAGCCGTCGCCGGCGGTCTGGCCGCCCTCCTCGCGGGAGGGCGGTTCCGGGCTGGTGTCGGTGTCCGGCGCTGGCGTCAGTCGGGCCCGGCGGGCTCCGGCCGACTTGACCACCGACTGACGCGGTACCGCGGCGTCGGCGGATGCCGCGGATACGGCCGTGCCATCGGGCGCAGCAATCAGGTCTGGTGTGGCCGCCGCGTCAGGCCGGGACGCCCGACCAGACCCGGTCGCCGGGCCTAACCCCGCGTCCGGGTCAGGCACGATGCGCCGGACCATCCGACCCTTCGGTCGGCGCGACGCCCGTGATGCCCGCGAGGGCGGCGACGCGGGCGGCGACGGCATCCGGGTTGCTGAACAGTTCAAAGCTGTGCACGCGCAGGTAGTGCCAGCCCAGGCGGCGCAGCACCTCGGGGCGCAGCCGCAGGGACTCGCGCAGGCTGGCCCGGTTGACCACGGCGTCGGTCTCCACGACCACGGCGCGGCCGGCGTGCGAGGCCGCCAGCGCCAGCTTGCCGCGGTGCCCGAGGGAGACGGTGAGCCCCTTGCGTTCCAGGCGGCGGCCCAGGTCGACGAGCATGGCCTCGCGGGCATCCGGCACGGCCACCTCGTTGCGGCGGGCTTCGGTCTCGGTGAGCACCTGCGACAGGGCCAGGATGCCGTGCCGTTGCCGGTCGGCGTCGATGTCGATCGGTCGGAAGCAGGAGACGATGTCCATGGCCCGGCGGGCGCGGGTCATGCCGATCGCGAGCAGGCGTTCGCCGCCGGGTTCGCCGAGCGAGCCGAAGTTGCTCAGCAGCCGTCCGTGCGGGGTGCGGCCGTAGCCGATCGAGAAGATCACCCGGTCGCGGCTCTGCGCCACGGCCTGCTCGAGCGTGAGCACCGTGAACGGTTCGGCACGGTCCTTGAGGATGAAGTCGCTCAGGTCGGTGCGCTTGGAGAACGCCGCCAGCACGGCCTGGTGCACCCGCACGGCGTGGCGGGCGCTGGCGGTGATGACCATGAGGGATTCGCGGGGCCGCTTGACGGCATGGTCCATGACCAGGTCGACGACCTTCGCCACCTCGGCGTCAACGCTCTCCACCGCGCCGCTGTCGACGTCGGGCATGCCGTGGCCGCCCTTGACGTAGTTGAGGGTGAGGCTGCCGTGGCCGAGGAAGCTGCCCGCCCAGGGCAGCGAGTCGATGCGGCCGCCGTAGAAGCGGTGGTTGACCAGTTCGGCGAGGTCCTCGCCGCCGGCCCGGTAACTGCGGGTCAGGGTGAGGGTGGGCAGCAGTTCACCCAGCCGGGCCAGCGCGGAGTCGGCGTGCAGGGCGTCGACGTTGGTCTCCTGCGGGCTCGGCACATCGGAGGGTTCGACGATGCCGGTCTCGAAGCCGGACGGCGTCTGGGTGACCGGGTCGCCGAAGGCCACGACCTGCTTGGCGCGGCGGATGGCGCCGACGTTCTCGGCGAGGGTGGTGGCGCCGGCGTCGACGAGGAGCACGGCGTCGAAGGTCATTCTGTCGTCGAGTGCGGCGACCTCGTACGGCGAGGCCAGCCAGACCGGGGCGAGCACCCGGCCCAGGTGCGGGGAGACCTCGTTGATGCGGGCCGGGGTGGCGCGGTCGGCGCGCAGCAGCCGGCGCAGCTGGTCGGCTTCGTCGGGCCAGTCGACCACACCGATCTTCCAGGTCTCGGCGAGCAGCCAGGCCAGGATCTGCCCGGTGGTGGAGGCGTGCGCCTCGTCGACGAGCTTGAAGTCGGCTTCGAGCCTGTCGAGCACCTGGGTGTTGGCGTTGAGCAGGGCCTTGTCGCCGCCCAACATCACCTCGAGCACGGACTGCCACCAGGCAAGTTCGAGCTCGGCGGCGACATCCTTCTCGGACACGTGGCGCTGGGACAGGTCGGTCATCAGCGGGTCGAGGTTGTGCTCGCGCAGGGTGGCGAGCAGGGCGGTGCGCTCGTGCAGGTTGGCGAGCACCTCACTCTCGGCGGCCAGTCCGGTCATCGTGGAGACGAGTTCACGCAGCGGCCGCGAGACCAGCTGACGCGGGGTCCCGGTGTTGCCCAGCGGCACGTCGAGCTTGCCGAGGTCCTCCGCGACGCGCTGATAGGCGACGTGCACGTCGTTGATACCGACCGGCACCTCCGGGGTCACGCCGGCGGCGGCGTAGCGCTGCCACAGGGTGCGCTGCTGCTGGATGCGCCGCAGGCTCTCGTTCATGTCACTCACGTGCACGCCCGGTCGCAGGTACTCGTCGGCGAGCTTGCGCAGCCGGCGCCGGTTGGCGCTGGTCATCTCGGGTGAGTCGCGGCGGGCGGAGGTGGCGGCGATCAGTTCGGTGAGGGAGCGGTCGAACACGGCGGGCTGGAACTTGTCCAGCGTCTCGCGGATGTCCAGCAGCAGGCGCAGGTAGATGCCCAGCTCGTGCACGGTCTCGAACGGGCGCAACCGGGTCTGGCCGATGAGGTGTCCGGCGCGTTCCAGCAGCCGGGGCAGGTCGGTCTTGCTCAGCCGCTTGGCCAGCTCGTGGGATGCGCCGGCGTCGGCGGTGGAAGTGAAGGAGGCTCCGTACCAGGGCGAGTCGCCGGGGCCGTAGCGGAACTGGCCGAGGACGGCGGCCTTGATCAGGATCGCGGCGGCGCTGGCCCGGTCGTGGGCGAGACGCTCCAGGGCGACCCTGTCGAGCCGGGCGGTCGTCGACGGCGGTGCCGGCAGCTGGGCAAGCCTGGCGAGCTCACCGAGGGCGTCGAGCACCGACACGCCGAGCGCGGCATCCTTACGGGTGAGCGCCGACCTGTAGTCCAGCAGCACCTTGCGCAGACGCACGAGGGCGTCGTCGACGTCGCCGACGCGCGGCTGGGTGCTCTTCTCGTTGCGGGTGATCGACTGGATCAGGTCGCGGCGCAGCGTGCGCGGGGTGACGGCGACGCCGGGCAGACCCACCTGCACGAGGCGGTGGGCGATGCCGTCGAGGCTGGAGCGGCGGGCGCTGACCACGAGTACACGCTTGTGCTGGGCGATGAGCGAGCCGATGGCGTTGACGATGGTCTGGGTGCCACCGGTGCCGGGCAGGGTCTTCACGACGAGGGAGTTGCCGGCGCTGATCTGGGCGACGACGTTCTCCTGCTCGGCGTCGGCATCCAGCAGCAGCGTGTCGGTGCCGGGCGGGCGCACGTCTTGAGCGATCGGCAGCACCGGGTTGTAGGCCATTTCGATGGCGCGCTTGGCGGTGGGGTTGCCGGCGACGGCGTCGAGCACCGGATGGGTGAGCTTCTGCGCGTCGGTGGCCATGGCCCGGCCGACGTCGGCGAAGGACGACGCCACCAGGCGGGGCACCACGTTGAACCAGGGCAGGTGCGAGGTGAGGCCCCGCAGCCGGTCGATCACCGGTTGCGGTTTGAACGCTCCGTTGGTCACGGCGAGCGCCACGAACGCGTCGGCGTCGAGGGTGATCTGGAACTGGTCGTGCAACGCCCGCGCCAGTTCGGGGTTGAGGAACGGTGCTCCCTTGAGCTTGAGCTCGAAGTCTCGACCGTAGCGGCGGATGGCCAGGGGGCGCAGCAGCACCGGTGCGGTGAAGTCCACGTCGCCGTAGCGCCACTGGGCCAGCCCGATCGCGAGGTGCACCGATTCGATGCCCCGCATCGACCGCAGCTCGATGCCCTTCTGGGTGATCTCGTTGGCGGCCAGGCGGGCGTTGCGTAGCGCCAGCTCGTCGCGGATGAGGTTGGAGAGCAGGGTGGTCTTGCCGGTGATGAACTGCGGCAGACCGCCGGGGTGGGTGGCGGACAGCTCGATGCGGGAGCGCGGGCTGTCACCGAAGTGCAGCAGCGGCGAGTGGCCGCCGACGGCGGCGAGTTCGTCACGCCAGCGTTGCCAGGTGGGTTCGGCGATGTTCCCGGCGACCAGCGCCGGGTCTCCCAGGCTCACCGAGTCCGGGGAGGTCGCGAGACGCGAGTCGGCAGACGGCGCGTCGGAGTAATCCGACGCGAAGTCGTCATCTTCTGGTTTTCTATCGAGGCGCCACACACCCACACCCTATTTCTCCACCGGCCGGTTCTCGGTTAGGCCACCCGGTTATTTCCCGCATTCGCAGGATTCTCTGCGGATACAGCCGTTTTCGCAGGCGCTATAGCCAGTCCTTGCGTTTGAACACGGCGTAGAGCCCGAATCCCATCGCCACCATCAGGGTGATCGCGAACGGGTAACCGAACTGCCATTTTAGCTCAGGCATGTGAGTGAAGTTCATGCCGTAGATGGTGCCCACCAGGGTGGGGGCGAACAGGATCGCCGCCCAGCTGGAGATCTTCTTCACTTCCTCGCTCTGCGCCAGCCCGGTTTCGCTCAACCGGCGGGTTTCGTCGTTCTGCCGTTGGGCGACGAGGGTGCTGTGCACCGTGAGGGCGTTCTGCAGGAGTTCCCGGAACGCGTCGACACGTTCGACGACCCGGATGGTGTGGTCGAGCACGTCGCGCAGGTGCCTGTGCAGTTCCACGTCCACGCCGTGCTTCTCGAAGCCTTCCTGCAGCGACTCGAGCATGCCGATCAGCGGCTGGGTGGCCCGCTGGAACTCGATGACCTCGCGGGAGAGGTCGTAAATGCGTCTGGACACCGCCTGGTCACCGTCGAAGAGCTGGTCCTCGATCTCGTCAATGTCGTTCTCCAGGCCGGCGACCACCGGCGCGTACTCGTCGATCACCTGATCGAGGATCGCGTAGAGCACCGCCTGCGGCCCGAAGGCGAGGAGGTCCGGGGTGCTTTCCAGCCGGCGGCGCACCGAGGCGAGGTCGGGCGACTCGGCGTGCCGGATGGTCACGACGAAGTCGGGACCCACGAAGACGTGCAGCTCGCCGAACTCGACTCGCTCGACGTCGTCGAGGTATCTGGCCGGGCGCAGCACCAGGAACAGGGTGTCGGCGTATCGTTCGATCTTGGCTCGCTGATGTCCCTTGAGCGCATCCTCGATGGCGAGGTGGTGCAGGGTGAACTCATCGGCCACGCTCCTGACCTCGGCATCGGTCGGCCGGTACAGTCCGATCCAGGCGAACCCGGCCTTCTCCTTGAGTACCTCAAAGACGTCCTGCAACGTTTCCGGGGTTGCCACCCGAAGGCCATCCACATAGATCGCGTCATCAATCAGCGCCACGGCTGCTCCTCACTCGCCGTACAAGTGTGGCACCGGCGACGGGGTGCGGCGCACCGGCGTCAGTGCGGTTGGCTGCCCTGTCGCTGTGGACCCTCGTGCTTGCGGTAGGTGGGGCTGAAGGAGAGCAGCACCAGGCCGACTCCGAGAACCAGCTGGCCGAGCGCCTGGCCGGGCAGCAGCGAGACGGCGCCGCCGGCCAGGATGAAGACGGCCGGCAGCACCCTGTAGACGCGGGCACGCAGGATGGCGGCGCCCAGCAGCATCCAGCCGACCCCGAACACCGCGGCGGTCAACAGCAAGCCGAACGCATAGGAGCCGGGCCGTTCGGCACCGTCGAGTAGGTCAGGTGCGACCCGGCCCAGGGTGGGGTAGAGAAAGGCCTCCGCCCAGAATTGGCCGCTGATCAGGATGGTGCCGGTGCCGGCCATGATCGCGGCGGAGAAGCCGAACGGGCCGATCTGCTTGGCGTGGCGCTCGTAGATCGCCACCAACGAGAGGATCAGCAGCAGTGCTCCGCCGAGCAGGGCTAGAGACCGCAAGGCATACAGCGGGGTCTGCACGAGTTCACTGACCGGTTCGCCGGTGAGGCGCATCGCCTGGTCCAGGATGCCGCCGATCAGGAATGCGGCCCCGGCGGCGAGAGTGGATGGCTTCGCCAGACCTTCGAACCTCTTCACTGGAACCTCACCCACCGCGCCTGGAGCCTCGACAGCCCCGCACTCCATCGATTGGGCTGGTCCCGACGATTCTCGCACCGGCCGGGTGGCGGGACAAGGGCCGCAACGGCCACCTCGGGCAGAAGGGTCGCCGGCGCTAGGGTGATGGCGTGCCCGATGCCTCTTCCCCCCGCGACCTCGACGGTGTGCGGGGCGTGGACCTGTCCACCACCGTGGTGGTGGCGCTGGGCACCCGAGCGGCGACCCAGGACGGCGACCACCGGGCGCTGGCAGAGCTGGTGGGCCGGCTGACCGGCGTCGCCGGCGCATCCATCACTCTCAGCCAGGTCTGCCCGAACTGCGGACGGTCCGGTCACGGCCCCCTCCGGGTCGAACTCGGCGGCGCGGCGGTGGACTCCCCCACCGTGCACGTGAGCCTGGCCCGGGCCGACGGCCGGCTCGCTCTGGCCGTCACTGCGGCCGGCCCGGTGGGCATCGACCTCGAATCCGTCGGTGCGCTCGCCCGGGCACCCCTGGATGACGTGCTGCTCTCCACGGCCGAAGCGGATGCCGTGGCCGCCCTGCATCCGCGATCGGCCACGGCCGCGGTGACCGCCATCTGGACCGCCAAGGAGGCGGTCCTCAAGGCCGCCGGCGTGGGGCTCAGGGTCGATCCTCGTGACCTCACCATCGCTCGTGCGCCCGACGAAGTGCCCGCCGAACACTCCCCCGGCCCGGCCCTGGTCGGCTGGCCGGCTGCGCCGTTTCCGCTGAACCAGGCGCACCTCATATCCGTGGCGGCTCCCGAGGGTCTCGTCGCTACAGTCGCCGTGGTGTGCGCCAGGCGCCCGCGGTTGTGCCTCGATCGGTGACGATCCCTTCGAGGTGTCCCCGCCGCTCAGAGCGTCCCCGACGTGCCGCAAACGCAACTCAGCGAGTGACGCGCGCGAGATCAGGGGGCGGGTTCGAGCGGCGCGGCGGGCTGCAGCCGCGGCAGGCTCTTCGCCGACACCCAGCGGGCGATGATCTTGTCGGCGACACCGGTGCCGGAGGCGATGCGGAAGCAGCCGAGCAGGTCGTCGGTGGTGACGCTGCCGTGCCGGTGGGTGCGGGTGTAGGCGCGCAGGGCGGTGAAGAAGGCCTCGTCGCCGATCGCCTGACGCACGGCGTGCAGGGCCAGGGCCCCGCGCTTGTAGACCCTGTCGTCGAACATGTCGTGCGGGCCGGGGTCGGCCACCACGATGTTCTTGGGCAGCAGGTCCAGCTCGGCGCGGTGCAGCAGGGCGTTCGCGTGGGCGGTAAGTCCGCCGCTGGACTCGGCCCAGATCCACTCGGCGTAACAGGCGAAGCCCTCGTGTAGCCAGATGTCGGCCCAGCGAGTGAGGGTGAGGCTGTTGCCGAACCACTGGTGCGCCAGTTCGTGCGCGATCAGCCGGTCGCTGCCGTGCAGGCCGTCCACGTGGTTACGGCCGAACACGGCCAGGCCGTGCGCCTCGAGCGGGATCTCGAGGTCGTCGGCGGTGACGATCACGGAGAATGCGGGGAACGGGTACGGGCCGAAGACCCGGCTGAACACCGTGATCATCTCGCCGAGCCTGGCGAAGTCCACCGCCACCGGCCGGGCCAGCGCGGGAGGGAAGAACAGGCTGTGCGCCACCGGGGTTGCGGCGATGTCGTGCCGGCGATAGCGACCTATCTGAACGCTGGCCAAGTATGCGGCCATCGGTTCCCGCACGTCGAAGGTCCAGGAGGTGCGACCGGACCGGGTGCTCTTGGCCACCAACGGGCCGTTGCTGACCACCGTGTACGGCGCCTCGCAGGTGAGCTGGATACGGAAGGTGGCCTTGTCGCTCGGGTGATCGTTGCAGGGAAACCACGACGGCGCCCCGCTGGGCTGACCGGCCACGAGCACACCGTCGGTGAGTTCCTCCCAGCCCAGCTCGCCCCAGTGGCTGCGCACCGGATGCGGCGCCCCGCGGTAGCGCACCACCACCTCGAACGCCTCTCCCACGGCCAGCGGCACGGCGGGAGTGATCACGAGCTTGCGGGCGGCGTGCACCGTCTTCACCGGCGCAACACCGTTGACCGTGACCTTGTCGACGCTCAAGCCGGCCAGGTCGAGACTGAACCGCCCGAGCGCGGTGAGGGCCCGCGCCGTGATCGTGGCGGTCGCGGTCAGCCGGTTCGTGGCGACCCTGTAGTCCAGTTCGAGGTCGTAGTGCGCCACCGTGTAGCCACCATTGCCACTCGCGGGAAGGTAGGGGTCACCCGCGGACGCGGACCCCAGGATGGTGGGTGTGGGCTGCAACATAGGGATCAAGTCTTCCATGGCGGCCGGTGCCACGGCGCAATCGGGTTGCCGGACCAGAGCGAATCGGTGGGCACCCGCTCCCCGCGCATCACCAGCGAACCCGGTCCAACGGTGGCGTGATCGTCGATGCGCGCCGCCGGCAGGATCACACTGTTGGGCCCGAGGGTGCCACCGGCGCCGATGTGCACGGTGTCCAGCTGCATGATGCGATCGTGGAACAGGTGGGTCTGCACGACACAGCCGCGGTTGACGCTGCTACCGGCGGCCAGGGTGACCAGGTCCGCCTCCGGCAGCCAGTACGACTCGCACCACACGCCGCGCCCGATCGTGGCGCCCAGCGACCGCAGCCAGAGCGCCAGCCAGGGCGTGCCGGCGGCGTTCTGCGCGAACCAGGGCCGCGCCACCATCTCCACGAAGGTGTCCGACACCTCGTTGCGCCAGATGAACGACGACCAGAGCGGATGCTCGGAGGCGCGGATGCGCCCCACCAGCAACCATTTCGCGGCGGTGGTCAGCGCGGCCGCGACGGCGCCTGCGCCGATCAGCACGAAGCCGGAGAGCAGCAGCGCCAGGCCAGGACCGCCGAAAAGCCAGAGGACCTCGAGGGCCACGAGCACGCTGAGGGCGATCCACGCGGAGGCGAACACCGGCACCAGGCGCAGCACCTCCCAGAGCGACCGGGCCAACACCAGACGCGCCGGCGGGTGGAAGGTGCGGGCCTCGTCGATGTCGGTCACCCGGCGACGCAGCCGTGTCGGCGGGTTGCCCAGCCAGGAGGAGCCGCGCTTGGCCTTGCGCGGGGTGGACGACAGCACCGCCACGAGGCCGTCCCTCGGCACCGTGCGGCCGGGGCCGGCGATGCCGCTGTTGCCCAGGAACGCCCGGCGGCCGATCTTGGCGCGGCCGATGCGCATCCAGCCGCCGCCGAGTTCATAGCAGGCGACCATGGTGTCGTCGGCGAGGAACGCGCCGGGCGCAATGGTGGTGAGCGAGGGCACCAGCAGGACCGTGGACGCCTCGACGCCCGGACCGACCTTCGCGCCGAGCAGCCGCAACCAGACCGGGGTGAGCAGGCTGGCGTAAAGCGGGAACAGCAGGGTGCGGGCGCCGTCCAGCAGTCGTTCGGTCATCCACACCTGCCAGCCCACCCGGCTGCGCACCGGGTGGTGGCCCTCGGTCAGGCCCAGGCCCAGCAGGCGCACGGCTCCGATCACGGAGCCGGCGTAGAGCGTTCCGGCGGCGAGCACGGCCGGCGGCACGGCCAGCGCGGCGCGGGCGACCGCGGCGCCGAGGGTGCCGGCGTCGCCGATCACCACGCCCACGATGAGCACGCCGAGCAGCACCGCCACGGTGGGAATGGCGGTGAGTCCCACCGAGCCGGCGCCGTAGGCGAGCAGCCAGCGGCGGGCGTTCGCCGGTCGTTCCGCGGGCCAGGCGCGGCGGGCCGAGCCGACCCGGGTGGCCGGTGAGCCGGCCCAGCGCTCACCTCGTGGCACCCGGCCGGAGACGGCGGAGCCCGGTTCGATCTCGGCGCCGTCGCCGATCTTGGCGCCGCCGAGCAGGGTGCTGCGGGAGCCGATCACGGCCTCCGCGCCGATGCGCACCCGGCCGATCCGAAGGGTGTCGCCGTCGAGCCAGTAGCCGGCCAGGTCCACCTCGGGTTCGATCGCGGCGCGCTCGCCGATGCTGAGCAGCCCGGTGACCGGCGGCACCGAGTGCAGGTCGACGCCGGGGGCGATGGTGGCGCCGAGCAGCCGGGCGTAGTAGCTGATCCACGGCGCCCCGGCCAGGCTGGCCGCGTCGACGAAGGTGGCCACCTGTTCGGCCAGCCAGAGCCGCAGGTGCACCGAGCCGCCGCGCGGGTAGTTGCCCGGTTTCACGCCCTTGAGCAGCAGCCGGGCGGCGGCAACGGAGATGCCCATCTTGCCCAGTGGGGTGACCAGCAGCACGAATCCGGCCAGCACCGCCCACCATGACACCGTGGGGGCGAAGGATGCGCCGGCGGCGGCGAGCAGATTGTTGGCCGCGGCCAGGTACACCAGCCACTTGGCACCCACGAGCAGGTGCAACGGCACGCTGAGGACGCCCTGCAGCAGCCCGGTGCGGGCCGGGGTGGGCAGCACCTGCCGCGTGGCGCGGGCCACCGTCGGAGTGCGGCCGTCGAGTTCGTCGGCGAGGGAGCCGATCCGCGGGTGGTCGTAGATGTCGCTGATCCGGGTGTTCGGGTGGCGCTCCCGAATCGCGGACACGAATTGGGCGGCCGAGAGGGAGCCGCCGCCGTAGGCGAAGAAGTCGCTGTCGGCGTCGGCGACGGGCACACCGAGGATCGCGGCCCAATGCCCGGCGAGCCAAGCGGCGGTCGGGCTGAGCGCATCCGCGCCGGCCGTCTCGGCGCCGGCCAGGCCGGGCAGCGGCCAGGGCAGGGCGGCACGGTCGACCTTGCCGGAGGTGCGGGTGGGGATGGATTCCACGACGGCGAGCAGCGGCACGAGGGCGGCGGGCAACGCCACCCGGAGGGCCGCGGTGGCCGCGGGCAGGTCGAAGGATCCGGCTGCCTCATCGGCGAGCGCGAGGTAACCCACCAGCACCTGGTTGCCGGCCGGGGTGGTCTGCACGACAGCGGCCGCGCCGGCCACGCCGGACAGCGCCTGCAGGGCGGCGTCGATCTCGCCGAGCTCGATGCGCCGGCCGCCGAGTTTGATCTGGTCGTCGGCCCGGCCCACGAAAACCAGCCCGGCGGGGTCGAAGCGCACGAGGTCGCCGCTGCGGTAGGCGCGTTCCCAGCCGAGCCCGGCGTGCGGGGCGTACTTCACCGCATCCTGGGTTGCGTCGAGGTACCGGGCCAGGCCGACGCCGCCGATGATCAGTTCGCCGGTCTCGCCGGCCCGCACCCGCTGGCCGGCCGGATCCACCACGGCCAGGCTCCAGCCGTCCAGCGGCAGGCCGATGCGCACGGGGTCGCTGCCGTCGAGCAGGGCGCCGCAGGCCACGACCGTCGCCTCGGTCGGGCCGTAGGTGTTCCACACCTCACGGCCGCGGGCGCTGATGCGGGCGGCCAGCTCGGGCGGGCAGGCCTCGCCGCCGAAGATCACCAGGCGCACATTCTCCAGCGCCTCCTCGGGCCAGAGTGCGGCGAGGGTGGGCACCGTGGAGACAACGGTGATGCCGTGCGCGATGAGCCAGGGGCCGAGGTCGGCGCCGCTCCGCACGAGCGAGCGCGGGGCCGGCACCAGGCAGGCGCCGTTCCGCCAGGCCAGCCACATCTCCTCGCAGGAGGCGTCGAACGCCACCGACAGGCCGGCCAGCACCCGGTCGCCGGGGCCGATGGGTTCGCCGGCCAGGAACAGGCCGGCCTCGGCGTCGACGAACGCCGCCGCCGAGCGGTGCGTCACGGCGACACCCTTGGGCACCCCGGTGGAGCCGGAGGTGAAGATGATCCAGGCGTCGTCGTGCGGGCCGGGCATCGGCTCGCCCCAGTGCGCCAGCGACGGGTCCTCCTCGGCGGCCAGGGGCCGCTCGGTGAGCACCCCGGCGTCCAGGCCGTCACGCACCGTGAACAGACCACCGTCGCCGATGACACCCACGACCCGGGCCTCGCCGAAGACCAGCCGGGCCCGTTCCTCAGGGTCGTCGGCGTCGACGGGCACGTAGGCGGCGCCGACGGTGAGGGTGGCGAGAATCGACAGGTAGAGGTCGCGGGTGCCGGACGGGATGCGGATGCCGACCGTGTCGCCGCGGCGCACCCCGGCCCGGCTCAGCCGCACGGCCTGGTCGTTGACCAGCCGCACCAGCCGCCGGTAGCTCAGGGCCCCGGCGGCGTCCTCGAGGGCCAGGGCGGTGGGGTGTTCCTCCGCGGTGGCCAGCAGGATGTCGATCAGGGTGCGCTCGGGGTGCACCAGATAACCGGCATCCAGCACGCCCTGCTCGTGGCCGGGCGTCGGCGCGGCCGGCAGCGGACGCACGATTGCCGGTGCGACGGTCGAGCCGGCGGACCGGGTGCTGGGATCGGGGTGGAACGAGGTCACGCATACTCCTGTCCGGGCTCGCGAGAATCCGCGATGGCGACAGCCTAGAACGACCGGGTGACCGGCGGGTGAACACGCGTCACATGAGTACATTCTTCGGGCGCGTTCCCGTCTCCGGCGGGTTTTTCTCCGCCACCCCTGTTCTCCCGGCGGCCTGCCCGCGTAGCCTTTTGATACCGGATGCGCCTCACGTCTTCGACCGAAAGCCGACCGAATGGATACCTCACCTCTCGTCTGGACCCTGACGGTCCTCGGAATCGTCGGGCTTCTCGCCTTCGACTACGTCTTTCACGTGCGGAAGGCCCACGCCCCCACGCTGAAAGAAGCGGCAATCTGGTCGTCGATCTACGTCGGGATCGCCATACTGTTCGGCATTGGTGTCCTGATCATCGGCGGCAGCACCCCCGGATCCGAGTACTTCGCGGGGTACATCACCGAAAAGGCGCTCTCGGTCGACAATCTGTTCGTCTTCCTCATCATCATGACAAGCTTCCGCGTGCCCCGGGAGGACCAGCAGAAGGTGCTTTTGTTCGGCATCACGTTCTCGCTCATCGCGCGCACCGGCTTCATCTTCCTCGGCGCCGCCCTGATCAACACCTTCGCCTGGGTGTTCTATTTCTTCGGCCTGATCCTGTTGATGACGGCGGGCAACATGCTCAAACCGGAGAGCTCGGAGTCCAAGTCCGCGGACAACTTCATCGTGCGGGTCGCGCGCAAGGTCTTCCACACCAGTCCCGAGTACGACGGCGACAAACTCTTCACCATCCACGACGGCAGGCGCGCACTGACCCCGATGCTCCTGGTGATGGTCGCGATCGGCGGCACCGACCTCCTCTTCGCGCTCGATTCGATCCCCGCCATCTTCGGCCTCACCCAGGATGTCTACATCGTGTTCACGGCGACGGCGTTCTCGCTCCTCGGCCTGCGTCAGCTGTACTTCCTGCTCGACGGCCTGCTGGACCGGCTGATCTACCTCTCCTTCGGGCTGGCGGCGATCCTCGCCTTCATCGGCGTGAAGCTGATCCTGCACGCCCTGCACGAGAACAACCTTCCGTTCGTCAACGGCGGCGAGCCGGTGCCGGTGTTCGAGATCAGCACGGGTGTCTCCCTGACGGTCATCATCGGTGTGCTCCTGGTCACCGTGCTGGCGTCGCTGTTCAGCCCGGCGGGCCGGGCACAAGCGGCCACCGCCAACGCCCGGCGGTACGCAACCGACTACCTGGACCTCGGCTACACCGAGGACCACACCGAACGCATCCGGGTGTACACGGCGCTTCGGGAAGAGGAAGAGTCCATCCATAAGCTCGGCCCGAAGTACCGGCAGGCGGTCCAGGACGACGCGGAGCTCGCCGATCTGCTCCGCAGGGCTCACCTCGAACACGACGCCTCTGTGCGCCGGGCCGCCCGCGAGGGGTGACCCCACGCCGGCCCGACCGTGCCCCGCACGACGGCCGGTCAGCGGATGCGGGCACGCACGGCGCCGGCCGCGCAGAGGATGACCGCGAGCGCGCCGATCAGCACGAGAGGGTCCAGGTCTTCACCGAGGAGCAGCGCCGCCCACGCGATGGTGAGCACCGGTTGCAGAAGCTGGATCTGGCTCACCCGGGCGATCGGCCCGATGGCCAGGCCCCGGTACCAGGCGAAGAAGCCCAGGAACATGCTCACCCCGGCAAGGTAGGCGAAGGCCAGCCAGGCCGACGCATCAGCAGCGGGCCGGCCGGAAGCGAGTCCGGCCAGCATCAGCGGCACCATCACCGGCAGCGCCACGATCAGCGCCCAGCAGATGGTCTGCCAGGAGCCCAGCTCGCGGGCCAGCAGCGCGCCCTCACCGTAGCCGATCGCCGCAAGCACCACGGCCGCCACCAACAGCAGGTCGGCCGGCTGCAGGCCGCTGAGCCCGCCCGCG
Organism: Cryobacterium sp. TMB3-10; assembly: GCF_004402305.1. Taxonomy (NCBI): domain Bacteria; kingdom Bacillati; phylum Actinomycetota; class Actinomycetes; order Micrococcales; family Microbacteriaceae; genus Cryobacterium; species Cryobacterium sp. TMB3-10. Next base: position 149,008 of record NZ_SOGH01000012.1, on the reverse strand, counting down.
GTGAGCGCCACGAATCCGACCACGGCCACCACGCCGAGACCGCTGGCCAGCCAAAAGCGCGGAGTGGGCCGTTCCCTGGCCCGCACGACAGCGACCACCGCGGTGGCTGCGGGGAGCAGGCCGATCACAACGGCGCCGTGCGCGGCCGGCACGCTCTGCAGGGCGAAGGAGGTGAGAATGGGGAAGCCCGCGATGACGCCGGCCCCCACCACGGCCAGCCGCCACCATTGGCTGCCCCTGGGAAGACGCTGCCGGAGCACGGCGAGCACAGCGATGGCGAGAATGCCGGCTCCGACGGCACGGCCGGCACCGACGAACAGCGGGTCGAGCTGGGCCACGGCCACCCGGGTGAGCGGCAGGGTGAACGAGAAGGCCAGCACGCCCAGCAGCCCGAAGACCAGGCCGGCGGCGGCGGGCGACGCTTCCGGTGGCGATAGCGCTGGCGGCGCCGCGACGATAGCGCTATTCTGTATTTTCATGAAAGAGGATAGCACCCGAGCGGGTTCCGCGGACAACGAATCGGCGCATCTCGCCATCGAACGCCGGCTGCGTGCCTTGGTCGCCAGCCGGCCGGCCGGCGACCGGCTGCCCTCCACCCGCACCCTCGTGCTCGACCATGCCGCCAGCCCGCTCACTGTGCAGCGCGCGCTGCAGCGTCTGGTGCTCGAGGGCCTGGTGGAGACCCGACCGGGCGCGGGAAGCTTCGTGGCGCGGCCGCATGCCGTGCACCGGGCCGACTTCGGCTGGCAGACCACGGCGCTCGGCGCGGCCCGCACCGGTGCCGACGCGATCGGCACCGCCATGACGAGCGCCGGACCGGGCATGATCGCCCTGCACTCCGGGTACCCGGCCGAGGAGCTGCTGCCCACCCGGCTGGTGCGCACCGCCCTGGTCCGCGCGGCTCGTACCGGCACCGCCGTCGACCGGGCCCCGATTTCGGGGTTGCCGGAGCTCCGCAGCTGGTTTGCGGCGGAACTGGCACCGGTCGGCGCCTCCGCCGCCGCCCCGCCGGCCGCCGACGACGTCGTCATCACCCCGGGCGGCCAGAGCGCGCTGTCGTCGATCTTCCGGGCGCTGGCCGTTCCGGGCGACGCGATCGTGATGGAGTCCCCTACCTACTGGGGCGCCATGGCCGCCGCCCGGCAGGCCGGGTTGCGCATCGTGCCCATCTCCCGCGGCGCCGGCGCCCCCGCGGCTGCCGACCTCGACGACGCCCTGGGCGTCAGCGGGGCCCGCCTGTTCTACGCGCAGCCGCACTTCGCCAATCCCACCGGGGCGTTGTGGAGCAGCGCCGATCGCAGTGCCATCACCGCGGTCCTCCGCGCTCGCGGGGCGTACCTGATCGAGGACGACTGGGCGCATGATTTCGGCATCGAAGCGGATGTGGCCACCCTCGCCGCCGACGACGCCGACGGCCACATCGTCTACGTGCGCTCGCTCACGAAGAGCCTCTCCCCCGCCATCCGGGTGGCGGCGGTCGTGGCCCGCGGCCCCGCCCTGGCCCGGATCCAGGTGGACCGCACCGTGGACGACCTGTACGTCAGCGGGCTCCTGCAGGCGGCAGCGGTCGATGTGCTCACCGACCCGGGCTGGCACAGCCACCTCACCCGGTTGCGTGGGTCGCTGCGCGGCCGCCGCGACGAGCTGGCCCGGCAGGTGCGCGGACAGTTGGGCGCGGACGCCCTTGAGCTGGTCCCCAGGGGCGGGCTGAACCTGTGGGTGCGCGCTGCCGACGGGGTGGACGTGGCCGACCTGGCCCGGCGCAGTCGCGCCGAGGGGGTGCTGTTCTCCCCCGGCGGCGACTGGTTCCCGGCCGAGCCGACCGGTTCCTTCTTCAGGCTGAACTACTCCCGCGCCCGCCCCGAGCTCTTCGAGGCCGCCGTGGCGACCATCGCCGGACTGCTGCCCTAGGCCAGCCGCTCGACGGCGGCGAGCCACTCGGCCCAGAACAGTTTCCACCGCTCGGCCTCGTCGAACGACGCCGGCTTCGAGCGAAGCACCAGGTCGAGACCGGGAAACAGATCGGCGCGGCTACCCTCGTCGAGCAGCAGTTCGCGCACCACGTCGCGGTCCAGGGCCAGCACCCGCGCGCGGCTCACGCTGAAGCTGCCGTCGGGCATCTGGCCGGGCAGCCTCAGGCCGGTGATGCGTTCGTAACCCACGGTCACGCTCTGCGCCCACCAGCCGTCCACACCGTGCGCGGCGTGCACCCAGGCGGCGATGGCGGTGTGCCCGGCCTGGTGGCCGGGGCCGTCGTCGATGAGATCGACCCACTCCTCCCACGCATGCCCGGTGTTCTCGAGGATCGCGTCGTCGGTCTGCACGGGCTCGGCCGCCCAGACCCGGGTGCGTGTGAAGGTTTCGTGTTCGGTCATCGGGACTCCTGTGCTCGGCACGACAATACTGGGTGTCTTCTGCCAGGTCCGACGCCGGGCACCCCGGGCGATGTGATGGCCGCGCGGAGTCCCTAGACTGAGAGCGAAGGGGGCATTTTCGGATGAGCAAGAACAAGAGCGACGAACCGCGCGACGAGTTCGACCGTATCCAGATACCCGAGTTTCTGGCCCGGCCTTTCGAGCGCCTCGCCGGCGGACCGGGCGTCGGCACACCCATCCGGCCCACCCCCAGAGACCGGTCGGACGGCAACACGACTGTTGACGGCGACTCGGATGCCGATCTCCCCGAGGACCTCGAGGACACCGAGCCGGCACCGCGTCAGTGGTGGGCCGGCTACAAGGGCAAGCTGCTGCTCTACGGCGCGGGCACCCTCGTCATGGTCTTCCTACAGTCCCGCGGCTAACCACCACGGTACGCCGACTACATCGCGGGTAGTACCCGGGTTCATCCGTCCAGGGGATGTCTGCGTACCCGTGTTTGGCGACGATGGAGGTACCGATCCCGTTCACCCGGTCGGCAGCCGCCCGTCGAGAGGACTCCCATGACCACGATCCTGCACACTATTCCTGCCCACCGGTCCCTGCGCCCCATCGTCATGACGGCGACCCTGGTCATGGTGTCGGCCGGCACCCACGGTCCCGCCGACCTGCCCGCCGGCCCGCCCGTGGCCGTCGACCGGGTGCCTGCCCACTCCCTCGACCGGATTGCCCTGTGGGCGGCCCAGCAGGCCGGGATCGACCGCGCGGCGTAAACCGCCGCAGGAGGGCCCGTGGGGCTCCCCCGATTAGGGCCCGACCAGCAGAAGTAACACCTCATAGGTCAGATAGACCGGCCAGACGATGGCCTGGAGCAGGCCCAGGATGAAGCCCCAGAACGATCCGTCCGACGTGGAGACGAAGTAGATGGCCGCTCCAACGTAAGCCAGAAGGAAGAAGAACCCCCACCCCCCGTCTCCCACCGTCACGTTGCCACGACCGTCCGATGCCATCAGCTCCTCCGCTCCCGTGAGAACTCCCTGACTACCCGATGGCACACAGGGTAACCGCGCTGACCGCGAAGCGATACCGCCGCACAGCGGCCGCCGGGTCCGATCCGATCGTCAGCGAACGGCATCGGCGAGCAGGGAGCCCGCACGACGACATCGCCGTTTACGCGATAGTGAGGGGATGCAGATCTACTCCGACTACGCCGCCCATCGCTCCCGTCAGGTCGCGGTCGACGTGATCGCCGTCGCCGCCATCGCCGCTTGGATCGGGCTCGGCGCTTTCGTCTACTCGCTCGTGATCGACCTCGCCCGGTTCGGCGAGCAGATGGAGTCCGCCGGCTCCGACTTCTCGACCACGATGACTGACATCGGCGACAGGTTCGGCGGTATGCCGCTCATCGGCGGCGGCATCCGGGCACCGTTCGAGGCCGCCAGCGGCGCGGGCCAGAGCCTGGAGGCGGCCGGCCGCAGCCAGCAGGAGGCCGTGCTGAATCTCGCCGTCGGCCTGGGATGGGGAATCGCCGTCGTGCCTGTCGCGACGATCCTGCTGTTCTGGCTCGTACCCCGCCTGCGGTTCACGCGCCGGGCGGCCACGACACGGCGGCTGGTTCGCGCAGGCATCACCGTGGACCTGCTCGCGCTGCGGGCCCTGACGAATCAGAAGCTGTCGGTGTTCGCGGCGGTCGACGCCGACCCCGTGTCCGCGTGGCGTCGGGGCGACCCCGAGGTGATGCGCTCACTCGCCGCGCTGGAGCTCAAGGCCTCGGGGGTGCGCATCCGCTGAGGCACCATCCGTGCCTGGGACCGCGTGGTGCTGGCGGCTGCCGCCGGTGCGGACGAGGATGGTCCCATGGTCGCAATTCTCACGGATGTCGCTCGGGAACTGTACGGCCTTCGGCCCCAGGACTTCACGGCCGCGCGCAATGCCAGGGCACAGGAGCTGAAGTCATCGGATGCCGCTCTCGCCAAGCAGGTCGCGGTGATGAAGAAACCCTCTCCTGCGGCCTGGGTGGTCAACCTCCTCGCCCGGGAGAACGTCGACGAACTTACTGTGCTCCTCGACCTCGGCGAACAGATGCGCACAGCGCAGGAGCATCTCGAGCGGGACGCGCTCAGGCGGCTCGGCGGCGAGCGCCGAGTCGCCATCGCCGCCCTCGCCGCTGCGGGCGCCGACCTCGCCGCCGGCCTCGGTCACCGGCCTACTGCAAGCGTCGTCGGCGAGGTCGAGCAGACCCTGCAGGCCGCAACGTCTGATCCTTCGGCCGCCGCGGCAATCGCCAGCGGACTTCTGGTCAAGCCGTTGCGGGCGGTCGGTTATGAGCCCGTCGACCTGGACGGTGCCATGGCCGTGTCTGATCCGGAGTCGTGGCCGGCGCCTCGGGGCCGCTCCCGCGGCGCGGCACTGCCGGATCCCGTTCAACTCGCCGACGTCCGCCGCCGGAAGGAGGCCAGGCGGGAAGCGCAACGTCTGGAGCGCAATGCGGACGTCGCCGAGGCGGAAGTCGACGCCCTGGACCGTCGCGCCCACCGGCTCACGCTTCGCCGGACCAGCCTCGAAGCGGAGATTGCGGAGCTTCGGGAACAGCTGGATACGGCCTCCGCGGCGCTCGCCTCCGTCGTCGCCGACGAGAGCGCCCTGGCCGACGCCCGCGCCGAGGCGCACACCGCTGTGGAGGACTCCAGAACCCGCGCCCGCGACGCACGCGAGGTCGCCGACTCCCTCGAGGAGGGCGACTGATCCGGCCGGCGGCACCCGGCGAACCCATCGGTGTCTTCGGCACTCGCCGCCGGCACGCCGACCCTCGCGGCACGCCGTCGTCCCGCCGTCTCGAAGCCCCAGTCTGCTGGCAGCGAACGGCGCCCACAGTCCAATCCGACGGACGTACGCTCTGGTGCCATGAACGATATCCCGGCGATGGATGACGACGGGCTGCTCGACGCCTACTCGAGAACCGTCACGGCCGTGGCCACGCGGGTGCTGCCCAGCGTGGCCAGTGTCTCAGTGCGCAGTTCCCAGGGAGCGGGAGCGGGCAGCGCGAGTGTCATCACCGACGACGGATTCCTCCTCACCAGCGCCCATGTCGTCGCCGGCGCCGGCACCGCTGACGTCGGGTTCGCCGACGGCACCGGGAGCCGGGTCGACGTCGTCGGCCGTGACACCCTCTCCGATCTGGCCGTGCTGCACGCACGCGATGCCACCCCGCCGCCGGTGCGGTTCGGCGACGCCGCGCGGTTGCGCGTCGGCCAGGTGGTGGTGGCCCTGGGCAATCCGCTGGGTCTGGCCGGCAGCGTCACCGCCGGCATCGTCTCGGCGCTCGGCCGGTCGCTCCCCACCCGGTCCGGGCGGGTGATCGACGAGGTGATCCAGACCGACGCCGCCCTCAACCCGGGCAACAGCGGCGGGGTGCTGGCCGACAGCACCGGGCGCATGGTCGGGGTCAACACCGCGGTGGCGGGCATCGGAGTGGGGCTGGCGGTGCCGATCAATGTGAGCACCCGGGCGATCATCACGGCGCTGATGACCACCGGGCGGATGCGGCGGGCCTGGCTGGGCATCGCCGGCGCCCAGGTGCCGCTGCCACCGACCCTGGCGGCCCGGATCGGCTCGCCGACCGGCCTACGGGTGGCGGCAGTGTCCCCGGGCAGCCCGGCAGAGGAGGCCGGGTTGCACCGCGGTGACATCGTGGTCGAACTCGCCGGGCAGCCGGTGGTCACGGCCACAGCAGTGCAGCAGCTGATGGTCGAGGCCGCGATCGACACACCCATCGAGATCACGGTCTGGCGAAACGGCGCCCTGGTCGACGCGATCACCGTGCCGCGGGAACTCGCGGAGTCCTGACCCGGCCCAACACTGCCGGTCGATCAGGCCGCGGCGAACCGCTTCGCCGAGCGAGCCCTGGCCTTGTCCGCCTCCACCTCGCGGTTCTTGGGCGGAGCGGTCGTGACCAGGTCTTCGAGCAGATGCCGCGAGGTGTGGGCGATTTCCGCGACCGCCCGGTTGAAGGCCTCCTCGTTGGCCTTCGACGGCTTGGTCGCCCCGCTGATCTTGCGCACGAACTGCAGCGACGCCGCATACACCTCGTCGTCGGTGGCGGCAGGTTCAAAATTGTGAAGCTGATGAATGTTCCGACACATACTTCGAGGGTACCCAGCCGGGCCCGGCCACGGAAGTGCGAGAAAGTGTTGCGCGAAGAGCGGATTGCCCACTACGGTGATGCCTACGCCATACGACGAAAGGAGCCTCGCGTGATTACTCAGAAGATTGCATTCGCATTCCGTACCACCGCCGGCTTCGTCGGCGTCTTCACCGCCTGATCGGCCAGTAGGTAACCCACCGGTCCAGACGGTGGTGACGCTCTCGAAGCCCGACCAGGCAGCATCCGCACTCTGTGCATCCCGCACCTTCTGCATCCGTCTGCCCGGGTCACTCACCCCGTGAGCGGCGCGCACTCCGCGCGTCGCCCTCGTGCCGCCGTGCGCGGCCACCCTTCATTCTGCGAGCCCGAACGTTCTTCCAGAGCGCCCGGATTCGCGAACCGTCCTCGTTAAGGAACGCATCATCATGAATACCCAACTGGCGCCCGATCCGGGCCGCCACGATCACCCACCCCAACCCGTTCTCTCGCCCGAGGCGCACCCGGCGCGCCGCGTAGGCCTGATCGACCGCGCTGCCATGCACCTCGGTGTCGCGCTGATCCGCTGGGGTCGCCGGCCCGTCAGGGCTCGTCGCCGGGAACGCCCCGCTCTCGCTCCCGAGTCGATCGCAGCCCGCCGGGAGTTAGACCGGGTTCGAGACGAGCATCTGGTCCTGAAGCTGACCCAGTTCCGGTGACCGGTGCCCCCACGTCGCACCCGACCGCGTTATGCGGGTGCCGCGCCGGTATGCGGGTGGCGCGCCACCCGCATACCGGCGCCTGACCCGCCTCACGCGTCGGTACTGGCTTCGGATGCGCTCAGCCGCGCGGTGCCGCGTCCAGTCCAGCCCGCCACTGCGCGAGCAGGCGCGCGACGCTGCGGCTGTGCGCCCACGGCACCTCGGGCGCCTCGGTCCGCCCGTCCAGCAGGGCCAGCGACACGGCATCGGCCTCTGCCGCGAACGGGTCCACCGTCGGCACCTCCACCAGTCGGTCACGGCCATCCGCCCGCACGAGGAACGACGCGGCCGAGTCGCTGCGGCTGCCGAACACATCGGCCAGCTCGATGACCCCGGCGCTCCCGCTGAGCCTCGCCGACCGCGGCAGCTCGGCGACGATGGAGCACTCCGCCTCCGCGGAGAATCCGGCCGCGGCAATTGTCGCGCTGGCGTGCTCGTCCACGCCGGTGTCGCCGACATCGCCCGTGGCGACGGTGACCGTCAGGTCTGCCGGGTCAACGCCGGCAGCAGCGGCGAGTGCCACCGCGAGCGATACGGGGTAGCCGCCCACGTCGAGGATCGCCCCGCCGGCCAGCTCCGGATCGAACAGGCGTCCCGATCGCTGCCCCGCCGCGAAGCCGAACGAGGCGACCAGCTGCAACGAAGTGCCGACCTCCCGGTTGGCGACGGCGGCATCCAGGGCCCGCGCGAACGGTCCGAACCGGTGCTTGTACGCCTCGACGAACGGCAGTCCGGAGGCCGCGGCCTGATCCAGGACTCGTTCGACCTCCGCCACGGTCGGCGCGACCGGCTTCTCGCACAGCACCGCCTTGCCGGCCCGCAGCGCGGCCACGGCGAGGTCCGCGTGGGTCGTGTTCACCGTGGAGATGTACACGGCGTCGATGTCGTCCCGGGAGAGGAGATCCTGGTAGGTTCCGGTGACGGGCGCCCCGTACGTGGCCGCGAACGCGGCCGCCCGCTCGGGGCTGGTGCTGCCGACTGCGTGCAGAGTGCCGTGCGCCGAGCCGGGCAGAGCCCGGGCGAACCAGCCGCCGATATCGCCAGGTCCTAGGATTGCCCACCGCGTAGTCTTCATTCCTCGAAGGTACCAACCTTCGGCGACGACCTTTTCCCGGTGAGGGAGCTGAATCTGTTGCGGCGGTGCGGGGTGCCCCTGGAGGGACTCGAACCCCCAACCCTTTCCTTAGGACGGAACTGCTCTTCCATTGAGCTACAGAGGCTGACCGGGAAAGTTTAGCCGTTATCCGCGCCGGTTGAGCGCAGGTACGCCGGGCTGCCCTCGTTCGGAGGCGGGCACGCCGCGACAGGAACTAGGTCGGCGGGTAGAGGTAGACCGGAACCTCGCTGACCGGCACTGTACGCGTGTGATAAGCGTGCGAGCCGTTCCAGTTGTATTCCTCGAGCACAACGGTGCCGTCCCCCGGCACCGACTGAACATAGGCGACGTGGTTGTAGGTGAACCAGGCCACGGCACCCACGACGGGTGCCTTGCTGCTGGCCCAACCCTTGTTCGCCCAGGCGTTGGCCCAGGCGGATGCGTTGCCGCCGCCGGGAGTCATCGTCGACCAGGTCCACTTGAACGGGCCGGTGGCGCCGGCGTCGCGGTTGAGCCGCCAGGCCACGAAGTCCACGCACTCGCGGTAGTAGTAGCCGAGCGGGGAGAACCCGCCGCCCTGGGATTCGGTGGCGGCGTCCCGCCAGGGGTAGTCGTCACCCTCGGCCCGGATGCCGACCACGGCGTACTCGGCCGCGGAGCTGCGGGTCTCTTCGGCAACCTGCTGCTGCTCGAGGTCCGCCGCGATGTTCGCCTCGATCTCGTCGAGTTCGGCCTGGCTCGTGGCGGTGAAGCTGTCGGCCGAAATAGTCACGGCGGCAGCGGCGGCGCCCACGGTGACGGCCTGGGTGTCCCCGGAGGCCTTGGCAGTGAGAGCGGTCGAGCCGCCCTGCGGGGTGAACGCGTAGGCGGGCAGCGCGGCAGTGAGGAAAATGGCCGGGATCGCCAGCAGGGTAACCATCTTCGCGAACTGCTTGCGGCGCTTGACGGGCCGCCGGGCGGGACCGGTGCGGGCGCCGGCGGGTGCCGTGGACGGTGCGGATGGCGTGGAGAACGGCCGGAACCGGGCCGGGCGGACCGCACGCGGCGGAACGGTGTCGTCCTGGGCTGACGACTCGTCGGCCCAGGTGCTCGCGCTGCCGACGATGACGGCGAGGTCCGGGGACACCGACCGGATCGAAACCGGCGGTACGGGAACCGCGGTGACGACCATCGCCTCGGCGGAAATGACAGCGGACTCGGCGGTGACGTCGACGGACTCAGCGGAGACTTCAACCGACTCGGCGGAAACGATGACGGCCTCGGCGGGCACGACAACGGCCTCGGAAGAAACGACGACGGCGGAAGTGCCGGATGCCTCAGCGGCTGCGCGCTGGGCCCGGGCCTCGCGGCGCGAAGGTAACGCGCCGACGCCCTCAGGCGAGCCGGCGGGGCCGGAATGAGTCACAGATAATCCTCTAAACAGCCACTACCGGAAGGGGGGACTTTTCAACTGTAGGCGATGCGTGGGCGGCTGTCACGTTGAGCGTTACGTTTTCGTGACAATGGCACTACAAAGGGGTGCACATCCACAAAGTCGAGCCGAGCGATGAGACTACGCGGCGGCCGGCGCGAGGAACTCGTCCCACTGCGGCAACGGTCGTTCCACGCCACTGACCACCCAGGTGGTGCCCTGCGGCATCCGGGGGTCGAAGCGCAGGTCCCAGCCCATTTCGGCGGGTGTGCGGTCGCTCTTGAGGTTGTTGCAGCGCAGGCAGCAGGCCACGAGGTTGTCCCAGGTGTCGCGGCCGCCGCGTGACCGCGGCTGCACGTGGTCGATGGTGCTGGCGTTCTTGCCGCAGTAGCCGCAGCGGTGGTCGTCGCGCCGCAGCACTCCGCGCCTGCTGACCGGCACGGCCCGCGACCGCGGCAGGCGCACGTAACGGGTGAGCAGGATGACGCTGGGCCGCTCCCACGACTCCGTCGCCGCCCAGACCGGGTGCCCCTGGTCCGCCTGAATGATTGTTGCCTTCTGGTTCATGACGAGCACGAGTGCCCGCTTGAACGACACGACCGCGAGAGGTTCATATCCCGCGTTGAGGACCAGTGTGCGCATGCGCTCCCTTTCGAAAAAGGCTGGACGGCTTCCAGCCATTCGAACTGCTGTCTGGCGTCGACGGGGAGGAGACGCGGGCAAACAAAAAGGGCGTCGTCATCATGACAACGCCCCATGGGCTTCGGTGTGCTCGGGGCACACGACACCCAGACAGATTTGACTGCTGTGCCGCAGCGCGAAGTGTCCGCGCACATCCATGGTGTGGATCGTGCGTAGCTTGCGCATTGGCTCTCCCAAAATCCCGCAGAACATCAGGGCATCAGGTTAACCCACAAATGGTGCGCTACGAAAACGTGTCGCACCATTTGTGCTATGCGTAACCCAGTGTTTACCCGGGCGGTCTCAGGAGCGGCCAGATCAAACGGCTCAGATGCCCAATCGCACGATGTAATAGTCAGCGGTCCAGATCGGCTGTACCCGCACCGCCGCCCCTTCGTACGGCGCGTGCAGGATGTTGCCGTTGCCGGCGTAGAACCCGTCGTGGCCGTCCATGATCACCAGGTCGCCCGGCTGGGCATCCGCCAGGTCGATCCGGGTGCCGGCCGCGCCCTGTCCGGTGGAAGAGTGAGGCAGGGAGATGCCGAACTGTGCATATACGTACATCACGAAGCCGGAGCAGTCGAACCCGGCCGGGGTGGCACCCCCGTACACGTAGGGAACGCCCTGATATTGCAACGCAACGCTGTAGACCGACGAGAGGCTGAAGCTCGGGTAGGCCGAGCTGGCCAGGTAGTCGGCCGCCGACGGGCCGGTGAACGACTCCGCATAGGTGGTCATTGAGGTCGCCGCGGCCGCTCGCGCGGCCTCGGCGGCCTCGGCGGCCTCGGCGGCGTCGATCTCAGCCTGTGGCGTGGCCGCGAAGGCGTCCTGGGCGACCGAGACCGAAGCGGCACCGTCATCGACGGCCACCCCCTGGGCGCCCGCCTGGGTCAGCTCGGTGGCGTCCGTGGCCGCGAAGTTACCCGCGGGGTCCGCCGGGGCGAACGCGTAGGCCGGCAGCGCCATGGTGGCGACGAGACCGGTGGCCAGGCTCATTATCACGACCGGACCCACTGTGCTGCGGAGTCTGGATCGCCTGACGGGCTCCCCCGGCCTCATGACGATGCGCGGCCCCACCTCGGATTGTGTCGCGCGCATCGGATCGGCCGGAGCGGGGCGTATGGCCACAGCAGTGGCACGTCGACCGCGGCTGGACAGTCTTCTTCTTAACAGAGTCAATTCGGACCTCCGGCGCCTCGACAACACTAGGAAGTTGCCCCGTCCAGGTGCGAGTGAACGCGTGAATTTCCGCAGCAAGCGACGGGAAGGGTAGAGACGTCTTGCGCGGGCCCGACGATCGGTCTCTGATCTGTGGGCAGGTCGAGGCTACGTGACCGAATCCGATTTGTCACCCAAAATGGACGATTTCTAACGAATTGGTAACAGGACGGTGAATTTCGCCGGAAATCCGGTCCGGCTAGGAGCCGGTGACGGGGGTGGTCACGAAGATGTGACCGGCGACCTCGTTGGGTAGTTCCAGGCCAGCGCCGAAGCCCTCCACCTGCACCAGTACGTAGGAGCCCACGGCGGAGAACACACCGGTGTTGCCCGGCAGAACACCGGACTGCTTGAGCTGAGCGAGGAGAACCGGGTCGAACTGCACGGGCTCCCCCAGCCGACGGATGACGGCAGTCACGGGGGCCTCCGACGCCGCGACGACGTCGAGCAGGTTGGTGACGCCCGCCATGAATGCCACGGCCGGGGAGTCGCCCAGTTCGTCGAGGCCGGGAATCGGGTTTCCATACGGGGATTCGGTGGGGTGACCGAGAATTTCGAGGATCTTGCGCTCGACCTGTTCGCTCATCACGTGTTCCCAGCGGCAGGCTTCGTCGTGGACGAACTCCCACTCGAGACCGATGACGTCGCTGAGCAGGCGTTCCGCGAGGCGGTGCTTGCGCATCACATGCACGGCCTTGGTGCGGCCGGTGAGAGTGAGCTCGAGGTGCCGGTCGCCGGAGACGACGACGAGACCATCGCGCTCCATCCGGGCGACGGTCTGGGACACCGTCGGTCCGGAGTGACCCAACCGCTCGGAGATGCGGGCCCGGAGGGGAACGATGTTCTCCTCCTCGAGGTCGAGGATGGTGCGGAGATACATTTCGGTCGTGTCGATAAGGTCAGTCATCCGCAGCCTCCCGCTCGGCCATATGTGCAACGCCACAACACTACCCGTGCGAGGCGGGCAACTAGAATCCTGTTATGCCGGACCTACAGATCCCCACAGAATTGCTGCCCGCCGATGGACGTTTTGGCTGCGGCCCGTCCAAGATCCGTCAGGAGCAGCTGGACTACCTGTCCGGCGCCGGCGCGAGCATCCTGGGTACCTCCCACCGCCAGGCACCGGTGAAGAACCTGGTCGGGCGCGTCCGCACCGGCCTCACCGACCTGTTCCGCGCCCCGGAGGGCTACGAGCTCGTCATGGGCAACGGCGGCTCGACCGCGTTCTGGGACGCTGCCGCGTTCTCGCTCATCGAGACCCGCGCCCAGAACCTCGTTTTCGGTGAGTTCGGTGGCAAGTTCGCCGCCGCCGCCGCCGCGCCGTTCCTCACGGCTCCCGATGTCATCAAGGCCGCCCCCGGCTCGCGCGCCACCGCCGTACCCACCGAGGGCATCGACGTGTACGCCTGGCCGCAGAACGAAACGTCTACCGGCGTGATGGCCCCGGTCACCCGGGTGCACGGAGACGCTGGTGCCCTGACCGTCATCGACGCCACCAGCGCCGCCGCCGGCATCGACTTCGAGGCCGACCAGGCCGATGTCTACTACTTCGCTCCGCAGAAGAACCTCGCCTCTGACGGCGGCATCTGGCTGGCTCTGTTTTCCCCCGCGGCCATTGAGCGCGTCGAACGCATCGCCGCCAGCGGGCGGTACATCCCCGAATTCCTCAGCCTCAAGAACGCCATCGACAACTCCCGTCTCAAGCAGACGCTCAACACGCCCGCCGTGTCGACCCTGCTGCTGATGGAGAACCAGCTCGACTGGATCAACGGCAACGGCGGCTTGGCCTGGGCGTCGGCGCGCACCGCGGAGTCCTCCTCGGTGCTCTACGACTGGGCCGCGACCGTGGACTACGCGACGCCGTTCGTGACCGACCCGAGCCACCGCTCACAGGTCGTCGCCACGATCGACTTCGACGACGCGATCGATGCCGCGGCCATTGCCAAAATCCTGCGTGCCAACGGCATCGTCGACACCGAGCCGTACCGCAAGCTCGGTCGCAACCAGTTGCGTGTCGCCACCTTCACGGCCATCGACCCGGCGGACGTGCGCAAGCTCGTCTCGTCGATCGAATACGTAGTGGCCAACCTGGGTTAGTCGCCCATGCGTTTCTGGCTCAGAGACAGCGAACGGCGGCCCGACCCGCTGCCCGCCCGCGCTAATGCGCGGAAAGCGGTGGCAGCGGGTTCGGTCGGCTGGCTAGTGCTGCTCGTGCTGGCCGTCGTCTTCCGAGCTGAACTGAACGACGCCGGCCTGGGCTGGTGGCTGTGGTGCGCCGTCATCGGTCTGGGCCTCGGCCTCTGCGGACTCGGCTTCGTGCTGTTCAGACGCCGCTAGCGCCTCGTCCACGTCGATCCCGTCGAGAACGTCGACGCCGTTGTCGACGGCGTCGTCGGACTCTGCGCTCTCGTCGTCGTCGTCACTGTCGTCGTCGTCGTCACTGTCGTCGTCGTCGTCACTGTCGTCGTCGTCATCATCATGATCGTCGTCGTCGCTGTCGTCATCGTCGTCGCTGTCGTCGCTGTCGTCGTCGTCGGACTCGGCGAACCCGGCGGCAGCCAGCTCCTCGGCGACCTTGGAGTCAGCGAGCCGGTCGCTCCACGGCACCCATTCCGGAGCGAGCAGGGCATCGTCGCCAGGCATGAGTTCGGTTTCCAGCACCTGCGGCTCGGAGTCGCCGTCGACGCGGGACAGGCTGACCGTCCAGCGCCAGCCCGGGTAACCGGTCATCAGGCAGTCGAAGAGCAGCGACAGCACGTGCTCACCCTCGACGATGTAACCGAGCGGTTCACCGATCGTGTCGGCCGGGGTGATCAGTTCGAGAGCGGACCTGGCCTGGTCGACGGCGGCCACGAGCACCTCATCGGCCTCGAAGACCTCGTCGTCGGCAACGTCGTCGGCGTCCTCGGCGGGACCGTCCCCCGTCGCACCCGCCCGGCCGTCGTCGACGACAGTGGTCTCGTCGGCCGTGGGTTCGTCGACGGGAGCCTCAGCCGCCGGGGTGTCGGTCGGAACGACCGGCGGGGCCTGGGGCGGGGTGGGGTCGAAAGGATTAAGCATCCAGTTCCTCGGCGACCTTGCGCAGCACGGCCGCGATCTTCTTGCTGTGCGCGGAGTCGGGGTACCGACCGCGGCGGAGGCTCGAGCCGATACCGTCGAGCAACTTCACCAGGTCCTCGACGATGATGGCCATGTCGTCAGCCGGCTTGCGGCTGAGCTTGGCCAGGCTCGGCGGAGCCTCGATCACGCGCACGGACAGCGCCTGAGCGCCGCGCTTGCCGTCGGCGATGCCGAACTCGAGCTTCATCCCGGCCTTCACCGTCACTCCGGCGGGCACTGCGGAAGCGTGCAGGAAGACCTCGTGGCCTTCATCGGACGTGATGAAGCCAAAGCCCTTCTCCTCGTCGTAGAACTTGACTTTGCCGGTGGGCATCTGAACCTCGCTGTGATTTTGAGGCGCGCAGAATACGCGCCGCTTCACTCAGCATATTCCGTTGTAGCTGACTATGCCCCGTATCCTTAGGTCTGTGACCACTCAAACTCCCCACGACCCCGGCCGGCTCGAGAAGATCCTGGCCTACATGGTTGCGGGTGTGGTCGGGCTGTCCATCCTGGCCTTCCTCGCCGTGATTCTCGGCACCGCGGCCGGGGCCGGCGACAACGACGGATTCAGCAAGGGCGTCTGGCCCGCCGTGCTCACTCTGCCCCTCTTCGGTCTTCCCCTCGGCTTCCTGTTGATCATCGCCCTGATGGTCGTCAGCGGAGTCCGCCGTGCTCGCGAGGCTCGACAGAAACTGGAGTAACCGACATGCTGACGCTCGCCTCACGCCTCCGCGCACTGAACGACGCAGCACTGCGCCGCACTATCGTGCTCCGATCGATTCCCCCGCACGGCATCCACGACTTCTTCGACCTCGCCGAAGCGCTCCTCGAGCCCGCAGCGATCCAGTCGACGCTCGCGCACCTGGACCGCAGCACCCTCGCCGTTCTGGCCGTGGCCGGCGAACTGGGCGCCGCCCCGATGGCCGAACTTGTCGAACGACTGGCCGACCTCGGGCACGACACCCTGAACGCCGACGACATCTCCGCTCGCGTCGACCGCCTCGACGAGCTGTTGCTCCTGGTGCGCACAGGCGACACCGTGCGGCCGTATGCAGCCGTCGCCGAACGCCTTCGGTCCTGGCCGGAGGAAGGTCTGCCCAGCGCCGCCGAGCTGGCCGGGGTGCCCGCCCCCACCCCACTGGCCCCGCTCTCGGCCACCGACAGCCGTTTCACTGAGCGACTGGCCGCCGAGCGTGCCTTCACCGCCGTCTCCTCGATCGCCGAACTCCTCACCGAACTCAGCCAGGAGCCGGCCCGCGAACTCAGTCGGGGCGGCCTCGGCCTGCCGGACACCAAACGTCTTTCCGTCGCCATGCGGGTCGACCTGGACGCCGTTGCCCCACTTGTGGGCATCGCCGCCCGCGCCGAACTGGTCACCCTGGGCTCCGGTTACTGGTCGGAGTCCGCCGAGGGAGTGGCCTGGCTGCTCGAGAACGCACCGGCCCGTTGGGGCGTGCTGGCCGCATCTTGGCTGGCTGCCCTGCCCGCCGACGTCCGCCAGATCGTCGCCGAGCGGCCCGGCGTGGCCTGGGGCGATGCCCTGCACCGTTTTGTGGACTGGCTGTACCCGGCCGGCGGCACCTGGATGGATGACCGCATCGCCGACTTCGCTCACGAGGGCGAGCTGATCGGCATCACCGCTCGCCAGTCCACCAGCCCGGCCGGCGCCTCAGTGCTCCGCGGCGACATCGACGCCGCCATCGCCGCCATCACCGCGTCGCTGCCCGCCGAGGTGGGTACCGTCTACCTGCAGCACGATCTCTCGATCGTGGCCCCCGGCCCGTTGTCAGCCTCGATCGACGCCCGGTTGCGCACCTTCGCGGATGTCGAGAGCCGCGAGCTGGCGTCCAGCTACCGGTTGAGCGGTGCGTCGGTCAACCGCGCCCTCGCGACCGGCGACGACGCAGACTCCATCCTGCACTTCCTGGCCACGATCTCGCTCACCGGTGTCCCGCAGCCGGTGGACTACCTCATCCGTGACGCCGCCAGCCGGTATGGGACGGTGCGGGTGGGCCGCATCGACCCGGAGGACCCGGCCGGGCCCAGCTACATCGCGTCCGAGGACACCGCGGTGCTCGGCGCCATCGCCGTCGACCAGACGTTCACGGCGCTCGCGCTGACAACGGTCTCCCCCAGCCGCCTCACCAGCCCCCATCCCGCCGGCACTGTGTTCTGGGCGCTCACCGACGCCCGCTACCCCGTCGCCGCCGAGAACGCGGCAGGTGAGGTGGTGCATCCGCGCCGGCACCCCGTCCTCCGTTCGAGCCGGGTGGAGATACCGGACCCCACGGTCGCGCTCGTCGAGGAGTTGCGCGCCACCGACGGCGGCGAGGCGAAGGCCGCGCACGCCTGGCTGGCCCGGCAATTGGATTCCGCCATCAAGCACCGGCAGACGGTGCTGGTGAGCGTGCAGATGCCCGGCGGCGATGTGGTGGACTACCTCCTCGAACCGGCCAGCGTCGGCGGCGGCCGGTTCCGCGCCCGGGACCGTCGGGCCGATATCGAGCGCACACTGCCGCTCTCCAGCGTCGTCAGCATCGTCCCCGCTCCCTGACCCGGCGGCGGGGCCGGTCGGGCGCACCCCCGTACGCGGGTAGGTACGGTCACAGCCCACGGGCGTAGCATTGTTGCTTATGTCCGATGGCCCGCTGATCGTCCAAAGTGACCGCACGGTTCTGCTCGAAGTCGCGCACCCTCTGGCCGAGGATGCCCGGCACGACCTGGCCGTGTTCGCCGAACTGGAACGCGCGCCGGAACACATCCACACCTACCGCATCACCCGGCTCGGCCTCTGGAACGCCCGCGCCGCCGGGCATGACGCGGCCAACATGCTGGCCACGCTCGAGAAATACTCCAAGTTCGCGATTCCGCAGACCGTCACGGTCGACCTCGAAGAGACCGTGGGCCGCTACGGCCGCCTGGTCATCGACCGGGACCCCGAGGGCCAGCTGGTGCTGCGCAGTCTCGACGCGCCGGTGCTCACCGAGGTGGCCGGTGCGCGGCGCATCGCCCCGCTGCTGATCGGCCAGCCCACCCCGGACTCGTTCCTGGTGGCGCCGTGGGCGCGCGGGCAGCTCAAGCAGGAGCTGGTGAAGCTCGGCTGGCCCGCCGAGGACCTCGCCGGCTATACCCCGGGCACCCCGCACGACATCGCGCTGCTGGAAGACGGTTGGGCGCTGCGTGACTACCAGCACAAGGCCGTGGCGAACTTCTTCGAGGCCGGCTCCGGCGTCGTGGTGCTGCCCTGCGGCGCGGGCAAGACCCTCGTGGGCGCCGGCGCGATGGCCACCGCCAAGACCAACACCCTGATCCTGGTCACCAACACGGTCTCTGCCCGGCAGTGGCGCGACGAGTTGCAGAAGCGCACCACCCTCACGGCGGAGGAGATCGGCGAATACTCCGGCCAGGTCAAGGAGGTCAAGCCCGTCACCATCGCGACCTACCAAATCCTCACCGCCAAGCGGAAGGGCGAGTACGCGCACCTCGAGCTGCTCGACGCCATGGACTGGGGCCTGGTGATCTACGACGAGGTACACCTGCTGCCCGCCCCGGTGTTCAAGCTCACCGCCGAGTTGCAGGCCCGGCGCCGGCTCGGCCTGACCGCCACCCTGGTGCGCGAGGACGGCCGCGAGGGCGACGTCTTCAGCCTGATCGGGCCCAAGCGGTTCGACGCCCCGTGGAAGGAGATCGAGGCCCAGGGCTTCATCTCCCCCGCCGCCTGCTTCGAGGTACGCATCGACCTGCCCCACAGCGAGCGGCTCCGTTACGCCGCTGCGCCCGACGACGAGCGCTACCGGATGGCCGCCACCGCGCCGGCGAAGCTGGACATCGTCAAGGAGCTGGTGGCGATGCACCCCGGCGAACGCATCCTCGTGATCGGCCAGTACCTCGACCAGATCGACGAGCTCGCCGAGGCCCTGCAGGCGCCCAAGCTCACCGGGGCCACGCCGGTGGATGAACGCGAACGGCTGTACCAGGCGTTCAGGGTGGGAGAGGAGAACCTGCTCGTGGTGTCGAAGGTGGCTAACTTCTCGATCGACCTGCCCGAGGCCTCCGTCGCCATCCAGGTATCCGGATCCTACGGGTCCCGGCAGGAGGAGGCCCAACGCCTCGGCCGGCTGCTGCGCCCGAAGGAGTCCGGCCTCACCGCCAGCTTCTACACCCTCGTCGCCCGCGACACCGTCGATCAGGACTTCGCCCAGAACCGCCAACGTTTCCTGGCCGAGCAGGGCTACTCGTACACGATCCTCGACGCGCACTCCCTCGCCCGTCCCACCGTGGCCGCGAACTGAGAGAAAAGCCCCAGAATCGCCAAGTTTTAGGGGCTCAGCTCACAGTTCGCGGGCGCGAAGGTAGCGCAGCAGCAGGGTGTCGCCGGCCGGGAGGGCGTGGGCCAGGCGCATCCGGCGCGGCGATGCGTCCGGCGCGCCGGCGATGCGCGCTGCCCGGCCGGACTCCAGCAGCGGGGCCAGGGTGAGGCAGAGCTCGTCCACGGCATCCGCGGCCAGGAGTGAGCCGAACAGGCTCGGGCCGCCCTCGCAGAGCACCTGCGGGTAGCCCCGCGCGGTGAGCGCGCGCACCATCAACGCATGGTCGACGGATGCCTCCCCGCAGACCCACACGTCGGCCACCGCGGCGAGCGCCGCCCGGCGTTGGGCGGGGGCCTGGGCGTGGGTGATCACGATCGGCCGGGTGGCGGCGGCGGTGAACACCGGGTGCGCCGGGTCCAGGTCGAGACGGCCGGACACCAACGCCACCGGCGGGTGCTCCGGTAGCGCGTGGGCAACTCGCCAGGCCACCGCCTCGTCGGTGAACCGGATGCCCCCGTAGCCCTCGGCGCGCACGGTGCCCGCACCGACGAGGATCACGTCGGTGAGCATCCGCACGGTGTCGAAAACCAACTTGTCGGCGTCGTCGCCGAGCCCGCCGCTCAGGCCGTCGTGGGTGGCGGCGCCGTCCAGGCTGCTGATGAAGTTCACCCGCAGGTGCGGGGCGGACCTGTCGTGCACCGTGTAGCGGGCCAGCACGTCGCCGGGATCGATGGCGCTCATCAGGTGAGGTTGTGGCGCAGGTACGCCGGTTCGCGCCAGCCGAGAATAGCTTCGGTCATCCGCACGGCGTCCACCGCGGCCGCCACGTTGTGCACCCGCACGATGCGGGCGCCCTGCATGATGCAGTAGACGACGGCGGCGAGGGTGCCCTCCACTCGCTGGTCGCGGCCCCGGTCGAGGGTCTCTCCGATGAAGTCCTTGTTCGAGACCGCCACCAGCGTGGGCAGGCCGAGCGTGGTGATCTCCGCCAACCGGCGGGTCAGCTCGAGGGAGTGCCGGGTGTTCTTGTTCAGGTCGTGCCCGGGATCGATCACCAGCCGGTCGGCCGGCATCCCGTGGTCGAGGGCGCGCTGCACCCTGGCCTGCAGGAAGCCGGACACCTCGGCGGCGACGTCGGTGTACTGCGGCGCCGGGTACGGCGTGCGGGGCCGGGCCAGGCTGTGCGTGATCACCAGAGTGGCGTCGCTGTCCGCGACGACCTCGGCCATCCGCGGGTCGTGCACACCGGTGGTGTCGTTGATCACGTGCGCGCCGGCGTTGATGCTGGCCTTGGCCACGTCGGGGTCGAAGGTGTCGACGGAGATCACGACGCCGGTGCCCCGTAGGGCGGCGACGACGGGTACCACCCGGTCGATCTCCTCCGCGACCGGAACGGCCGGACCCGGGGCGAACTTGGCCCCGCCGATGTCGACCCAGTCGGCGCCGTCGTCGATGGCCCGATGTGCCGCCGCCACGGCCTGATCGAGCGCGAAAGTGGCGCCCTGATCATAGAAGGAGTCCGGCGTGCGGTTGATCACCGCCATTACCGCCACCTCACGCGCGAAGTCGAAGTCACGCCCGTTGATGCGGCGCCGGGGCACGTCCAGCCGGGGCCGGATGACCCCGGTCGGGTCGGTCGAGCTGACCATCTGACTCCTTGTGGTGTTGGGCCGCGGTGCGACGGCGACGGGTGTGCGTTCAGGCGGCGCCCGGTGACGGATCGAGCAGGTCTTCCCAGGCTATGCTCTCATCCGCCAGTCGGCGCTGGTCCACCCTGACGCGCCGCGGAAGACGACCTCGACCTGCCGAAAGCGCTGTCACCGGATCATCCGCACACATACCGCCCACTCACAGGAAAGCACCAGCTAACGCGCAGATACTAGGGGCATGACTGACGGCCCCCGCATCCTTATCGTTGACGACGAACCCAATATCCGGGATCTTCTCACCACCAGCCTCC
This sequence comes from Cryobacterium sp. TMB3-10, assembly GCF_004402305.1. Classification (NCBI taxonomy): domain Bacteria; kingdom Bacillati; phylum Actinomycetota; class Actinomycetes; order Micrococcales; family Microbacteriaceae; genus Cryobacterium; species Cryobacterium sp. TMB3-10. The sequence goes on along the minus strand of NZ_SOGH01000012.1, from coordinate 127,974 downwards.
GCTTCGCCGGGTTCGCCGTGCGCGCCGTGGGAAACGGTGCCCAGGCGATTTCCGCCGTGCTTGAGGAAGAGCCCGATCTGATCATCCTCGACGTGATGCTGCCCGACATGAACGGCTTCGGCGTCACCAAACGCCTCCGTTCGGCCGGTTACACCGCGCCGATCCTCTTCCTCACAGCCAAGGACGACACCGAAGACAAGATCACCGGCCTCACCGTCGGTGGCGACGACTACGTCACCAAGCCGTTCAGCCTCGACGAGATAGTGGCACGGATCAAGGCCATCCTGCGCCGCACCATGCACGCCGACGAAGACGCGGTCATCCGTGCCGGCGAGCTCACCATGGACCAGGACACCCACGAAGTCCTCGTCGGCGACCAGCCCATCGAGCTCAGCCCCACCGAGTTCAAGCTGCTGCGCTACCTGATGCTCAACCCGAACCGGGTACTCTCCAAGGCGCAGATTCTCGACCACGTCTGGGAGTACGACTTCAACGGCGATGCGGGCATCGTGGAGTCCTACATCTCCTACCTGCGCCGCAAGGTGGACATGCACTCCAGCGAGCCGCTGATCCAGACCAAGCGCGGCTTCGGCTACATGCTCAAGGCCGCCAAGGCATAGACCCAGTTTCCCCTCCTTAGACTGGAACCATGCATGTGGCCCTGATGGACCGTTGGAGCCGGATTTCGCTCCGCTCCAAGATCACCGGTGTGACCGTGCTGATGCTGACCCTCGGCCTGCTCGTCTCCGGGGTGGGCACCATGGTCATCCTGCGCAACTACGTCGTGCAGCAGGTGGATGCCAGCCTGCAGACCGAGGCGCAGACCACCCTGATGGACTATCGCAACTCGATGGCCAACGGCAGCGCCGCCGGGGTGGACTCCGACTACTTTGTCGCGATCTATGACCAGAACGGTGTTCTGAAGGACCGCACCTGGCGGGACCGCCCGCGCTCCAGCCTGCCCGCGGTGACCATGGCGTTGGACCTGCCCAGCGTGATCGCCATGAACGGCGCCGTGCAGAAGCTCTCTGACGCGGAAGGCTCCACCGAGTTCCACGCGGTGGCGGTGCCGTTCGTGATCAACTCCACCGGCACCTACGGCACCCTGCTGATGGCTGTGTCCCTGCAATCAGCGCAGAACACCGTCAACACGTACCTCAGCATCTTCCTCGGCTTCGGGGTGGGCGTGGTGCTGGTGGGCGCCATGCTCACCCGGCTGCTCGTCACCACGACCTTCGCGCCGCTGCGCGAGGCCGAGCGTACGGCGGCGGCCATCGCCGACGGCGACTTCAGCCAACGGCTGGGCGGGGCCACCCCCAATACCGAGGTCGGCCGGCTCAATCGGTCCCTCAACACCATGCTCAGCCGCATCGACCGGGCCTTCAAGGACCGGGCCCGCACGATCGACCAGATGCGCCGCTTCGTCGGTGACGCCAGCCACGAGCTGCGCACCCCACTGGTCTCGGTACGCGGCTACGCCGAGCTCTACCGGATGGGCGCACTGCAGACCCCCGAAGACGTGGCCCAGGCCATGGAGCGGATCGAGAAGGAGGCGATCCGCATGGGCGGTCTCGTCGAGGACCTGCTCGAGCTCGCCAGGCTGGATGAGACCAAACCCCTCGTCCTCACCCGAGTGGACCTGCTGCCCCTCGCCCACGACGCCGCGCTGGACGCGATGGCCTCCTCCCCCGGTCGTCAGGTCACGGTACTGACCAGCCATCCCACCGAGTTCGACGCGGAAGCCCCGGCGTCGTCCATCGATTTGGCGCACTCCACCGGCGAGGTCGCACCAGCCCCGCTGACGCCTTCGCCGACCCCTGCCGCCGAGGGGACACCGGCCAAGCCCGCGGCAGCCAAAGCCGCCGCGACCAAGGGTGCGGCCACGAAGGGCGAAACGTCCGGCACCGGCACCATCTCGTTCGCCGGCGCCACCCTCGCCCGCCTCCGCACGCGCAGGCCCAGGCGCACGGATGCGGCTACTCCCGCCGCCGAGACCCCCGAGGTTGTGGAGGCCCCACCTGAGCTGGACGCGGTGATCATGGCCGAAGAGAACAAGGTGCGCCAGGTCATCACCAATCTGATGGGCAACGCTCTCCGGTTCAGCCCGGCCGACAGCCCGGTGGAACTCGAGGTCTCCGTCGACCGCCGCAACCAGCGGGCCTCCATCTCGATCATCGACCACGGCGAGGGCATCCCGCCACAGATCCGCGACAAGATCTTCCAGCGCTTCTGGCGGGCCGACACCTCCCGCGCCAGGGAAACCGGCGGCAGCGGACTCGGCCTGGCGATCGTGGCGTCCATCGTGGCCAGCCACAACGGGTCGATCGAGGTCGTCGAGACCCCGGGCGGCGGAGCCACCTTCCGGGTCTGGTTCCCGCTGGCCGAGTCGCCCGCCGCCCCGCAGGCGCTCACGTCGCCGACCCTGGACTGACCGGCGCCGGCGGCGGGGCCCCGCTCCTCCCCAGCCCGGTGGGGCGGCCGGTTGTCCTCAGGGCCGCCTCGGGCCCTTCGGCGGCTTCCCGCACGCCGTAGCGTCGCCCGCGGGCGTCACCCCGACGCCTACACGAGCGGACGGAGCCTCTTGATGACCCAGTTCCAGGTCGACAGCGATGCATTGATCACCACCACCGGCGCGGCACGCGCCACCATGGCCCGCATCCAGGCCGAGGTGGCGGCGCTACTCGGTCAACTCACCGGGCTGGAGGGTTCCTGGACAGGGCAGGCGTCGGCCCAGTTCCAGGGGGCCGTCGCGGCGTGGCGCACCACGCAGCTGCACGTCGAGCAGAGCGCGGATGCGCTCAATCAGGCGCTCGGGCAAGCCGGCCAGCAGTACGCCGAGGTGGAGCAGGCCAACGCCCGGCTGTTCGCCCGGTAGCCCGACACCGGATACAACAAAGGCTGGGCGCCTCCCGAAGGAGACGCCCAGCCTGAGGTGGTGCGTTAGTGCAGGGGCTGCGGGACTTAGAAGTCCATGCCACCAGAGGGGTCGCCGGCCGGAGCCGAGTTCTTCTCGGGCTTGTCGGCGACAACGGCCTCGGTGGTGAGGAAGAGTCCGGCGATCGACGATGCGTTCAGCAGCGCGGAGCGGGTGACCTTCACCGGGTCATTGATGCCGGCAGCGATCATGTCGACGTACTCACCGGTTGCGGCGTTGAGGCCGAATCCGACGGGCAGGTTGCGTACCTTGTCGGCGACAACGCCCGGCTCCATGCCGGCGTTGAGCGCGATCTGCTTGAGCGGAGCGTCGATGGCAACACGCACGATGTTCGCGCCGGTTGCCTCGTCGCCGACGAGGTCAAGAATTGCCTTGCCCTCGAATGCGGTCTTGCCGGCCTGGATCAGCGCAACGCCACCACCGGCGACGATGCCCTCTTCGACGGCTGCCTTCGCGTTACGAACGGCGTCCTCGATGCGGTGCTTGCGCTCCTTGAGCTCAACCTCCGTCGCGGCGCCGGCCTTGATGACGGCAACGCCACCGGCGAGCTTCGCCAGGCGCTCCTGCAGCTTCTCACGGTCGTAGTCCGAGTCGGTGTTCTCGATCTCGTTGCGGATCTGCTGAACACGACCGGCGATGGCCTCGGCGTCGCCGGCACCCTCGACGATGGTGGTCTCGTCCTTGGTGATGACGACCTTGCGGGCGTTACCGAGCAGGTCGAGGGTGACGTTCTCGAGCTTGAGGCCGACCTCCTCGGAGATGACCTGGCCACCGGTGAGGATGGCAATGTCCTGCAGCTGCGCCTTGCGGCGGTCGCCGAATCCGGGGGCCTTGACGGCAACCGACTTGAAGATGCCACGGATCTTGTTCACGACGAGCGTGGCCAGGGCCTCACCGTCGACGTCCTCGGCAATGATGAGCAGCTGCTTGCCGCTCTGGATGACCTTGTCGACGATCGGCAGCAGGTCCTTGATGTTGGAGACCTTGGAGTTGACGATCAGGATGTACGGGTCTTCGAAGACCGCTTCCTGACGGTCGGGGTCAGTGACGAAGTACGCCGACAGGAAGCCCTTGTCGAAGCGCATGCCCTCGGTGAGCTCCAGCTCGGTGCCGAAGGTGTTCGACTCCTCGACGGTGACAACACCTTCCTTGCCGACCTTGTCGATGGCCTCGGCAATGATCGCGCCGATTTCGGCGTCACCGGCAGAGATGGAGGCCGTGGCCGCGATCTCTTCCTTGGTCTCGATCTCCTTGGCGCTGGCGATGAGCTCGGCGATGACCGCAGCGGTCGCCTTCTCGATGCCACGCTTGAGGCTGATCGGGTCGGCGCCGGCTGCGACGTTGCGCAGGCCTTCGCGAACCAGGGCCTGAGCGAGGACGGTGGCGGTGGTCGTACCGTCGCCGGCGACGTCGTCAGTCTTCTTGGCGACCTCCTTGACGAGCTCCGCACCGATCTTCTCGTACGGGTCGTCGAGCTCGATCTCCTTGGCGATGGACACGCCGTCGTTGGTGATCGTGGGGGCGCCCCACTTCTTCTCCAGCACGACGTTGCGTCCGCGCGGGCCGAGGGTCACCTTGACCGTGTCAGCGAGGATGTTGAGGCCGCGCTCAAGGCCGCGACGGGCCTCTTCATTGAAAGCAATGATCTTTGCCATATGTGTTTCTCGTCCCTCCCGGACGTTACCAAAACGATGATGGGTTAGCACTCCGAACAGCAGAGTGCTAAACCGATTCTGGCACTCTGGGGTCGAGAGTGCAAGTGAACGGCGGGGGCCGGTGCCGGGTTCCGGTCGACCTACGGCACCAGTTCCACGCTGCCGTCGTCGGTGGGTACCAGTTCGATCCAGGTGTTGCCCGGTGCGAGCTCGATCGTGGCCCCGACAGCGTCGGCCAGCCGGATCGGCGCGGCCGCGGCATCCTTGAACCAGGTGGCGGGCATCGTCGAACCGCCGGTCGACACCCACGCCGTGCCCGACCCGGTCAAGATGGTGCGGGGCACGTCGCTGCCGCGATCGACCTCCACCCGCAGCACCACGACGTTGGTGGCGTTGAGCTGGGCACCGGTACTGTCCAGGTCGGCAGCGCCGTCCTGGCTGCGCAGGTACCCGGTGGCCGCCGGGTCCCAGGCCCAGGCCCTCCCGCCGGATTCGGAGAACCGGGTGACGATGGTGGTGGTCCGATCGCCGGCGAGGGACGCTGTGGCCTCCGCGGCGCTGTCGGCGTAGTCGAACTGGCCGGGCGGCGGCGCGAGGTCGGAGTGCAGGGTGACGGTCTCGTCCGCGGCGAGCACCACATCGTGCGGTGAATCCCGGTCGTCGGACCGGACGAACAGGCCTCCGGCGTCGTCGTCGAAGACCACGTTCAGCAGCGGAGAGGCCCTCATCGCGGCCACGAACTGCGGCTGGCCGCCGGAATACGCCACGATGCCGCCGAACGAGCTCAGGATCTCCGGGTCCATCGGACGGATGGAACGTACCGGGCCGACAGCATCCGGCACGTCGGAGTGCCAGAGGGCGACGTAGCGGGTGATGCCGCCCTCGACCAGCTCTTCAAAGACCAGGTCGGCGCGCTCGAGACCGAGCTGCGGCCTCGCGGCCGGGTGGTTGTCGATCTTCACGGCCAGGGACGGATGCTCGGCACGGGACGGGTCCACCGGTGTGCCGCGCAGCGGCATGATGCCCGGTTGCGGTGTCGGGTCCGCCGACGCCGTCGCTTCGGGCACCGGCGCAGAGCAGCCGACCAGCCCCAAGCTCAGTCCCAGGCCCAGCCCCAAGCACAGGCCCGCGCCGATCAGGGCCGCGCCGCCAGGCGTCCGCCGTCCGGATCGGATTCGACGGGGAGCAGCAGGGAACATCCGAAACGCAGTCACGCCACACACCCTAGCCCGCCCGGTATGTCTGCCCGGGGTCACGGTGGTGGCGTGACTGACACTCGGTGGTCGACCGATCATCCAATGATCAATGGTCGAGCACGTGCGTGGTGTTCTCAGCTGGTTGAGGCTGGCTGCGTTCGACGCCGGGCGGTTAGGCCGGGCGAACCGACTCGGCCTGCGGACCCTTGGCTCCGGTACCGAGTTCGAAGATGACGTGCTGGCCTTCCTCGAGAACCTTGTAGCCGTGCATGTCTATGGCGGAGTAGTGAACGAAGACGTCCTGCCCACCTCCATCGACGGTGATGAAGCCGAAACCCTTTTCAGCGTTGAACCATTTGACGGTTCCGTTCGCCATGTGAAACTCCCCTGTTGCAGTGTTGTGTTTCGGCACTCACCCGTTGGTGCTACCGGGCCTGGCGCAGAAGCTGCGTCCACCGTCTCGAAACGAGCACTCTCGGGTAGAGAGCGCTCAGCCGAGAAAATGAGCGACCACTGCAGACACTAGTGACGGGAGTGAAACTCAATAGGGGGTTGACTGGGAAGGGCAACCCCAGTAGGACGGGGAGTCGTCGGGCCGGGTCAGCCGGCGGGCATCGCGTAGTCGCTGCCCACGACGACGGTGAGGGTGGCATCCGAGCCCGCGAAGTCATCCGCCAGCAGGACCTCGGAACCGGGCAGCAGAGCCGCCACACCGCGTGCAGCGCCCTCCAGGGCCGCGTCCGCGTAGTAGACGGTCGTCGTGACGACGTCCTCGGTGTCTGCGTCGCTGGTGCTGCCGACGGTCCAGCCGCCGGTCGTGAGCAGGTCGCCAACCGACCGGGCCACCCCGCTCGTCGGAGTCCCGTTGAGCACCGTGACACTCGCACTGGGGTCAGTGGTCGGCTCGGCGGTGGGCACCGGCTCCGGCGTGGGCTCCGCGGTCGTGGTCTCGGCCTCGATGCCGGGAATGGTGATATTCAGCCGGTTGTTCAGGACCGTCAGACCGATCGCGCCGACCCCGATGAGGAGGGCGGTCGCGGCGAGGGCCCACCAGACGGCTACCCAGCGACGCCCCTTCTTGGCTGGTGCGCGGTGCGCCCCCACGCGGTCGAGCTTGTGCGGGAGGTCATCGAAGCGGTCTTTCGGGTACGAAGTGGGCATCGTCTGTCTGGTTCGATCCTCGTTTGGCTGAACACACGGTAGGAGGTTCCCTACTCGATGGGGCGGATGGCTCGGGCCGACCGCGCCTGCGACCGTGCGTCACGCATCCGTTGCAGTCGGTTGACCAGCATGGGATCGTGGGCGAGGGCAAGCGGGGAGTCGAGCAGGGCACCCAACAATTGATAGTACCGGGCGGCCGACAGACCGAATTCGGAGCGAATGGCCTGTTCCTTGGCACCGGGGTGTGACCACAGTCGCCGCTCGAACGCGAGCAGGTTTTCGTCACGAGGGCTGAGCCCGACGGAGCCCTCGGCGCCCCGCGTGCTCTCGTCGTGCCCGCTGGTCGCCATACGCGTCATCTTATTTGGCACGGACTGGGTTTTCGCTGACCGGTCCCGCCTGTCGCGCAACACGGACCCGCTAGCGTCGAGGGTGGGAATCGGCTGGGGAATCACCGGGTGCGCCGCATGCGGGAATGCCGGGGACCCCGGCCGAGTTTACGCTGGAGGCAGTTCTCTGCCGAGACTGGATCGAAAGGACGCACCATGGACTACGAGGTCACCAAGTCTGACGCCGAATGGAAGGCGGAGCTCACCGCCGAGCAGTACGCCGTGTTGCGCGGGGCGGCCACCGAACGCGCCTGGACCGGTGAGCTCCTCGACGAGGGTCGTTCGGGCGTCTACACCTGCGGCGCCTGCAATGCCGAGCTGTTCAAGAGCGGCACGAAGTTCGACTCCGGCTGCGGCTGGCCGAGCTTCTACGAGTCCGTGCGGCCAGAGGCCGTGGAGCTCATCGAAGACCGGTCGCTCGGCGTGGTGCGCACCGAGGTGCGCTGCGCAGCGTGCGGTTCGCACCTGGGCCACGTGTTCGACGATGGTTTCGGCACCCCCACCGGAGACCGGTACTGCATGAACTCGATCTCGCTCAACTTCACCCCCGTCGACTAGTCCGGCGCCGGCCTCCGCGGCCGCGACTGTTACCCGTGCGGACAAGTGCACCCGGCATACCGGGTGCACTTGTCCGCAGCGGGACCAGTTGCGTGGTCACCGGGCACCTCAGCCTTCGCGCAGCGGACGCAGCCGCGCCAGCGCCTTCGGGCCCATCCCGTGCAGTCGGGCGAGGACGTCAAGGTCCGTCGCACGCAGGTCGTCAACGGTCAGGATGCCGGCGGCCACGAGCGCGCGCCGCGCTGGAGCAGGGATCCCCTGAGCCAGCCAGACCGCCTCATCCGCACCCGCACTGCCAGAACCGTCCTGAGCCATGTCTCCAACCTACGATTCGGGTTCCGGAGCCGCAACGGTTCCCCGTACGGTGCAGGGTTCAGGCGAAGGCATTCACTCCGGTGAGCTCGGCCGAGAACGCCCAGAGCCGGGCCGCCGCATCCGGATCGATAGCGTGGTACTCGACCCCGCTGATCCGGGCCGTGGAGCTGTCGGGCTCGGTGGGTTCGGCGATGTCACAGTCTTCGCAGTAAACGCCGCCCATCCCGTCGAGCATCGGCGACGTGGCCGCCCAGGTGGAGGTGGCGGCACCCTGCTCCGGTGATTTGAACAGCGGATTGACGGTGCCATTCTCGGTCATCCAACCCGCGGCGACCATCTCCTCCCGGGGCAGGTGACGCTGCAACTCGGTCATGATGCCGCCGGGGTGCACCGCGAAGGCGCGCACGCCACGGGTGGCGCCGAGAGCATCCAGGTGCACCGCGAAGAGGCTGTTGGCGGTCTTCGCCTGTCCGTACGCCTGCCACTTGTCGTAGCCGGCGCTGAAGTCGGGGTCGTCGAAGCGGATGCCGCTGAGCTTGTGGCCCGTCGAGGAGAGGGCAACGACCCGAGCGCCGCCCTCGGCCGTAAGCGCGGGCCAGAGCAGGTTGGTGAGCACGTAGTGGCCGAGGTGGTTGGTGGCGAACTGGGATTCCCAGCCGTCCCCGACCCTGGCCTCGGCGGACGCCATGATGGCGGCGTTGTTGATCAGGATGTCGAGGCTGCGTCCGGTGGCCACGAATCGTTCGGCGAAGGCGCGCACGCTGACCAGATCGGCCAGGTCGAGGGCCTCGACCTCCACGGCGTTCAGGCCGCGCGCAGCCAGGGCGGCCCGGGCCACCTCCGGACGCCGGGCCGGCACGATCACCTGGGCGCCGGCCGCGGCGAGAGCGGCGACGGTTTCGATGCCGAGGCCGGAGTAGCCGCCGGTGACGATCGCCGTCTTACCGCTCAGGTCGACACCCGCGAGCACCTCGGTCGCGGTGGACTGGGCGGTGAATCCGGTGGACAGGGCGTGCTGGGGCGTGAGGGTCATCGCTCCAGCGTACGCTCGCCCACTGCGGGATCCTGCGAGGTCAGCAGGCCGGGGCCGGCCGGCACGGATAGACTTCCCCCGACCGGCCGGGAAGTCCGGCATTGGGGGAACTGATGCTCAGCAATCTGACTGGTTGGCACGCGCTCATCATCCTGGGCGCGCTCAGCACGATGGTCCTGGTCGCCCTCGCGATCGTATTCTTGGCCATTCGCGTGGCGCGCCGTCGGCAGGTGGGCGATCACGCTGACCGGTTGGCGCAGCTGGAGCAGTTGCATGCCAGGGGACTGTTGTCCGACGCCGAATACGCAACCAAGCGCCAGGATATCCTCGGGCGGCTCTGACGCGACGGGTACTGCGGTCCCGCATACGCTACCGGTCGGCGCCGTAAGTCAGGCCACACCCAGGCCGACCCGGTCGCCCGGCCCGATCTCGCGCACCACGCGGGCCGGGTTGCCGGCGGCGATGACCCCGGCCGGCACGTCCTTGGTGACGACGGAGCCGGCGCCGATGATGCTGCCCGCGCCGATGGTCACGCCTGGGCAGACCACGACGTTGCCGCCCAGCCAGACGTCGTCTTCGATGGTGATCGGCGAGACACGCTCGAAGCCGGCGCGGCGTTCCGCAACGTCCACGGCGTGAGTCGGGGTGTACAGGCGGGCGCTGGGTCCGACCAGCACGTTGGCGCCGATGGTGATCTCGCCACCGCCCAAAGCGAGGAAGTCCGCATTGATGAAGGTGTTGGCGCCCACGTGCAGCCGGGACCCGTAGTCCAGGTACAGCGGCGGCCGGAAGTCCGCGCCCGCTCCCACGCTGCCGAGCAGCTCAGTGAACAGCGCATGCGCCGCGGGCTCGTCGTCGTCGTAGAGCGCGGTGATCTGCCGGCAGGTGCGTTGAGTGCTCGTCGTCATCTCGGCGAGTTCGGGACCGGAGCGATACCGGTACCAGTCCCCCGCCACCATCTTGTCGAATTCGGAGCGAGCAGAATCCTGGGGTGTTTTGTTGTCTGTAACCACAAACCCAAGCGTAGCCCGTTGCCGGGTCGGCGTCAGACCGACGACTCACGCCCCTCCGCCAGCCGGCGTCGTTCGGCCAGCTCGGCCTCAAGACGACGGATGCGGGCCTGTTCGGCGTGGAAGTCGATCTCGCGGTCGAGAGCGGCCAGTTCCTCCTCGGTGCTCGACACCCGGCGTGCGGGCAGCACAGCGGATGCCCCGGCCGATGCGGGCCCGCTGCGCGGCGCGCTTCTGCTCGACCGCGCGGCCGGGGCGGGATACTCCCGGCCGATCGCGAACCAGAGCAGGCTGCCGATCACCGGGAGAAAGATCACCAACAGCACCCAGAGGACCTTGGGCAGGTGTTTCACCTGGCCGTCCTGCCGGGTGATGATGTCTGCGAGGGCGGCGACGATGAGAACCAGGAGCACAGCGGAGAACAGCGCATACATGCCGGTCAGCCTAGTGAACGGGGCGCTCGACCGACCAGCCCCCATTTGCGGCCGGATGCTGCGACCGGTCAAACCCGCCCCGGCCGGGTCCGTGGGGCCTTGCGTTGTCGATTCGTCCGGGCCAGCGTGGACTGGGACGCCGGCACGCCCGCACCCTATCGAGGAGGACCCCGACATGGACGCGCACCCCGACCCGTCGGCGCCGGCGAAACCATCGCCCGACCCACTGGCGGTGATCCGCTCCCGCGGCTACCTGCGCATCCTGTTGCTGGCCGGGCTCATCGGGGTGCCGGTGTCGATCGCCGCCTACGGCTTCCTCGCGCTGGTCGACTGGCTACAGGAGTACCTGTTCACCGAACTGCCCGGTGTCCTGGGCTTCGCCGACGTTCCGCTCTGGTGGCCGTTTCCACTGTTGGCCCTGTCAGGACTGTTGGTGGGTCTGTGCATCCAGCGACTGCCGGGCACCAGCGGGCATCCGCCGTCTGAAGGGTTCAAGGCCGGCGGCTTCCCGCAACCCCGGGAGCTGCCCGGAGTGGTGCTTGCTGCTCTGGCCACCCTGGCTCTCGGCGCCGTACTCGGTCCGGAGGCGCCGCTGATCGCGCTCGGTGGCGGTTTGGGCGCCCTGGCGATTCGGCTGATCAAGAAAGACTCACCGCCGTCGGCCGTGGCGGTGGTCGCCTCCGCGGGCAGTTTCGCGGCGGTGAGCACCCTCCTCGGCTCGCCGCTGCTCGGCGCCTTCCTCTTGATGGAGGCATCCGGGCTGGCCGGCGCGATGCTGGGGGTGGGCCTGCTGCCCGGTCTGCTCGCCTCCGGCATCGGCTCCCTGGTCTTCGTGGGCCTGGACTCCTGGACCGGCCTGGGCACGTTCTCCCTCGCACTCCCCGACCTGCCGTCGTTTTCCACCCCCACCGCGGCCATGTTCCTCTGGGCGCTGGGGATCGGGGTCGCCTGCCCGCTGTTGGCGTGGGGCATCCGGGCCCTGGCCCGCATCGTGCGCCCGTACGTGCACGCCCATCGGCTCCTGGTGACCCCGGTGCTCGGCCTGGCGATCGCGGGCCTGGCCGTGCTGTTCGCGCAGGTGACCGGGGAGGACACCGGCGAAGTGCTCTTCTCCGGCCAGTCGGCCTTGCCGTCGCTGATCAATGACGGGGCCTCCTGGCCGCTCGGCGCCGTCGGGCTGCTGATCCTGTGCAAAGCGCTCGCCTACGGCCTGTCGCTGAGCGCGTTCCGCGGCGGTCCGGTGTTCCCGGCCATGTTCGTCGGTGCCGCTTTGGGGATCGCGGCCTCGCACCTGCCCGGCATGGCGCTGGTGCCGGCGGTGGGGGTGGGCATCGGCGCCATGTGCGTGTCGATGCTGCGCCTGCCGCTGACCAGTGTGCTGCTGGCCACGGTGTTGCTCAGCAGCGACGCGTATGCCGTGATGCCGCTGGTGATCGTGGCGGTGGTCGTCGCGCACGTGATCACCGGCCGGTTACCCGAGCCGCCGGGCCGGCGGCTGAGCGGCGCGCTCCCCTCCGCCAGCCCGTCGACGGTCTGACCCGGCCTGCCCGCAATCAGGGTGCGGCGTCCCAGAATCCCGCGTGCACGGAGGCCGCTGCGTCGATCAGGGCGGGGCCGGCGACGATCACGGTGTTGCCGCCGCGGGCGAACACCTCCCGGCAGGGCAGGTCGAGCGTCGCTTCGCCGCCTTGTTCCGGCACCATCTCGCCGAGCATCTGCTCGGGCAGCGCGTAGGCGACCCGGCCGATTCCGGCCCAGTAGATGGCGCCGGAACACATCACGCACGGTTCGGTGCTCGTATAGAGCGTGCTCGCGTGCAGGTCGTCCCTGGAGAGCCGGGCACTGGCAAGGCGAACGAGGTTGGTCTCGGCATGGCCGGTCGGGTCGCCCGCGGTGACCACGCTGTTCTGGCCCTCGATGATCGTGCCGTCACGGGCCACCAAGATGGCGCCGAACGGGTGATTCCCGTTCGCGCCCGCCAGACGAGCCACGTCGATGGCCCGGGCGAGGTGCGTCTCGTCGGCTGCCGAGATCAGGGTCGGGTCGGCGACGGTCTCGCTGTCCGGACGGAATCCGGTCACAGGGCGACGTCCTCCACGGTCTCGGTGAGCAGGGCGCGCGGATTGCGCATCAGAGCAGCCCCCGGACCCTTCCAGAGTTCCTCGAGCGCGACCTTCATCTTCTCGGCATCGGTGCGGGAGCCGAAGTCAAGATCGATCCGGACCGCCGAACGGTCGTCGACCGGGCGCATGACCCGGAAGCTGCTGACGCCGGCCGTCTTGCGGCCGAGCGGATCAGAGTCGAACATCTGCTTCCACGCGTCGTAGTCCCCGACGGAGTGTTCGATGTGCAGGGTGAACATGGGAATCCTCGATTCCGCCGGCACTGAGGCTGGCCGGCACGCGGACATCGTAGCCCGGGCAGTGCCGTCGAGAAGTGCCGAAAAGATGGGGCCGGCCACGGGACTTGAACCCGTAACCCCCACTTTACAAGAGTGGTGCGCTACCAATTGCGCCAGGCCGGCATGAGGCGATCGAACTGCCTCGAGCATTCATCCTAAATCACCCGGCGACCGGATGCCGACGCAATCGTGCATCGGCGCGGCATCCGGCCCGGGAAACGACCGGTTACCCGGCCGGCGTCGGAGTGGGCGTCGGCGTCGCGGTGGAGTACGCCTCGCTGGCGGCCTGCAGCACGAAGGCCGCGAACTCCTTGGCGTCGTCGAGGGCGCCGACGTACTGCTTGCCGTTCACCAGCACCGTCGGGGTTCCGGTGATCGCTTCGAGGGAGGACGAGTTCGGGATCGGTCCGCTCAGAGCCCGATCCGTGGAGGCGAGAACCCAGGACTTGAAGGTGGTCTCGTCGATGCACTCGTTGATTGCGGTGATGTTCTCCGACACACCCGAGCTCTTCACGATCGCCTTGATCTCGTCGTCACTGAGACCGGCGGTGCCTTCGACGGGCTGGGCCGCAAAGAGCGCCGAGTTGAACGCCAGGAAGTCGTCCGGCGCGGAATCCGCCACGCACGCGGCCGCGTTCGCGGCACGCAGTGAGTACTGGGTTCCGGCGGACTTGCTGGTCAGGATCGAGATCGGGTGGATCTCGACGGTGGCGGCGCCGGAGTCTACCCACTGAGAGATCTGCTCGGCGTTGGTGGTCTCGAAGGTGCCGCAGAACGGGCAGAGGTAGTCGACGTAGACGCGGATGTCGGCGATGGTCCCGGTGGCGTCCGGGGTGGACGGCACCGGCTCGGCATCCGGCTGCAGCGCGGGGGTGGTCACCGCGGTCAGGCCCTCGCCGACCAGGAGACCGTCACTGGCCATGTTGCGCGGGCCCGGTCCGGCGGGCTGAACGGAGTTGACGATGATCAGGACGATGGCCGTCACGACGGCGATGGCGGCCAGGGCGATACCGCCCTGCAGGAACACCCGGTTGCGGCGATCCCGCTTCTTCTGCTCGACTCGAATCTGTGCTGCCTTCGTGCGCGCTGCGTCGCGTCGCTGATTCTTCGAGGGACGGGGGTCGCCTGGGCCGCCAGTTGTCATGGATGATCGCTCCGAGTTGAGGGGGTGCGCTCGCGGTTGTGCGCGGTAGCACTCCAAATAGTAGGACCCCAGTCTGGGAAATAACCAACCGGCAGCTCACAGCGGGCTCACTGCGGGCTCACCGAGTCCCTCCGGCGCGCGGTGAGCTGTCAATTCAGCGGTCACCCATCCCGGGCATGCCATACTAGAGAGGTCTTGCGCTGGCGCTACGTCGGCCGGACATAAATCCCATCACAACGGATCGTCCGGCACGTACCTGCCGGTGAAGGAGAATAACGAAATAATGGCTTCAGTAACCTTTGACAAGGCCACCCGTCTGTACCCGGGTTCCACCCGCCCGGCGGTCGATCACCTCGACCTGTCGGTCGCCGATGGCGAGTTCCTCGTCCTGGTCGGCCCGTCCGGCTGTGGAAAGTCCACCTCGCTGCGCATGCTCGCCGGCCTCGAAGAGGTCAACGACGGCGACATCTTCATCGGCGAGCGCAACGTCACCGACGTTCCCCCGAAGGACCGTGACATCGCCATGGTCTTCCAGAACTACGCCCTGTACCCGCACATGACCGTCGCAGAGAACATGGGCTTCGCGCTCAAGATCGCCGGCGTCAACAAGGACGAGCGCGCCACCCGCGTTCTCGAAGCCGCCAAGCTGCTCGACCTCGAGCCTTACCTCAGCCGCAAGCCGAAGGCCCTCTCCGGTGGCCAGCGTCAGCGTGTTGCCATGGGTCGCGCCATCGTGCGTCAGCCTCAGGTGTTCCTCATGGACGAGCCGCTGTCGAACCTCGACGCCAAGCTGCGCGTGCAGACCCGCACCCAGATCGCGTCGCTGCAGCGCCGCCTGGGCGTCACCACCGTCTACGTCACCCACGACCAGACCGAGGCGCTCACCATGGGTGACCGCATCGCTGTCCTCAAGGATGGCGTCCTGCAGCAGGTCGGCACCCCGCGCGACCTGTACGCCAAGCCGAACAACGTCTTCGTTGCCGGCTTCATCGGCAGCCCGGCCATGAACCTGTTCCTGGCCGACGCCGTCGACGGCGGCATCAAGTTCGGCACCGCGACGGTCCCCGTATCCCGCGAGACGCTGTCCGGAGCCAACGGCCCCAAGGTCACCATCGGAGTGCGCCCCGAGGACATCCAGCTGTCGACCACGATGGGCGAAGGCCTCGCCGTTGACGTCGACCTGGTCGAGGAGCTCGGCGCCGACGGTTACCTGTACGGCCACTCCACCGTCGAGGGCAAGCGCACCGACATCGTCGCCCGCGTCGATGGCCGTTCGCACCCGTCGGCCGGCGACACCGTCTACCTGACCACGACGCCGAACCACCTGCACGTGTTCAACGCAGAGTCCGGTCTCCGTCTCGGCGGCGCCGTCACCGACTAAGCACTGATCGACAAACTCGACCGCCGGCAGTTTCGGCGGTCGAGTTTGTCATATCGGCGCCCGGGTTCCCCGGCGCCTTTTCCTCGTCTTCGTGCCGATTCCGGCCGGGGCGGCTTGCGGCCCTGACGGGCCTTTTCGATAGTTAGGCTCCTCATGAGCGGTTCTCTCAACATCACCTCCGCCACGGCCGATCCGGCCCTGCTCGATCTCCCCTGGAACGTTCCGCTGGATGCCTGGCCGAACGAGAACATCGCCTCGCTGCCCAAGGGCCTCTCCCGGCACCTGGTGCGCTTCGCCCACCTCAGTGGCCGTGTCGTGGCCATCAAGGAGACCACCAGTGAGATGGCCAAGCGCGAGTACGAGATGCTCCGCACCCTGCAGAGCCTGGAAATTCCCTGCGTCGAACCGCTCGCGGTGATCACCAACCGCACCGACGAAGACGGTGACCCGCTCAACTCGGTGCTGGTGACCCGGCACCTCAAGTTCTCGCTGCCCTACCGGGCGCTGTACTCCCAGGCCCTGCGCCCGGATACGGCCACCCGCCTCGTCGATGCCCTCGCCCTGCTGCTGGTGCGCGTGCACATGGTTGGCCTGTTCTGGGGTGACGTGTCGCTGTCCAACACCCTCTTCCGCCGGGACGCCGGGGCGTTCGCGGCCTACCTCGTCGACGCCGAGACCGGGCAGCTCTACCCCGGCGGCCTGTCGAACGGGCAGCGCGAGAACGACCTCGAAATCGCTCGGGTGAACATCGCCGGCGAACTGATGGACCTCGAGGCCGGCGGCCGCGTGGCCGACGAGCTCGACCCTGTGAACGTGAGCAACGGCATCGTCGCGGCCTACCGGCTGCTGTGGAAGGAACTCACCGGATCCGAGTCCTTCGCCAGCAGCGAGCGCTGGCGCATCACCGAGCGCGTGGAACGCCTCAACCACCTCGGTTTCGACATCGAGGAACTCGCGATCAAGACCGACGAGAACGGCACGACTGTGCGCATCCAGCCCAAGGTCGTCGACGCCGGCCACCACCAGCGCCGGCTGCTGCGCCTGACCGGCCTCGACGCCGAGGAGAACCAGGCCCGCCGCCTGCTCAACGACCTCGACTCCTACGGGGTCGCCTACGGCAACCCCGATGCCGACGAGGAGATGATGGCGCACGAGTGGCTGGTGCGGGTCTTCGAGCCCGTCGTGCGCGCCATCCCGCGTGAGCTCAAGGGCAAGCTCGAGCCCGCCGAGGTGTTCCACCAGCTGCTGGACCACCGCTGGTATATGGCGCAGAACGCGAACCGGGACATCCCGCTGGCCGAGGCCGTCACCTCGTACGTTCAGGATGTGCTGCGTCACCGCCGCGACGAGGCCACCGTCATCGACCCGCCCACCACGCCGATCGAGGTGCAGGAAGGCGACGACGACGAAGACCTCGAGTCTGACGAGGTCGGCGCCGACGCCGACGATTGGCGCCTGAACGTCTAACACAGCCCCATGAGTTGCGCCAGAATGCCCCTTCGGCAGGTCCGAAGGGGCATTTTGCGCGTTCTCGCGACATTTGGCTGCGCCGACTTGCGCCCAAAGACCCCTTCGGATGCTCCCCAGGGACACTGTGCGGCAACTCGCGCGCCCGTTCGTCCGGTCCGCCGAGTTGCCAGTTGAGGCCCCCTCGGGCGTCCGCAATGGGCGCCAACTGGCAATTCAGCATGAGGTCCGCCGACGAGTTGCCAGTCGAGGCCCCCTGACAGCGTCGCACTGGGCCTCAACTGGCAACTCACGCATCTGGGCCCACGACGTGGCGCACGCAGGGTCTACGGGACGGGACGCGCGGCACCCACCGAAGCACCCGCGTCCATATCAGCACGCCGTGAACCGGGCCACAGCACCTCCACCACCAACAAGAAACGGCGCAGACCGACCCCGAAGGGACGATCCACGCCGTTCTCAGACGAACAACCTGGCGGGTTAGGCCTCCGCCGCCGCGGCAGCCTTGGCGACCTTGGCCGCGAGGGCCTCGGCGCGCAGCTTGGAGATCTCGTACAGGGTGACACCGGCGGCGATTCCGGCGTTCAGCGACTCGGTGTTCGCGTTGATCGGGATCGACACGATGGCGTCGCAGGTCTCGGTGACGAGGCGGGACAGGCCCTTGCCCTCGCTGCCGACGACCACGACGATGGGACGCTCGGCATAGCCGAGGCCCAGCTCGGGCAGCTCGGTGTCGCCGCCGCCGTCGAGGCCGATCACGAGCATGCCGCGCTCCTTGAGCGCCTTGAGCGTCTGGGTGAGGTTGGGGGCCATGGCCACGGGCAGACGGGCGGCCGCACCGGCCGAGGTCTTCCAGGCCGACGCGGTCACGCCGACGGAACGCCGCTGCGGCACGATGACGCCGTGGCCGCCGAACGCCGCGGTGGAGCGGATGATCGCACCCAGGTTGCGCGGGTCGGTGATGCCGTCCAGCGCCACGAACAGCGGCTTGTGGCCGCGGCTGATGGTGAGGTCGAGCAGCTCGATCGGGTGCGCGTACTCGTACGCGGGCACCTTGAGCGCGAGGCCCTGGTGCACGGCGTCCTTACCGGAGAGCCGGTCGATTTCGGGGCGCATGACCTCGAGCACCGGGATGTTGCGGGTCGTGGCGAGCTTGAGGACTTCCTTGACCCGGTCATCCATTTCGATGCGGGTGGCCACGTACAGCGCCGACGCGGGGATCTTGGCGCGCAGCGCCTCGAGCACCGAGTTGCGGCCGGTGACGACCTCGAACTCGGCATCCGACTTTGCCTTGCGGGTAGACGAACCGCCGCCGCCGGTGTTGCCGGTTCCGGTGTTGCGGCCGGTGCGCGGGGCACCGGAGCCGCCCGGGGCGCGGCTGCGGCCGCCGCCGGCCGCGGCGAAGCGGTCCTTGGCGGCCTTGGCCTTACCGGCGGGGTGGTACGGACGGTCTTCGGCCTTGGGGGTGGGCTTCTTGCCCTCGAGAGCCTGACGGCCCTGGCCGCCGGAACCGACCTGCGGTCCCCTGCTGCCCTTGCGCACCGCGCCGGTGCGCGACTTGCGATCTGTGTTCTTCATCAGTCAAAACTCCAATGTGCACCCGACGGGGTGTCTTCGATGGTAATGCCGGCGGCGACGAGCTCGTCCCGGATACGGTCTGCAGCCGCGTAATCGCGGCTCTGCCTGGCGGTCTCCCGGTCGTCGAGCAGGCGCTCGACGAGGGCGGTGAGGGCCACCATGGCGGGTTCATCTGTCGCGACGGCCCAGCCGGGCGACAGGGGGTTGATGCCGAGGACTTCGCTCATCGCGAGAACCTGACCGCGCGCGGCCGCGGCCGCGTGCAGGTCCTCGGCGTCGAGGGCCGCGTTGCCGGCGCGCACGGTGTCGTGCAGCACGCCGAGCGCCTGCGGAACTGCGAGGTCGTCGTCCATGGCCGTGGCGAAGTCATCCGGCACGATCTCGACGCCGGAGCCGGCGAAGCGGGTGTCGGCCAGGCGCCGGTCGGCGCGGTCGAGGAAGCTCTCGATGCGTTCGAGGGCGGCCTCGGCCTCGGCCAGCGACCCCTCGTGGAAGTCGAGGGTGGACCTATAGTGCGCGGCGCCGAGGTAGTAGCGCACCACGATGGCGCGGGCCTGGTCGAGCAGCTCGGCCGCGTAGACCGAGTTGCCCAGCGACTTGGACATCTTCTGGCCGTTGGTGTTGACCAGGCCGTTGTGCACCCAGAAGTTCGCGAAACCGTCACCGGCCGCATTGGACTGGGCCAGCTCGTTCTCGTGGTGCGGGAAGCGCAGGTCGAGGCCGCCACCGTGGATGTCGAACTGCGGGCCGAGGTAACGAGCGGCCATGGCGGAGCATTCGATGTGCCAGCCGGGCCGGCCGGTTCCCCACGGGGAGACCCAGCCCGCCGAGGCAGGTTCGTCGGCCTTGTGACCCTTCCAGAGGGCGAAGTCGCGCGCGTCGCGCTTGCCGCGCGGGTCGGCGTCGGTGGCCGCTTCCATGTTGTCGGGGTTCTGCCGGGTCAGCTCGCCGTACGCGGGCCAGCTGCGGGTGTCGAAGTACACGTCGCCGGAGTCGTCGGCGGCCGGGTAGGCGTGCCCGTTGTCGATGAGGCGGCCGATGATGTCCTGCATCTCCTGCACACTCGCGGTGGCGCGGGGTTCGTAGGTGGGCGCCAGGATGCCCAGCTTCTGGTAACCGGCGGTGAACTCGAGCTCGAAGCGGTAGGCGAGCGCCCACCACTGCTCGGTGGTGCCCGCAGCGTTCAGGAGGATCTTGTCGTCGATGTCGGTGACGTTGCGGATGAAGGTGACATCGTTGCCGCGGTAGCTGAGCCAGCGGCGCAGCTGATCATAGACCAGGGCGCTGCGCAGATGACCGATGTGCGGCGACGACTGCACGGTGGGTCCGCAGACGTAGATTCCCACCTTGCCCGGAACGATCGGCAGGAAATCGCGAAGGGTCTGGGCCTTCGAGTCGTATAGTCGCATGCTCACTGGTTCAGTTTAGGCGAGGGTCGGTCGGATGCTCGGGTGGGGCTGATCGGGTGAAGCAGTGCGGTGGCCAGGGCGGCGATGCCCTCGCCGCGTCCGGTGAAGCCCAGAGCGTCGGTGGTGGTCGCCGATACCGACACCGGGGCGTGCAGGATGCCGGTGAGCAGTTCCTGGGCTTCGATCCGGCGAGGGGCGAGCTTGGGGCGGTTGCCGATGATCTGCACCGTCACGTTGCCGACCCTGTAGCCGGCCTCGGTGACCAGGCGCAGGGTCTCGGTGAGGAACACCTCGCCGTGTGCGTCGGTGAGGCGGGGGTCTGCGGTGCCGAAGACCTGGCCGATGTCGCCCAGCCCCGCGGCGGCGAGCATGGCGTCGCAGATGGCGTGCACGGCGGCGTCACCGTCGCTGTGCCCGGACAGGCCCCGCTCCCCCGGCCAGTGCAGGCCGGCCAGCCACAGGTCGCTGGTGTCATCGAAGGCGTGCACGTCCAGCCCCGTACCCACCCGCGGGTCGGTGGATGCCGGTGCGCCGACGTCGTCGCGGAGCAGGAGTTCGGCGCGGCGCAGGTCCCAGGCGGTCGTGACCTTGAATGCCAACGGGTCACCGGGGATGACGCTGACGGTGTTGCCGGATGCGGCGACCAGCGCCGCGTCGTCGGTGAGATCCTGCGCATCCGCTGACGGCAGGGTCGCGGCCCAGGCGAAGGCGGCGTCGAGCATGGCGCGGGGAAAGCCCTGCGGGGTCTGCACGGCGGAGAGCTGTGACCTGTCGACGGTGCCCAGGATGGTGGCAGCCGCGTCGACGCTCTTGATGGTGTCCACCACGGGAAGACCGGGAACAATTCCGTGGCCGGTGCTGCGGACGGCGGCCACCACGGCGTCGATCAGGGCGGCGGGGGTCAGCGCTCTGGCGGCGTCGTGCACGAGCACCACGGTGGCACCGGACCGCACCACGGCGAGCCCGCGGGCCACGGATGCCTGCCGGGTGTCGCCGCCGGCGACGACGTCGAGGTACCAGGCGGCGGGGCCGGCGACGCGGCCGGCGATGGTCCTGGTCTCGGCCAGGTGCGTCTCGGGCGCCACCACGATGACCTGGGCCGGTTCGTTCAGGCCGAACACGCCGGCGAGGGCGTGCTCGAGGATGCTGCGGTCCCCCAGCGGCACGAACGCCTTGGGCTGGTCTCTGCCGAGCCGGCTGCCGCTGCCGGCGGCGACGACGATGACCGCGACGGCGGATACCGGGAATTCAGTCATGTCTGGAGGCTATCTGGTGGGGCGCGGTGACGCAGGGTGGAAAGGGCTGGCTGAGGCTGGGGCTGAACGTGCGAAAGGCGGCACCGCGGGGTGCCGCCTGTCGTTGGAACAGGATCTTCTACGAGGCGAGCACCTCATCGAGCACGGTTGATGCCTGGTCCTCGTCGGTCTTCTCGGCCAGGGCCAGTTCGGAGATGAGGATCTGCCGCGCCTTCGCGAGCATCCGCTTCTCCCCGGCTGACAGGCCGCGGTCCTGATCCCGGCGCCACAGGTCGCGCACGACCTCGGACACCTTGATGACGTCGCCGCTGGCAAGTTTCTCCAGGTTGGCCTTGTACCGGCGTGACCAGTTGGTGGGTTCTTCGGTGAACGGAGCGCGCAGGACCTCGAAGACCCGGTCGAGGCCGTCCTGACCGATCACGTCGCGCACACCGACAAGATCGACGTTCTCGGCGGGCACCTCGATGGTGAGGTCCCCCTGGGTGACGTTGAGTTTCAAATACAGTTTTTCTTCACCCTTGATGATGCGAGTTTTCACCTCGGTGATCGTCGCAGCGCCGTGGTGGGGATAAACGACTGTTTCGCCGACTTCAAATAACATGTATTGATATCCCTTCAGCAACGTCTATGATACCACCCCTCCCCGGCACCCTTTTGAGGGGATATTCGCGGCTCATCAGGGTCCGCCCTGCCCGGCACGATTCCGTAAGGTAAACTCGAGCCAAATCTGCAGCGTTCACGCCACTTGGGCTGAACGCTGAACTCTTGTGGAGGTCTTGTGAGAGCGCGAACCATGGCAACCGTCGTAGTGGCGGCCGGCATCCTGTTGGGCACCAGCGGATGCAATCTGTTCGCCCCCCAGGCGACGACCATCCAGTACGACGCCAGCGACGGCGTCAGCGGGGACCTGGGCGACTTGGCCATCCGCAACGCGATGCTGATCACCGAGGACGGTGAGAACGCCAACCTCGTCGTGCACGTGGTGAACAGCGCCGACGAAGACATCGAGCTGCTCGTGCAGTACGAGGGTGTCGACGAAAAGGTCGACACGACCCTGACGATCGACGCCAACGCGACCACCGAGATCGGGATCCCCGGTGGCGAGAGTGTCGCCGTCCAGAACCTCAACGCAACAGCGGGTTCGCTGTTCCCGGTGTACTTCCAGTACGGCGACCTGACCGGCCTCGAGCTTCTCGTGCCGGTGCTCGACGGCACCCTGGCGGAGTACTCCACCCTGGTGCCCACCGAACCTCCGGTTCCCACGGTGACACCGACGGAGCCCGCCGCCGAGGTCCCGGCGCCCGCGGCGACACCGGAAGCCACCACGGCCCCGTAACTTCCGCGAACCGCATCACAATGCCCCGTGACCTTGGGTCACGGGGCATTCTGATGTTTCAGGGGCGGATGGCCGCCCGGCGGGTCAGGCCTCGAAGCGGTAGCCGAGCCCGCGCACGGTGACGAGCATCGTGGGCTCCGACGGCGTCGCCTCGATGCGCGAGCGGATGCGCTTGATGTGCACGTCGAGGGTCTTGGTGTCACCGAAGTAGTCGGTGCCCCAGACGCGGTCGATCAGCTGCCCGCGGGTAAGCACCCGGCCGGCGTTGCGCAGCAGGAACTCGAGCAGCTCGAATTCCTTCAGCGGCATGTTCACCACGGCGCCGGACACCGACACCGTGTGCCGTTCGATGTCCATCCGCACGGTGCCGGCGGCGAGGACGCCGTCATCCTCTTCGGCCGGATCGGTGTGCCGGCGCGACACAGCCCGGATGCGCGCGAGCAGCTCCCGGGTCGAGTACGGCTTGGTGACGTAGTCGTCGGCGCCCAGCTCGAGCCCCACCACGATGTCCACCTCGGAGTCCTTGGCGGTCAGCATGATGATCGGCACCGCGGAGCGGGTGCGGATCTCCCGGCACACCTCGGTGCCGGGGAGGCCGGGGAGCATGAGGTCCAGCAGCACCAGATCGGCACCGGCCTTGTCGAATTCGGCGAGGGCGCTCGGGCCGTCCTCGGCCACCGTCACCTCGTAGCCCTCCCGTTCCAGCAGGAAGCTCAGCGGCTCGCTCAGCGCCTGCTCGTCTTCAACAAGAAGGATTCGGGTCATGGGGTGTCTCCTGTCGCCGCTGGTGCGGGGTGGGTCGCCTCTGGCAGGCGAATGGTGAAGGTCGAACCATGGCCGGGCTGTGACCAGACCCGGATGTCGCCGCCATGGATCTGCACGACGTGCTTGACGATGGCCAGGCCGAGGCCGGTGCCGCCGGTGTTGCGGGACCGGGCCTGGTCGACGCGGAAGAACCTCTCGAAGATCCGGTCCAGGTCGCTCTCCGGGATGCCGACGCCCTGGTCGGTGACGGTGACCTGGATCACCCCGTCCGACACTCGTGCCCCCACGCCGACCCTGGAGCCCGGCGCCGAGTAGTGCACGGCATTGGCGACCAGGTTGTGCACGGCCATCACGAGCAGTCTCTCGTCGCCGTAGACCTTGGCGCGGGACTTCTTGCCCAACGCGATGGTGATGCGGTCGGCATCTGCCACGACCCGGTTCTGGTCGATGCCGGCGGCCACGATGTCGTCGATGTCGAGCAGTTCAGGTTCCCGGAGGGCGTCTTGGGCCTGCAGCCTGGAGAGTTCGATGATCTCCTGGGTGAGCCGGGCCAGCCGGCCGGCCTCGGTGGTGAGGCGGTCGGCGAAACGCCGCACCTGCACGGGCTCGTCGGCGGCGTGGCCGAGGGCCTCGGCGAGCAGCCCGACGGCGGCGATCGGGGTCTTCAGTTCGTGGCTGATGTTGGCGACGAAGTCCCGGCGCACCTCGTCGAGCCTGAACGCCTCGGTGCGGTCCTCCGCGAGCAGCAGCACGTAGCGGGAGCCCAGCCGGGCCAACCGCACCCGCAGGTGCATGCTCGCGTCGCCGAACGGGCCCCTGGAGAGCACCAGCTCCTCCGACACGGCCTCTCCGGTGCGGCGCACGCCGCGGGCCAGGTCCAGCAGCTCCGGATGGGCCAGCTGCTGGTTCACCACCAGCCCCATGTTCAACGCCCCCGGCGAGGACTTGATCACGTTGTTCGACGGGTCCAGCACCAGCCCGGCGCTCTCCAACGCGTCGAGAACCTGGTCTATGCCGTCCGGAACCGCCGGGTTGACCACCTCGGCGGCCCGCTTGCCGTGCCGTTCCGCGACATACAGCAAGGTCACGAACCCGGCACCGACGGTGAGGCCCAGTGCCAGAGACAGCAACACAAGCCAGGTCGATTCCATTTCACCAGATTAGTGACTCTGGCACGAGTCGATCGCGACGGCAAGGGTGGGCACACGCTACTTTGGTAATTGTTCAGTCGCACGGCACCTGCCGTTAACCCTCGTTCGCCAATATTGTTCGGGGGCCAGGCGGGTCTCATGCGTTCGCGCGCTTTGGCGCGACCAGGAAGGACCACAGACACAATGCGAGAAGTATTTCAGCAAGAGCTCGCCGAGGTGCAGGACCGCCTCGCCGAGATCGCACGCCTCGTGGCCATCTCCATCGAGAAGGCCACCCAGGCTTTCAACAAGTCCGATGTGGCGCTGGCCGAAGAGGTCATCGCCGACGACGACAAGATCGACGCCCTCACCGTTGAGCTCGATGAGCTGGCCATCACCATCCTGGCCCGGCAGCAGCCGGTGGCCCGGGACCTGCGGATCGTCGTGAGCGCACTGCGCATCAGTGCATCGCTCGAGCGGATGGGCGACATGTCAACGCACATCTCGCAGCTGGCCAGGTACCGGTTCCCCGACAAGGTGATCCCCAAGAGCCTGCGCCCGACGTTCGCCGAGATGGGCGCTCTCGACGTGAAGATCGCGAAGATGCTCGCCGAGCTGCTCACCACCGAGGACATGCAGCTGGCCGAGGACATCCGCAACGAGGACGACAAGGTGGACGCGTTGCACCTGAGCGTGTTCGACGCCGTGCTCGGCGAGACGTGGAAGGGCCAGGCCGCCGACACCGTCGACGCCACCCTCGCCAGCCGTTACCACGAGCGGTTCGCCGACCACGCGGTGTCGATCGCCAAGAAGGTGCAGTACCTGGGCACCGGCGACTGGCACCAGCCGACGCCGACCGAATAGGTCGCATCCGCACACGAAAAAGCCCCCGTCAGTGACGGGGGCTTTTTGTTGGGCTGTGGGTTACTTCTTACCCTGGGCCGCGACGGCGGCGGCGCCGGCTGCGGCAGCGGCGGGGTCGAGGTACTCGCCGGCGCCGATCGGCTTGAGGTCTTCGTCGAGGCGGTAGACGAGCGGGATGCCGGTGGGGATGTTCAGCTCGGCGATGTCGGCGTCGGAGACACCGTCGAGGTGCTTCACCAGGGCGCGCAGCGAGTTGCCGTGCGCGGTGACGAGCACGGTCTTGCCGGTGCGGAGGTCCGCGGCGATGTCGGACTCCCAGTACGGCAGCATCCGGGCGATGACGTCCTTGAGGCTTTCGGTGCGGGGCAGGTCGTCACCGAGGTCCGCGTAACGCGCGTCGTTGGCCTGGGACCACTCGGAGGAGTCGTCGAGCACGGGCGGCGGCACGTCGAACGAACGACGCCAGGTCTGGAACTGCTCCGGACCGTAGGTGGCGAGGGTCTCGGCCTTGTCCAGGCCCTGCAGAGCGCCGTAGTGGCGCTCGTTGAGGCGCCAGGAGCGCTTGACGTCGATCCAGAGGCGGTCGGCCTCTTCGAGGGCGATGTTCGCGGTCTGGATCGCGCGGGTGAGCACGGAGGTGTGCAGGATGTCCGGCAGCAGACCGGACTCGGCCAACAGCTCGCCGGCGCGCAGAGCCTCGGCCCGGCCCTGGTCGCTCAGACGCACATCCACCCAACCGGTGAAGAGGTTTTGCTGATTCCAGGTGCTGTTGCCGTGGCGGAGGAGGATGAGGGTATAGGGAGCAGACATGCTCCAACTCTAGCGAGGCGCACGCGGACACACCGTACCCGTCTGCGTGACGAAAGTCCCGCCGGATACCCCGCATTCAGCCGCGGGGAACCCGCACGCCCAACCGCGGCAACCGCGGGATCTCCGCCACGGACCCGGCCGACTCCGGCACGATGACCTCCTGGCTGGCGGTGATCGAGAGGCCCTGGGAGAGCACGTGCAGGGTCACCGTTCCCGGCACCGTGCGCTTGATGACGGCGAGGGCGATCGGTCCGAGCTCGTAGTGGATGGCGCTGGAGGTGATGGCGCCCACGGTGCGGCGCTCGGGTGCGGCGTTGGCGACGAACCTGTCGCCCTGCACCTCGTCGCCGTGCGCGGGCAACACCGAATCGGAACCGTCCAGGTGCAGCAGCACCAGCCGGCGCGGCGGGTGGCCGAGGTTGTGCACCTTCGCGACGGTCTCCTGACCGCGGTAGCAGCCCTTGTTCAGGTGCACGGCGCTGCGCAGCCAGTCCAGTTCGTGCGGGATCGTGCGCTCGTCGGCGTCCAGGGCGCCGCGGGGGCGCCAGGCAGCAATGCGCAGCGCCTCCAGGGCCAGGAGCCCCGCGGCCTGCACGGTGCCGGCGGCGATGGCGTCACGCAGGGCCGGCAACGCCGACCGCGGGATCAGGACCTCAGTCCAGTGCCAGGCGGCGCCGGGGTGGTCGGTGTCGGCGGCGTACTGCCAGCCGCCCGGAGCGACCTCTGACCACGGGTCGCGCCAGACCAAGGGCACCCCGTTCGGGCTCGCCGGGCCGAGCGGGAGCGCCGCGGGGTCTGCGGCCATGGTGCCGATGGTGGCGTAGGCGAGGGTGTGGTCCACCACCTGCACACGCAGGGTGAACCGCATCCGGTCGAGCCAGGCCTGCAGGCCGGGCAGCTCGGCGGCCTCGACGAGCAGCCAGCTCTCCACTCCGTCGTCGATCAGGGCGATGGCGTATTCGAGGTGGCCGGCGGGGTCGAGCAGCAGGGTCTCGGTGGACTGGCCGGGGGTGAGGCCGCGCAGCTCCTGGCTGGACATCGAGTTGAGCCAGGTGAGCCGGTCGGGGCCGGCGATGGAGAGCACCCCGCGGTGGGACAGGTCCACGATGGCCGTCCCGGCCAGCAGCTTGCGTTGTTCGGCGTTCGGGCTCCCGTAGTGCGCGGCGACGCCGACGTCGATGCCGTCGGCTTGCACGGCGCCGTCGAGTTCGAGAAGCGGCGACCCTGCGGCGGCTGCGAGCGGTTCGGCGGTGGTGGTCATCGAGCTCTCCTTCGGTGAATGCTCCGGGCGCCCTGCCGACGAGACCGCCTGAGCGCTGTCGACAGGGGGGAACTCCGGCCCATATGCTAGCCCAACGGTCTGAGCGGTCCCCCGTATTCCCCTCACGTCCCGGCCGTCACCCGGCAAGGAGCTATAAATGCGTCTTCCCGCCCGTTCGATCGCCGCACTCCGCCTCAGTGCGGCGGCACTGACCCTGATCGCCGTCGGCGCCACGTTCTTCTCCACGGCGTCGCGGGCCACCATCAACCCGTTCAACTTCTTCGGGTTCTTCACCATCCAGTCCAACCTCCTGGCGGCCGCCGCGCTGAGCGCCACCGCGGTGTTGGTGCTGCTCGGCCGGACGGCGCCGGCCTGGCTGGTCCTGGCCAGGGCGGCGACCACGGCATACATGATCGTCGTCGGCCTGGTCTACAACACCCTGCTTGTCGGCCTGCCCGGCGGCGTGGAGCTGCCCTGGGCGAATACCGTGCTGCACGTTGTCTTCCCGGTGTATTGCCTGCTCGATTGGGCGCTCGTGGCTGACCGGGGGCCGCTACCGTGGCGCCGCCTGTGGGTGGTGCTGGTCTATCCGGTGCTCTGGTGCGCGGTTGTCCTGGTGCGCGGCGCGACGGACGGCTGGGTGCCGTACCCGTTCCTGAACCCGGTGACAGGGTACGGCTCGGTGCTGCTCTACGTGCTGCTGATCGCCGTGGCCGTCATCACGGCCGGCGCGGCGGTGTTCGGGCTCAGCCGGTTGCGCCCGGTCACGGTGCGCAGCGAGCCGGTCAGGACGCGCGGCTGAGCCGTCCGGACGCGTGCGATTGCAGGTCCTGGCCGAGCGCGGCGATGTCCCATGCCCAGAGCAGATGGCTGTCGACGAGGCCGTAGAGCCGGGTGGCGGCCGCGTACGGCTTGGCACCGCTGGTCTGCACGATGGCATCGGTGGCGAGATCGATGCGCGGACCCTTCACCTGGCCGAGGTAGAGCTCGATGATGCCGCCAGGATGCACCAGGCTCACCTCGATGTCGAAACCCCCGTCGGTGTTCCGCAGCGTCTCCACGGCTTCCGCGGTCTGGAACGGCGCCGGCCCGACACCGGGCAACAGGCCGGGGCCGGGGTCGCCGGCCTCCTGGGGGCGGCTGAGCCGCCAATAGCCGGTTTCGGTCATCAGCGGGACCGGTGCACCGGTCGGGGCGACGGTGCCGTCGGCATCCGGGGCGGCCGGTTCGGGCTCGAGCCAGGTATACGAGCTGTAGTTCAGGTGCGGCAGACCGTCGTGGCTGAAACTGATCCGGTGCCCGAACTCACGGGTGACCTTCTTGCCGTCAACTGTGTAGTCGAGGATCCCCGACCCCTCCCAGACGCCGATCAGCCACGACAGCGGAACGAGTTCGGACGGGAGGCCGACCGGAAGTTCGTACACGCTGGGTTACCGCTGGCCCCGGAACAGCTTGAACAGCACGATGCCGGATACCCAGGCGATCGACAGGCTGGCCAGCGCGAGGAGGCCCAGGAACAGGATTTCGAGTGCGAGCGTTGACATGCCCCAACTCTAGCCGTTGGCCGGCCGGAAGCCGCCAGGTGAGGCGAAGTGTTATACGAGGCCGATCAGGGCGAACAACCCCGTCGCGGCACCGAGAACGAGCACGGCACCCACCAGGCTGAGCGTGACTCTGTGCACGTAGCCTTCCTTCTGCCCCGTGGACAGTTGGGCGGCGAGGGTGAGGATCGTACAACCGGCCAGGGACAGGCTGACCCACACCAGCCGGTCCGCGGGGGCGACAAGGACGCCGGTCAGCACCGCACAGACGACGGCGACCAACCAAATCATCACTACACTCAAACGCTTCCAGCTCACTGTCCCATTCTGCACGCCCGAGTCGCATTCCGTGGCACGCTAGTATGGGCCGCACGATACTTGGAGGACCTGCGTGGCGCAGCTGTTGATCCTGACCTCGGCCCTGAATAATGACGTTCTACCGGCCCTGGCGTTGCTGTCCCACAGCACACGACTCATTCCGGCCCAGGCCGATCAGCTCGTCACAGCGCCCGATTCCGACCTGATTCTGGTCGACGCCCGGTCCAATCTGATGGCCGCCAAGTCGCTCTGCCAGATTCTGCGCACCACGGGAAGCAGTGTGCCGCTGCTCCTGGTGATCACCGAGGGCGGTCTGACCGCGGTCAGTCCGGACTGGGGTGTCGATGACGTGGTGCTGGACACCGCCGGCCCCGCCGAGGTCGATGCTCGCATCCGGCTCGCCGCCGGCCGCACCCCGCACAACTCGCCCTCCCCCACCATCCGCGCCGCCGGTGTCGTCATCGACGAGGCCAGTTACTCCGCCAAGGTGCACGGCAAACCGCTCGACCTCACCTATAAGGAATTCGAGCTGCTCCGCTTCCTCGCCGCGCACCCGTCGCGGGTGTTCACCCGGGAGCAGCTGCTCAGCGAGGTGTGGGGTTACGACTACTTCGGCGGCACGCGCACCGTCGACGTGCACGTGCGGCGGCTGCGCGCCAAGCTCGGCGACCAGGAGTCCCTGATCGGAACGGTGCGGAACGTCGGCTACCGGTTCAACGTGTACGAGGAAGAAGGAGATCGTGTCCCGCACTCTGTCGGCGCCTGACCTGTCCGACGCCGCTTTCGCGGCGCGCTTCCACGACGTGGCCGATGCGGCTGCGCACACGGATGGCTACCGCCCGTTCAACGAACAGGCCTTGCTCGATGCCCGGTCGGGGCGGCGCAGCCCGCAGCTGCTGCTCGAGGGCGAAGACGCTGTCGGCGCCGCGATCGTCGGGGAGGGGCAGATCGCCCTCGTCGTGCATCCGCGCTATCGCCGGCGCGGCCATGCCACCGCCGCGCTCCGCCGCCTGTTCGAGGATGAGGGCGGCATGTCCGGCGACCTCACCGCCTGGGCCCACGGCGACCTGCCCGGCGCCCGCACCCTGGCCGACAGGTTCGGCTTCAGCGCCGTGCGCACCCTGCTGCAGCTGGAACGTCCGCTGACCGACGCCGACACCGAGGCCTCCCCTGTGCTGCCCGACGGTGTCGCCATCACCGGGTTCCGGGCGGCCACCGCCGACGAGCCCGGCGACAACGCCGACTGGGTGAGCCTGAACGCGCTGGTCTTCGCCACGCATCCCGAGCAGGGCGCCGTCACCGAGGCCGATCTGGCCGCCCGCATGGCCGAACCCTGGTTCGACGCCGGCGACCTGCTGCTTGCCCGGGCGAGCACGGATGACGCCGCGCCCGGACGCATCCTGGGTTACAACTGGGTCAAGATCGAACCGGGCGCCCCGCTCGGCGAAATCTACGTGCTCGGCGTGCATCCGGATGCCGCCGGCGCAGGCCTCGGTCGCGCCCTCATGCTGGCGGGCCTGGCCCGCCTCCGGCGGCGCGGCTGCTCGAGCGTGGAACTGTATGTGGAGGCCGAGAGCACCGGGCCGGTTCGCCTGTACCGCAGCCTCGGATTCACCGACCGCACGGCGGATGTGCAGTACCACCGTTCGCCTCGTTAACGTTCCGTTCACCGTGAACGTCGCGCCCGCTCGGCGCCGGGTGTCAAGATGGACAGATGGACGGCGACAACATCCCAGGCACCTCAGGGCTCGAGAGCGAACTCGACGACGATTTTGACCCCCAGATCGGCAAAAACGATCCGGCGCTACCGAGCGAGCGGTACCTCGACCGGGAGCTGAGCTGGCTGGCCTTCAACCAGCGGGTACTCGAACTCGCCGAGGATCCGGCCCTGCCGGTGCTCGAACGGGCGAACTTCCTGGCCATCTTCGCCAACAACCTCGACGAGTTTTTCATGGTGCGGGTCGCCGGCCTCAAGCGCCGCATCCTCACCGGGCTGGCCGTGCCCACCAATGTGGGCCGAGCCCCGCAGGATGTGCTCTCCGACATCGCCGCCGCCGCCCACGTGCTGCAGGACCGGCACGCTCACGCGTTCCAGGAGCTGGTGCGCCCGGCGCTGGCCGAACACGGCGTGGACATCGTCACCTGGGACAGCCTGAGCGACGTGGACCGCCGGTCGTTGCGCGGCTACTTCGGCAATCAGATCTTCCCGGTGCTGATGCCGCTGGCCGTCGACCCCGCACACCCGTTCCCCTATATTTCCGGTCTGTCGCTGAACCTGGCCGTGCGCCTGCACAGCTCCAAGACCGGCAAACAGGAGTTCGCCCGCCTCAAGGTGCCCTCCATGCTGCCGCGCTTCGTGCGGGTGGACCGCACCGAGTCCGTCGACAAGGTGCGCTTCATCACCCTCGAGGACCTCATCGCCAACCACCTCGAGGACCTCTTCCCCGGCATGGACATCCTCGAACACCACGTGTTCAGGGTCACCCGCAACGAGGACGTCGTCATCGAGGAAGACGACACCGAGAACCTGATCAAGGCCCTTGAGAAGGAGCTGCTGCGCCGCCGGTTCGGCCCGCCCATTCGCCTCGAGGTCACCGAGGACATGGACGAGGTGACCCTGGGCCTGCTCGTGCGTGAACTCGACGTGACCGAGCAGGAGGTGTACAGGCTGCCGGCGCCCCTGGACCTCGGCGGGCTGTTCGACCTGCGCATCGACCGTCCCGACCTGCACTACACGAAGCACGTGCCCACCACGGCCGCGCAGCTACTCACCGGCGAACCCAACGACGAACCCGACATCTTCCGCGCCATCAGCCGCGGCGACGTGCTGCTGCACCACCCGTACGAATCCTTCGCGACCAGCGTGCAGGCGTTCCTCGAGCAGGCCGCCGCGGACCCGAACGTGCTGGCCATCAAGCAGACCCTGTACCGTACCTCCGGCGACAGCCCGATCGTGGAGGCTTTGATTGCCGCCGCGGAATCGGGCAAGCAGGTTCTCGCCCTGGTGGAGATCAAGGCCCGCTTCGACGAGCAGGCGAACATCTCCTGGGCGCGCAAGCTGGAGAAGGCCGGCGTGCACGTTGTCTACGGCCTCGTGGGCCTGAAAACACACTGCAAGCTGGCCCTGGTGGTGCGTTATGAGAAGGGCGTGCTGCGGCACTACAGCCACATCGGCACCGGCAACTACAACCCCAAGACCAGCCGCATCTACGAAGACATGGGGCTGCTGACCGCGGATGACCAGGTCGGCAAGGACCTGACCCGGCTGTTCAACGAGCTCTCCGGCTACGCGATCGAGAAGAAGTTCAAGCGCCTGCTGGTTGCTCCCCTCCACCTGCGCAAGGCCCTGCTCAAGCGCATCGCCGATGAAACCGCGAACGCGCTGGCCGGCAAGCCCGCCGGCATCCGCATCAAGGTCAACTCGATGGTGGACGAGGACATCATCGACGCGCTGTACCGCGCCAGCCAGGCCGGTGTGCCCGTTGACGTGTGGGTACGCGGCATCTGCAGCCTCAAGCCCGGCGTGCCCGGCATGAGCGAGAACATCCGGGTGCGGTCGATCCTGGGCCGCTACCTCGAGCACTCGCGGATCTTCTCGTTCCACACCCTGGGCGAGACCCAGGTCTTCATCGGCAGCGCGGACATGATGCACCGCAACCTCGACCGTCGGGTGGAGGCGCTGGTGCGCCTGGTCGACCCGCGGCACCTGGGCGAGGTGGATGCCCTGTTCACCCGGGCGATGGACGAGCGCACCTCGTCGTGGTGGCTCGACGAGAACGGTGAGTGGACCCGGCACCACCAGGACGCCGACGGGAAGCCGCTGGACGACATGCAGAACCGGTTGATGCAGCAGATCGGCCAGCGCAAGCGACCCGTGAGCCGCCGATGAGCGACCTCGCCCCCGTGTTCGCGGCCGGAGCCGTCTGTTGGCGCCTCATCGACGGCCGGATGCACGTGCTGCTGATCCACCGCACCGTGCACGGCGATATCACCATCCCCAAGGGCAAGGTCGACCCCGGCGAGACACTGCCGGTCACGGCCGTGCGGGAGATCGAGGAAGAGACCGGGCTGGCCATCGCCCTGGGCGTGCCGCTGGGCGTGTCGGAGTACCCGATGCCCAACGGCAAGGCCAAGATCGTGCACTACTGGGCCGCCGAGGTGCTGCCGGAGCACATTCTGCGCTCCACCTTTGTGCCCAACGGTGAGGTCGCCGCCCTGGAATGGGTGACCATCAAGAAGGCCAGGACCTACCTCAGCTACGCCCCGGACGTGGAGATCATCGACGCGTTCGCCCGCCTGGTGGCCCAGGGCATCACGAGCACCTTCGCGATCATCGCGCTGCGCCACGCCAAGGCCACCGCGCCGCACGACTGGTCTGGCCCGGACGCCACCCGCCCGCTCAGCGAACGCGGAGTGACCCAGGCCGCCGCCCTGGTCCCCACGGTGAGCGCCTGGCAGCCGCAGCGCATCTTCACCAGCACCGCCACCCGCTGCGTGACCACCGTGGCACCGCTGTCGGCCGCGACAGGGGTGCCGTTCAAGCGCACCGACCTGATCAGCCAGGATGCGTGGGAGCAGGGCACCTCCGATGTGCGCCACAACGTAGGCAAGCGCATCCGCGCCCGCAAGACCGCGGTGCTCTGCAGCCACGGCCCAGTGCTGCCAGACATCCTGCGCGAGATCGCCCTGGCGACGGGCTCCCCGATGACCCAGCAGCTGGGCAACGCCGCAGCGTTGTCGCCCAGCGGGTTCTCGGTCGTGCACCTCTCCAGCGACAACCCGAGCGCGGGCATCCTCGCCATCGAGACCCACCCGCCGCGCCTCTGACCCGGTTCTCCCAGCGCTCACAGACCCGACCGGGACTGCGGGCGCTGATGTGCGCAGCGCAGGTGGCACGAGGTCCACTCGACGGATGTCGTTTACCTCCCGTTCACCAAGGAGGGGGAGTGTCGTTAACCACACGGATTAGCGTCTACCGAGGGCCAGCACCGGCCCGAAGTTCGCAGGATTCTCCTGTGATCGCATTCCCTGTAGTCAACCTGAAAAGGATCCTTGTGAATCTCATGCGTTTTGGCCGCCCCGCGGTCATTGCTATTGCCGCAGCCCTCGTTCTTTCCTCCTGCGCCTCGAACGAAGCCGGCAGCACGGCTACCGACGACGCCGCCGACAGCACCCTCACCGGCACGATCAACGCCGCGGGCGCCTCCTCGCAGGGCTCGGCCCAGGAAGCGTGGATCTCCGCTTTCCAGACGGCCAACCCGGACGTCACCATCAACTACGACCCGTCGGGCTCCGGCGCCGGCCGCGAGACCTTCATCGCCGGCGGCACCGACTTCGCCGGTTCTGACTCCTACCTGAGCGACGAGGAGCTGGCCGGCACGTTCGCCGCTTGCGCCCCCGACACCCTCGCCGTCGACCTGCCGGTCTACATCTCCCCGATCGCCGTCATCTTCAACGTTGAGGGCGTCACCGACCTCAACCTGGATGCCGACACGCTCGCCAAGATCTTCACCGGCGCCATCACCACCTGGAACGACCCGGCCATCGTCGCGCTGAACGCCGACGCCGACCTGCCGGCCACCGCGATCACCGCCGTGCACCGCTCGGACGACTCGGGAACCACCAAGAACTTCGCGGACTACCTCTTCCAGGCCGCACCCGACGTGTGGACCGAAAAGCCGGCCGACCCGTTCCCGTACGCCACCGGTGAGGGCGCCCAGGGCACCTCCGGTGTCGTCGACGCCGTCACCAACGGCACCGGCACCATCGGCTACGCCGACGCTTCCCGCGCCGGTGACCTCGGTGTCGCCAAGATCAAGGTCGGCGACGAGTTCGTCGAGTACACGGCCGAGGCCGCCGCAGCAGTCGTCGACGGTTCGCCGCTCGTCGAAGGCCGCGCCGACAACGATCTGGCCGTCAAGCTGGACCGCCTCACCACCGACGCGACGCACTACCCGCTCGTTCTGGTGAGCTACGCGCTGGTCTGCACCGAGTACGCGGACGCCGAACAGGGCGCCCTCGTCAAGGAGTACGTCAGCTACATGGCCAGCGAGGACGGCCAGGCTGAGGCTGCGGCATCCGCCGGCGCCGCACCGCTGTCCGCTGACCTGCAGGCCAAGGTTGCCGCTGTCCTCGAGACCGTCAAGTAACTCAACATCCGCTGAGCTTCCGGCTTCAGTAACACCGCCCGGCAGGGCGATCGCGTTGCACGCGGTCGCCCTGCCGGGCACACTGAGGCTTGGGGTCCGGCTCAAGATCCACCCTTACCGGTATCACCTCACCCCTCCAGGGAGACGCTCGGAATGACGACCGCAGTTGACCGTATTGCGATCAAGGCCAAGGAACGACCGGGCGACCGCATCTTCTCCACCGCAACGGTGGTAGCAGGCAGCCTGATCCTGGCCATGTTGGCCGCCGTGGCCCTGTTCCTCTTCGTGCAGAGCATCCCCGCCTTCGTGGCGCCGGCTGACGCCTTCAAGGGCGACTTCAGCAACTTCTGGTCCTACGTGGCCCCGCTGGCCTTCGGTACGGTCTGGTCGGCCTTCCTGGCCCTGCTGATGGCCGTGCCCGTCGCCATCGCCGTGGCCCTCTTCATCTCGCACTACGCCCCGCGCAAACTCGCGCAGGGCCTGGGCTACCTCATCGACCTCCTCGCCGCCGTTCCCTCCGTGGTCTTCGGCCTCTGGGGCATCGGAGTGCTGGCCCCGATGGTGCAGCCGTTCTACGCCAACCTCGTCGACTGGTTCGGCTGGTTCCCGCTGTTCGCCGGCCCCGTGTCCGGCACCGGCCGCACGATCCTCACCGTGGCCATCGTGCTCGCCGTGATGGTGCTGCCGATCATCACCGCCATCTGCCGGGAGATCTTCCTGCAGACCCCGGTGCTCTACGAGGAAGCCTCGCTGGCCCTCGGCGCCACCCGCTGGGAAATGATCACCATGGCCGTGCTGCCCTTCGGCCGCGCCGGCATCATCTCCGCCGCCATGCTGGGCCTGGGCCGCGCGCTCGGCGAGACCATGGCCGTGGCCATGGTGCTCTCCCCCAACCCCGAGGTGATCTTCCAACTACTCACCTCGCAGAACTCCAACACCATCGCGGCCAACATCGCGCTGAACTTCCCCGAGGCACACGGCGTCGGGGTCAACATCCTGCTGGCCACCGGCCTCGTACTCTTTGTCATCACGCTGATCGTGAACATGATCGCCCGCGTGATCATCAACCGCCGCAAGGCCTTCTCAGGAGCGAATTGATGAGCATCACCATGACCGCCTCCTCTCCCGTGACGAACTCCCTCACCGCCGGCAAGCTGCCCAAGAACGCCCCCATGATGGTGCTCGCCGCCAGCTGGCTGGTCGTGGGCGCCATCTTCGTGGTGATCTTCCTCTCCGGCGCCACCGAGAGCTTCAACTGGGCCGGCACGCTGTTCTTCGGAACCGTCCTGTACTGCATCGCCCTGTTCCTGTTCTCCTACTTCGTCGAGGGCACCCGCCGGGCCAAAGACCGCCTGGTCACCGCCCTGGTCACCATCGCGTTCGTGGTGGCGCTGATCCCGTTGATCTCCCTGGTCGGCACGACCATCGTCAACGGGCTGCCCGCCTTCATGACCCCCACCTTCTTCACCGAGTCCCAGCGGAACGTCGTGGGCGCCGGCGGCGGGGCCCTGCACGCCATCGTCGGAACCCTCTTCGTCACCGGGCTGGCCACCCTCATCTCGGTGCCGATCGGGCTGCTCACGGCCATCTACCTCACCGAATACGGTCGCGGCCGGCTCGCCCGCGGCATCACCTTCTTCGTCGACGTGATGACCGGCATCCCCTCGATCGTGGCCGGCCTGTTCGCCTACGCCCTGTTCTCGCTGCTGTTCAACGACCCCGGCATCCGGTTCGGCTTCGGCGGCTCGGTGGCTCTGTCGGTGCTGATGATCCCGGTGGTGGTGCGCTCCAGCGAAGAGATGCTCAAGCTGGTGCCCAACGAGTTGCGCGAGGCCGCCTACGCACTCGGTGTGCCCAAGTGGCTGACCATCGTGAAGGTGGTGCTGCCGACGTCACTGGCCGGCATCGTCACGGGCATCATGATCTCGATCTCCCGCGTGATCGGCGAGACCGCGCCGTTGCTGATCGTCGCCGGCTTCACCGCCAGCATGAACTACGACCTGTTCAACGAGCGGATGATGACCCTGCCGGTGTTCGTTTACAACCAATACGCCAGCCAGGGCGCCGATTCGCAGGCCTACATCGACCGGGCCTGGGCCGGTGCGCTCACCCTGATCGTGATCGTCATGCTGCTCAACCTCGTGGCCCGGCTGGTCGCGCGCACCTTCTCCCCCAAACTCGGCCGCTGACGCAGCCGCCGCCCAGACTCCAGCTTCAACAGATTCGAAGGAACACATGTCCAAGCGCATTGAAGTCAACGACCTCGACGTCTACTACAGCAAATTCCTCGCCGTGGAGGGCGTGTCGCTGACCATTGAACCGCGCACGGTGACCGCGCTGATCGGCCCCTCCGGCTGCGGCAAGTCCACGTTCCTGCGCACCCTCAACCGCATGCACGAGGTCATCCCCGGCGCTCACGTCGACGGTGAAGTGCTCATCGACGGCAACAACCTCTACGGCCCCGGCGTCGACCCGGTGCTCGTCCGCCGTCAGGTCGGCATGGTGTTCCAGCGGCCCAACCCGTTCCCCACCATGTCGATCGGTGACAACGTTCTGGCCGGCGTCAAGCTGAACAACCGTCGGATGGCCAAGAGCGACGCCGACGCGCTGATCGAACGCTCGCTGAGCGGCGCGAACCTCTGGAACGAGGTGAAGGACCGCCTGGACAAGCCCGGCTCGAGCCTCTCCGGCGGCCAGCAGCAGCGTCTCTGCATCGCCCGCGCCATCGCCGTGCAGCCCGACGTGATCCTGATGGACGAGCCCTGCTCGGCGCTCGACCCGATCTCCACCCTCGCGATCGAGGACCTCATCGAAGAGATGAAGACCGACTACACGATCGTCATCGTGACGCACAACATGCAGCAGGCCTCGCGGGTTTCGGACCGCACCGCGTTCTTCAACATCGCGGGCACCGGCAAGCCGGGCAAGCTCATCGAGTACGACGACACCACCACGATCTTCTCCAATCCCACCGTGCAGGCCACCGAGGACTACGTCTCCGGCCGCTTCGGCTAACCACGCACCCGTTGCTCCCGCCGCCCGGTCGACCCCAAGGTCGCCCGGGCGGTCTTTCGTCCCCGACGTGCGTGTTCCCCGTCTACCACCGTCGTGTCGCGAAAGCGGCCAAACGGTCACCTCGTGCCCCGCGAAGCAGCCACGCGGC
This sequence comes from Cryobacterium sp. TMB3-10, assembly GCF_004402305.1. NCBI lineage: Bacteria > Bacillati > Actinomycetota > Actinomycetes > Micrococcales > Microbacteriaceae > Cryobacterium > Cryobacterium sp. TMB3-10. The sequence continues at coordinate 89,315 of NZ_SOGH01000012.1, read as the reverse complement.
CGCTCTCGCGGAACCGTCGTGTCGCGAAAGCGGCCAAACGGTCACCTCGTGCCCCGCGAAGAAGCCACGCGGCCGCTCTCGCGCGACGGGTGGCTGCGCTAGGCGCCGGTGCGGGCCAGCAGGGACGCGTTCAGGGCGCGGGTGAGCTCGGTGTCGTGGGGGAACTCCACGCCGTCCAGGGCGATCACAGCGACCGCGAGACGCACGCTGGAGACCAGCCACGCCGCATCCGCCGCCCGCAGCTCATCGACCGTGACATCCCGGTACTCGACGCTCTCCCCGTGCGCGGTGAGGTACTCGAACACGCTCTGCTGGGTGGTGCCGTGCAGGATGGCGCCGCTCGGCGCCGGAGTGACGTAACGGCCGTCGATGCGCAGAATCACGCTCGACGTGGGGCCCTCCATGACATAGCCGTCGTGGGTGAGGAAGATGGTGTCATCGGCGCCACGGCGCTTGGCCTCGCGCAGGGCAGCCATATTGATGGCATAGCTGAGGGTCTTGGCGCCCATCAGCAGCCAGGGTGCCTGCTCGGCGACCCCGCGCGGGTAGCCGCGGTCGAGGGTGATCACCCTGATGCCGTGCTCGCGTACCGCGGTGAAGTCGGCGGCGCGGGTGGCGTGCAGCCAGGCGGTGGGCGCGGGTCCGTGCTCGACGCCGCGGCTGAGCACGAACTTGAGCGCCAGTTCGCCCTCGCCGGGGATCCGGGCCACTGCATAGGCGATCGCGGCGCGCCACTGGGCGGGGTTGGGCACCGGCAGGTCGCAGATCTGGGCGGAGTTGATGAGCCGGCTGATGTGCGGCTCAACCTCTTGCGGGTGCCCGTCGACCACGCTGAGGGTCTCGAAGATGCCGTCGCCGCGTTGGGTGCTCAGCTCGGCGACCCGCAGTGCCGGGGCGCCGGAGTCGATCTCGTGGAACGTGTCCACGAAGTCGGTGCGGGTGGAGTCGGCCGGCTCCGGGTCGATGAGCAGCGTGAAAGGCAGGGTCATGTCTCGAGCCTACCCACCCGGCGCTGCCGGCCTCCAGCTCCAGGGCCCACAGCGAGCATGCGCCAGCGAGTTGCCATTTGGCGCCCCTTCCGGCTCCCTGAAGGGGCCCGAACCGGCAACTCACCGCTGGGTGCGGGGCCGACTTGCCAGTTGCTGCCCCTTCCGGCGGGGGGGGCTTTGCGGCAAGTAAGGATGCTGCCGGCCAGCGACTTCGGTCAAGGTACCGCTTCAGGGCCCCGGACGGGAGACTCTGCGGCAAGTCGGGGTCATCGGGATGCTGGCCTCGCGCCACGCGGGCCGGCGCCGACCGGCACGGGCAGGTACGGGCAGGCCCGGGCGGGTACGTGCCGGCCGGGCAGGTACGTGCCGGCCCGGTCCGGACCGGCAGGTGCCGGCACCGGGTGCGGGCCCGTTGGCGAGCGAGCTAGCTCTGGATGGCGACGATCGGGTCGCTGGTGGGCTGCTCGGATCCACCCGAAGGTTCCACCGTGACACCGACGGCGTCGCCGGCGGACATGGTGCCGTCGAGCACCCGCCAGGCGGTGCCGGAGCCGTCGGAGTCGAAGGTGCCCGCCGGGACGGGCCCTGCGGTTCCGATGTACCAGAGCTGGTAGTCCTGGTCGTCGCCGAGGGCGGGCAGGTCGTCGACGATGATCGCGGACAGGCCGAGCTCTCCGGACCACACCAGCGTGGCATCCTGGCCGTCGGCGGTCTTGGTCGACGCCCGCTGGCTGTCGGAGGCCGCGTTGATCTCGGCGAGGCTGGCGGCCTGCTCTTGGGCGAAGTCCTGGCTGGGATCGCCGTAGAGGGCTTGGCCGGCGAACGTGCCGCCGACGAAGAGGGCGGCGGCGGCCGCTGCCGCGACGAGGTACCCGGCGGGACGCTGGAACCAGCGGCGCTGGGCCCGTTCGGCGGCAGAGCCCGGGGCGCCGGCGGATCCCTTGCCGGCGGCGAACTTGTCGGCCGAGGACGCCGAAGTCGAGGCGCTGCCCGGAACGGCAGCGGCGCGAGCGGACGCGGAACCGATCGGGATGGCCGCGGGCGGCGCATCCGTCGTGGCGGTGGGTTCGTCAGGAGTCACCGAGTCGGCCGCGGGCGGGAGCGGGGAGAGTTGCGGGGTGGAGGCCAGCTGGGCCATCAGGCCGGCCTTGAGCGCGCTGGAGGGCTGCACGGGCGCCACCGACAGACTGAGGGCCACGGCGGTGTCGCTGAGTTCGGCGGCCTCGATGCGGGCCTGCTCCGACTGAGCCAGGTACCGCTCGTATTCGGCGGCCTCGTCGGCGCTGAGGGCGTGCAGGGCGTATGCGCCGGCCAGGTCGGCCGGGTTGTTGGTGGGACCGTTGCCGGTCAGATCGGTGTCGGGCTTGTCGGTGTCGCTCATGCGCCCACCCCCAGTTCATCTCGCAGACGAATTAACCCGTCGCGCAGCCGGGTTTTCACGGTGCCGAGCGGGATGTGCAGGTGGTCGGCGACCTCACGGTGACTGTAACCGCTGAAGTACGACAGGCTCACGGCCTGGCGTTGCAGTTCGGTCAGTCTGGACATCGCCTTCTCCACCCTTTCATGCTCGATTTTGACCTCGACGGTTTCGGCGACGTGGTCATAGGGCACCGCGAGGTCGCGGATTCCGATTTTGGTGTCCCGGTCGCGGCCGGCCTGCGACGACCGAATCCGGTCGATCGCACGTCGGTGCGCCATGGTCATGATCCAGGTCGAGGCCCCGCCACGCTGCGACTCGTACCGCGATGCCGTCTGCCAGATCTCCAGGAAAATCTCCTGGGTCACTTCCTCCGACTGTGCGTGATCGATCAGTACGCGCTTGACAAGGCCAAGCACCCGTGGAGCGATCTGGTCGTAAAGCTCACCGAAAGCCGATTGGTCGCCTTCGGCTACCCGAGCGAGCAGCTCTTCTTTCGAAGGCGCTGTCGACGAGGCGTCGAGGTCGAACTCAGCAGTCATGAGATCCAGCATGTCAGGTCCAGTCCCCTTCCATGCTTAGGGTTCGGTACCGAGTCCCTGCTGGATTGGTCTGGAGCGAAAAAGATCCGCCCGGGTGGCCGCCGGGCAAAGTGAAGGCCGGACCGCAGAACGCCTCTCGGCGTGAGGCCGTTCTAGACGGCGAATATTGGAGCCCGGGGTTACTACGGTCCGGCCAGCATCAAGTGTAAACGACATCGGCTGAGAGTTCATTCCGGGATGCCCGGGAAATTATTCGAGGGAGTCGCTGCGCCACAGCCGGGCGCAGGAGGTGAACTCCTGCGCGGTAGTGGAGAACCGCAGGGCCCGGGTGGTCAGCTCCGAGGAACGGCCAGGTTCGGTGCTGTCCAGGTCGTCGGCGACACTCGCGCAGCCGGCGCCGATCACCCGGCAGAAGGCGGCTGCCCGGTCCAGGGCGACGGCGAAGTCGCCGGTGAATACGCCCCGGAGGATCTCGTCGGCGAGCAGGATGATCTCGGCTGGACCGGTCGGCACGGCCGCACCGGCGACGAGGGGGTCGATGGTGACGGCCACGTCGATACCGCGCTGGTAAAGGAACGCCGTGCCATCGGCATCCTGCCGGATCAGCAACCGCACCAGGTAGATGCGCCAGAGCGCGCCCGGCAGGCTGCGCGGCGTGGCCCGCGACCACAGCTCCGCCACCGCGTCTATGCCGTGCTCGTCGGTGTACGCCACCAGGCGCTCCACGACCTCGGGGTCGGGGCTGTCACGCACCCTGGCGATCAACGCCTGGGCGGTCTCGTGGGCGACCCGGCTGATCTGCGCGGGATCTTCGCCGCCCATCATCGATTCGAACTTGGCGCCCGAGAACTGGGTGGGCTTGTGGAAATCGTCGGCCATCGCTCTCCTCCTGGCTTTCAGGGCAGCGTAGTCGGGTACGTCGCCGGTTGGTGTGGGTGTTGCCGGCCGACGTCTGTGGCGGATGCATCCACGCTAGTCACAAAAACCGTCCGCCAATCCACGCTAAGTTATTAACCGCGGGCCTCTAGCTCAGTTGGTAGAGCAAAGGACTTTTAATCCTTGGGTCGTCGGTTCGAGCCCGACGGGGCCCACTTTCTTAACGCCGGGGGTGTTCTCGGGTGCCGGGACACGGCCGGTCGATCGTGCCGCGTCTGACTGCTCAGGACGGCCCCGATTCGTTGCTGTCGGCATCCTGGATCACCAGGAGCATGGTGCCCTCGGGATCGCGCAGGTACGCGACCCGTTCACCCCACGGCATGTCGGCCGGCGGCACCACGACAGCCGCGGCCGCGGCCTCGACCACGGCCGCCAGGTCGGGCACGTACATACACAGGTCCACGGCGTGGCCGGTCGCCGGGCGGGGGGTCTCGCCGTAGAGGGCCGGCGCCGTGCCCCGACCGAGAGCCACCTGACCGTCACCGATGCGCAGGGTGAGGTAGTCCGGCTCACCGCGCTCGGGAAACCGGTAGTCGACAACGCCGGACAGCACGCTCACATACCATCTCCAGGTGGTCGCGAGATCGACACAATTGACGACCGGGAACAGCTCACCTCTGGCCATGGCCCCACCCTAGGATCGTCACCGCAATCCCACAACGGCCGGCCGAGACTGGGCACGCGCACGGAATGTCCTGCGAGTCTTCAGTGTTTCCCCCTCCCTAGACGCGCATTCTGGTGTGCTGTAGTCCGGCCGCGGGCGCGTAATCGGCGCTTCGGCGCAGGACGGCGCACATACCGCGCGTCAGGAGAGGAGCCCAGTGCGCAAGAACATCGACGTCGAGGTGGAGACCGGCGTGATCGAGAAGTACCGCCGACACCCCAACGGCAATGGGTGGGTGTCCGGCAAGTCGACCGTGCAACCGAGCGCGTTCATCTCCGAGTCCGCCTACATCGAGTCAGGCGCGCAGGTGGGCCGGGAGTCGTGGGTCGGGCCGGGCAGCTGGATCGACCACGACGTCGTCATCGGCGACAAGGTGTTCGTCGGCCAGAACGTGCACATCGGCGAGGGCAGCCTCGTCTCGGGCGGTGCCCACCTGGGCAGCCATGTGCGCATCGGCCGCAACGTGCGGATCGCCGCCGGTGTACGCCTGGACCGGGACACCCGGGTGCCCGACGGCACCGACGTGGCCGCAGGCAACGTGGGCGCGGACGGTCGCCGCTCACACGGGCTGGCCGCGTGAGCATCCGTTTGGCCCGGTAAAAGCGCAAAACCCGCGAGCACCCGGTGCACGCATCCGGCTCCGACAGGAGCAGGATGGGGTCATGACACGTCGCGCACCGGTCAAGGACATCAACGAAGACGACCTCGTTATCGGCACCCCCAAGAAGGCCGCCGCCGGCCTCGAGGCGGTGGTGGTGGCGCTGGACCGCGGCATCGCGCAGGCCGGGGTCGGTCGCACCGCCCGGGCGTTGCTGCGGCTCAACCAGCGAAACGGCACCGACTGCCCGGGCTGCGCCTGGCCGGAGTCGACCGGGCACCGCAAAACCGCCGAGTTCTGCGAGAACGGCGCCAAGGCCGTGGCCGAGGAGAACACCCTCCGCACCGTCGGACCGGGATTCTGGGCCGAGCACTCGCTCGCCGACCTGGCCGACAAGACCGAGTACTGGCTGGGCAACCAGGGCCGCATCTCGCAGCCCGTGGTGGTGCGCCCCGGCGACACCCACTACTCCCCCATCGCCTGGGAAGACGCCTTCGCGCTGATCGGCGAGAAGATCCGCGCCACCACCGCGGACCGCACCGTGTTCTACACCTCGGGCCGCACCGCCAACGAGACCGCGTTCCTGTACCAATTGTTCGCCCGGTCGATCGGCACCAACAACCTTCCGGACTGCTCGAACATGTGCCACGAATCCTCCGGGTCGGCACTGAACCCCACGATCGGCATTGGCAAGGGCACCGTCTCGCTGGAGGACATCCACGTGGCCGAACTGATTCTGGTGGTGGGCCAGAACCCGGGCACCAACCACCCTCGGATGCTGTCCGCCCTGGCCGACTGCAAGGCCAACGGCGGCAAGGTCGTTGCCGTGAACCCGCTGCCCGAGGCCGGGCTGTTCAACTTCAAGGACCCGCAGACCCCCACCGGTCTGGTGGGCCACGGGGTGCCGTTGGCCGACGAGTACCTGCAGATCAAGGTCGGCGGTGACCTGGCCCTGTTCCAGGCGCTCGGCCACCTGCTGCTCGAGGAGGAGGCCCGGGTACCCGGTTCCGTGGTGGACCAGGAGTTCATCGACCTGAATACCGACGGCATCGAGGCGTACCGGGCCGCCCGCACCGAGATCGACTGGGTCGAAACCGAGAAGGCCACCGGGCTGTCGCGTCTGGAGATCAGTGTGGTGGCGAAGATGCTGGCCGCGTCGAAGGCCACCATCATCTGCTGGGCGCTGGGCCTGACTCAGCAGCCGCACTCGGTGAACACTCTCAAGGAGATCATCAACCTGCTGTTGCTGCAGGGCAACTTCGGCAAGCCCGGCGCCGGCGCCTGCCCGGTACGCGGGCATTCCAACGTGCAGGGCGACCGCACCATGGGGGTGTGGGAGAAGCCCAAGGAGGCCATGCTCGCCGCGCTCGACGCCGAGTTCGGCATCGTCTCACCCCGCGAGCACGGCCTGGATTCGGTGAATACCGTCGAGGCGTTCGAGAACGACGACGTCGACGTGTTCGTGTCGATGGGCGGCAACTTCGCGCTCGCATGCAGCGACACCGACCTGCTCGAGGCCGCGATGCAGCGGGTGGGCCTGACCGTGCACATCTCCACCAAGCCGAACCGGTCGCACGTGATGCACGGGGTCACCTCGCTCATTCTGCCGACGCTGGGCCGCACCGACACCGATGACAAGCATCCGTCGGGCCGGCAGGTTCTGTCGGTGGAGGACTCGATGTCGATGGTGCACTCCACCCAGGGCAGGCTCGCCCCGGTCTCCGAGCACCTGCTGGCCGAACCGGTGATCGTGGCGCGGATGGCCAGGGCCACGCTCGGCGACGACCACCCGGTGGATTGGAAGGCGATGGCAGAGGACTACGACGTCATCCGCGACCACATCGCCCGGGTGCTGCCGGGTTTTGAGGACTTCAATAAGCGGCTGCGCGACAAGAACGGCTTTGTGCTGCCCAACCCGCCGCGCGACACCCGCAGCTTCGCCACCGACATCGGCCGGGCCCGGTTCACGGTGAGCCCGCTGGAGTACCTCACCCCGCCGCCCGGGCACCTGATTCTGCAGACCATGCGCAGCCACGACCAGTACAACACCACCTTCTACGGGCTGGATGACCGCTACCGCGGCATCAAGGACGGCCGCCGGGTGATCCTCATCCACGCTGACGACGTCACCGAGCTGGGCTTTGCGGAACGCGATCTGGTCGACGTGATCAGCACCTTCGGCGGGCAGGAACGCCGGGCCGACAAGTTCAGGCTCGTGGTGTACCCCACCCCGCGCGGCTGCGCGGCGGCGTACTTCCCCGAGGCGAACCAGCTGATGCACCGGGAGTTGGTGGCCCGGGAATCGAACACCCCCGGCTACAAGGCCATGAGCGTGCGGTTCATCGCACACGAGGCCGGGCTTCCGGTTCTGAGCTGACGCCGGGCCGCTGAGGCGGACAGCTGTTGCCCGATCGGACTTCTGCGCCCGGTGCGCCGGACGCAGAAGTCCGATCGGGGCACAGTCGAGGCTGGGTCAGACCGCGGCGAGCGCGCCCTGCACGATGCGCTCCTCACCGGCGTAGATCACCATCGAGTCGCCGCGGACGAAGCCGACCAGTGTCAGGCCCACCTCGTGCGCGAACTCGGCGGAGAGCGACGACGGCGCTGACACCGCGGCGAGCACCGGGATGCCGGCCATCAGTGCCTTCTGGGCGAGTTCGAAGCTGGCCCGGCTGGAGACCATCAGCACTGTCCCGCGCAAAGGAAGCAGGTTTTCTTTGACCGCCCAGCCGATCACCTTGTCGACGGCATTGTGCCGGCCCACGTCTTCCCGCATCACCAGCATCTCGCCCGTGGCCCCGACGAACAGGGCGGCCGCGTGCAGGCCCCCGGTCTTCTCGAACACCGCCTGCGCCTGGCGCAGCGTGTCGGGGAACGTCGTGAGCAGTTCGGCGTCGACGCGGACGGCATCCGCGCGCACGTCCCAGGTGGACTTGGTGCGCACGGCATCGATGCTTTCCTTGCCGCACAGCCCGCAGGAGCTGGTGGTGAGGAAGTTCCGCTCCATGCCGGGGGTGGGCCCGGCGACGCCGGGCGCCAGGCGCAGGTCGAGCACGTTGTACGTGTTCACGCCCTCGGCGGTGGCACCGGCGCAGTACCGGGCGGCGGCGAGGTGCTCCGCCTGGGTGAGGATGCCCTCGGAGACCAGGAAACCGGCGGCCAGATCGACGTCGTGGCCGGGGGTGCGCATGGTCACGGCCAGGGAACGGCCGTTGACCCGCATCTCGAGCGGCTCCTCCACCGCGAGCACGTCCTCCCGGCGGATCGGCGGCTGGCCCACCGTAAGCCGGGTGATCTTGCGCCGTGCCGTGACTCTACTCATGGGTGCCCTCCTCGGGAGTGCGTCGGGTGTGCCCGTGCGGGATCACCGGAACCTCCTTCGAGCCTAATCCTCGGATTCGAATGGTGGGAGGGACCGGGCCGTTCGCGAAAGCGGGCCTATGGCTGCTTCGAGCGCCGCGAAGTAGCCATCCGGCCGCTCTCGCGGAAGGGACAACACGCTAGAGCGGGACTGTGACTGCTGGATGGTCGGGGCGGCGTGGGCATGCCGGGGACGATTGCCGCGTACCGTGGTGTCATGGCACTTCCCCCTCTCGTCGAGCCCACCGGCCCGCTCAGCCCCACCGAAACCGCGCGTCTGCAGCAGGTGCGCAACCTGCCCCAGCTGCGACTGCCGCCGATCGATGACCTCGGGCACCGCCGCCTCGCGGCCGCCCGCGTGCTGGTGCTGGGCACCACGGGACTCAGCGCGCCCGCCGTGCGTTCCCTCGCCGCGGCCGGGGTGGGCACCATCGGGCTGGCCGACGTGGGCCCGCTCGACGTCGACGCCCTGGTGCTCGCCACCACCACCATCCTGACCCTCTCCCCCGACACCGCCGTGACGGCGCACGACGAGGACCTCACGGCCGAGTCGGCTACCCGCATCCTCGGCGGCTACGACCTGGTGATCGACGGCAGCGACCTCACCCCGCAGCCGTTCCTCGTTGGCGACACCTGCGCCAGCCTCGGCCTGCCGCTGGTGTGGGGCTCCGTGGCCCGCGGCAACGCCGAGGTGTCGGTGTTCTGGTCGAGCCCACCACGACGCAGCGGCCAGCGCTCGACCCGGTTGCGCGACTTCTTCGGCACGGATGCGGCCGGCGCGGCCGCTGCCCCCGCCGACCCCGGCGTGCTCGGTGCGCTGCGCGGCCAGGCCGGCGCGATCCTGGCGGCGGAGGCCGTCCGCCTGATCACCGGCACCGGCGAGCCGCTGATCGGCCGGGTGCTCACCATCGATGCCGAGTCCGGCCGGTTCGACGCCGCTCAGCTGCCGGTGGCTCAGCCTGCCGCCTCCGGTGCCGTGATCGAGACCGACGGCGCGGAATCCGCGCCCGGTGCCTCACCCGGTGCCACCATTATTGCCACCGCCACCGCCACCGCCACCGAGGAGTGACACCATGAGCACGAACATCCCGCTCCCTCCCGAAGCCCTCGACGAGTGGCTGGCCGCCCTCGCGACCCGGCTCGGCCTCGACGCCGACGTTGTCCCCACCGGACTGCTACTGGACGTGGCCCGGGACGTGGCGCACAATGTGGCCCGGCCGGCGGCGCCGCTGAGCCTGTTCCTGGTGGGGCTGGCTGCCGCGCAGAACGGCGGCAGCGCCGAGGACATCACCGCGGCGAGCGCCGCTGCGACCGAGCTCGCTCTGGGCTGGCCCGCCCCGTCCGAGTAACGGCTCTCCCACCGAGTAGCCCCCGCTCAAACGAGTTGCCCAGGCACACCGGGGCATCTCGTCCGGAACAGGGCATTTCGGCGTTCCCTAGGGCCGCTTCGCGACGGTCAGCAGGATCGCCGCATCCTCTTCGGCCTCGAGGCTGTGCCTGGCGTCGGGCACGATGAGCAGGTCGCCGGTGCGCGCCTGCCAGGAGTCCTCCCCCACGATCAGGCGCACCCGCCCGCTCACCACGAAGACGGTGGCGTCGCCCGGGTTCTCGTGCTCGGCCAGGACGGTGCCCTTGACCATGCCGATGACGGTCTGGCGCAGCACCTTCTCGTGGCCGCCGTATACGGTGTCGGCCGCCCGGCCGCTGCTGGCGGTGGTGGCCGCGGCGAGTTGCTGGCGGGCGAGGGCGTCGATCGAGATCTTCTGCATGTCGCCAGCGTACGACTCCGCCGCCGGTCCGGGTTACCGGGTCGCGCTGGTGGCGCGAATGACCTCGTTGAGGGTGTCCCGCAGGGCGATCAGGGCCTCGGGCGACATCTCCAGGGTGCCGGCCACCCGTTCCGGGATGGTTTCGGCGATGTGGCGCAGCTCGCGGCCGTGCTCGGTCAACGTCACCTGCAGCGCACGCTCATCGGTCGCCGACCGCTCGCGGCGGATGTGGCCGGTCGCCTCCAGCCGCTTGAGCAACGGTGACAGGGTGGCCGGCTCCAACCGCAGCACCTCGGCCAGGCTGCGAAGGGTGCGCGGATGCTGCTCCCACAGCGCCAGCATCACCAGGTACTGCGGATGGGTGAGGCCCAGCGGCTCCAGGATCGGCTTGTACAGGGCCACAGTCGTGCGTGCCGCCACGGTGAGGGCGAAGCAGACCTGGTTCTCCAGGGCGAGCACGTTCGGTTCGGTCATCGCGTCTCCTGAGCGGGCATCCGGGGCCGGGCATCCGTCGTCTGGCACCCGTGGCCACGCCGCCATTTAGTTAGTACACTAACTATTATGACCTCTGCCAAGAAACGCAAACCGACCATCAAGGAGGCCGGCGGCTTCACGGCGTGGTTGAACGGTCGATTGTTGCCCTTCATCGGCCCGCCGCCGCTGGGCCCGTACGACGACGAGGTGCCCGCGCAGGAGCGCCCGGTGGCCCGGTGCCCGCTCTGCGGGGAGCCGATGACCGCGCACGACATCGACCGCAGCGGCGAGCGCACCCAGCTGCGCTGCCCGCAGCCCACGGTGGCCGAGTAGGACCCTGCGCGCCATCCCGTCGCCGGAGAGCGCACGCGGTCAGGTGTGCGGGCGCCGCGCCGTTATGCGGGCGGCGTGCCACCCGCATACCGGCGCCTGACCCGCCGACCGGCACCCGGTACCGCCATCCACCTAGAACTGGGCGTCGATCTCCACCACGAGGTCCCAGGCGCCCTCTTCGGCGTTGCTGAGCACCACCACGTCGAGACCGCTCTTGGGGTAGTGCCGCAGGATGCCGCTGGCGCCGGCGTTGACGCCGTCCTTGTAGTACGAGCGCACCTTGCCGTTGTCGTCGAGGTCGAACTCGAGGCCGAAGCCGTACTTCACGTCGTCGTCGTAATCCACCTGCGGGGTGAAGAACTCGTCGGTGTACTCCTTGGAGAGCAGCTGGCCGCCGCGGACGGCGTTGAGGAAGTTCATCAGGTCACCGGCGGTGGTGTGGGCGCCGCTATCGGGCGAGCCGATCGCCGGGGAGCTGTAGATGTTCGAGACCCAGCTGCCGTCCTCGCGGCGGTCCCAGCCCTCGGCGACCCGCTCCACAGCGTCGCGGCGGTCGAAGAAACCGGAGTCGGCCATGCCCGAGCGGGCAAAGACCTCTTCGCGCACATAGTCGCGGTAGGACAGGCCGGAGGCCCTCTCCACGGCCAGCCCGGCGAGGATATAGCCGACGTTGCAGTCCTCGACCTGCACCCCAGGCGGGGCCAGGCGCGGCTTGTCGGCGAACAACGGCAGGAAGTCGATCGTTTCGATCAGCGAGTAGTTGGGGGTCACAGCCCAGTACTCGTCGTAGTCCTCGCCGGCCTCCTCGTCGACGTCATCGGCGATGCCGCTGGTGTGGGTGAGCAGGTGCAGCAGGGTGACGTCGGTGCCGATCGAGCTGCCCCCCAGGTCCACGTACTCGTGGATCGACGCCTCGAGGTCGAGCCGGCCGGCTTCCACCTGCTGCAGCACGGCCACACTGGTGAAGAGCTTGGTGATCGACGCCGTGTCGAAGCGGGTGTCCAGGGTATTGGGCACCTGCCAACGCGGGGTGGCGAACCCGCGGGCCGCCTCAAAAATGGTGCGGTCGCCGTCACGCACCAACACCACGCCGGAGAAATCGCTGTCATCGAGAAAAGTCTGTATTGCCTGGGTATCCACCCTTCGAGCGTAGCGAACGGCGACGGCTTTCGTGCCGACGGCTGGGCCGGTGCCGGCCGCCCCGCACGCCCCGGCGCTCAGCGATCAGCCGCGGTGCCGGGACTTCTTGGCCAGGGCGGCGAGGTCGATCTTGCCGACGGCCCGCATACTGGCGGCGCGGGCGGCCTCGTAGCCGGGCTGGTTCGGGTCGACGCGCTGGGCCAGGAGACGGGCCGCGAGCGCGTCGTTGATCTCCTGGAGCGCATCCGCTCGGGCCTTCTGTACGAGAGCGGCGACCTGTTCGTCGTCGTCGGCTATCTCCCGCAACCGTTCGGCGACGTGGTCGTGCAGGGTGCGTCGCCGACCCAGCCGCACGACGTCCCTGCGCTTGTTCTCCAGCTCCCGGCTCTTGCCCGCACCGGTGGTGCGCGAGAGGTGGGCGCCGAGGCGTTCGACGCGGGTGGAGTCCTCGTCGTTCTGCCGGGCCACCTCGAGCAGTTCCTGCCTGGCGAGCGCGGCATACTGTGCCGGGTCATAGTCGCTGTGGTCGCGGAGGGCGCCGACGATGATGCGGTTCTTCAGGGCCATCCGCACGGCGGCGAGGGCGATGAGCATGCCCTCGTCGACGATCCTGCCGGTGGAGGGCGTGGCCGGGCCCGGGGTGGCGCTGCCCTGGGTGTTGTGCGAACCGTTCTCCACCGTTTCAGTATGGCTCACCGCGGTGGGCGCCGTCAGAGTGTCCGGGCATCCGCATCGGCCGGATCCGCCAGGTGCCAGGCGGTCACAGGCCGAACACGAGCACCGCCCCCTGGGCGAGCGAGAAGATCAGCAGGCCGGCCAGCGCACCGACGACGGTTCCGTTGATTCGGATGAACTGCAGGTCCTTGCCCACCTGCAACTCGATCTTCTCGGTGGTCTCGGCCGGGTCCCACCGCTCCACGGTTTCGGTGATCACGCCGGCGATCTCGTGCCGGTACTTCTGCAGCAGGTAGCCGGCCGCATCCGCCAGCCAGCGGTCGATGCGGGCGCCCAGCGATGCGTCGCGCACCAGCCGGCCGCCCACATCCAGCACCGTCGAGGTGATGCCGGTGCGCACGGCGCTGGCCGGATCGGCCAGGGCGCTCAGCAGCGACTGCTTGACGGACTCCCACGCGTCGCCGGCGAACTCGCGCAGCTTGGCGTTGTCGACCAACTCGAGCTTCAGCACCTCGACCCTCTCGATCATGGTGTCATCGTGCTGCAGGTCGTCCATCAGCTCGGCCAGGTAGCGGTCGATGGCTGCGCGCAGCGGATGCTCGGGGTCGGCCTGCACCGTCGCCACAAAACCGAGCACCTCGCGATAGGCCTTGTCGTCGACCATTTCGCCGACGAAGCCGGGCACCCAGCGGGGCAGCCGGGTCGACACCGAGGTGCCGAAGGCCTCGGGGTGGGTCTGCAGCCAGCTCTGGGCCTTGTCCACCAGCAGGTCCACCGCGGCGTGGTGCCGGCCGGAGACCACCAGGTTCTCGCCCAACCGGCCCAGGCTCGGCGCCCACGAAGGTTCGAGCAGGTGCTCACGGGCGACGCCCTCGAGCAGGTCCTTGATGTCGTCGTCGCTGAGCAGGTCGAGCAGCCCGGTGCCGGCGTGCGCGAGTTCGTCGGTGAGCCGTTCGGCGTTGGCGGGCTGCACCAGCCAGGCGCCGAGGCGGCGGGAGATGCCGATGGACTCGAGCTTGCCGCGCACCACGGCATCGGAGAGGAAGTTCGACTCCACGAATTCGCCGAGGCTCTCGCCGATCTCGTCCTTGCGGTTGGCGATGATGTTGGTGTGCGGGATGCGCAGCCCCAGCGGGTAGCGGAACAGCGCGGTGACGGCGAACCAGTCGGCGATCGCGCCCACCATGCCGCCCTCGGCGGCAGCACGCACGTACTCGAGCCACGGGTAGCGCTCCTGCAGCGCGAACGACACCGCGAAGACCACGGCCATGGCCACGAGCAGACCCAGGGCCAATCGCTTCATGCCCACGAGTGCGACCCGGCGGGCCTCGTCGGAGGCGCTGAGTGGGGCTCGGCCGCCGGGAGCGGTGGGGGCGGATGTACTCAGGGAGGGTGTTGCCATGGGTCTGGTCGTTCCTCGTCGGTCCGGGAGCGCGGTGTGCGCAGCGCTCCCGCCACCCTAGGCCGGGTTGCTCAGGCTGCGAAACCCGTCGGGGTGATTCCCCAGCGAACGACCCAGTCCTCGCCGGGAGCCAGCCAGCGGAGGCCGTGGCCGGAGTTGAAGGCATCCGCCGGGGCGGTCATCGGCTCGATCGCCACGGCCTGTCCGAGTTCGGTGGTCTCGCCGCCGTCCGCGGTGCCGGTGCGCACCGGGAAGTTGCGCGGCGTGAACGCCTGCACGTAGGCCATGTTCTCGTCGCCCCAGAGTGTGACCCGGCGGCCGTCCGGAGCGGTGAGGGAGTGCTCCCCGCGGCCGTCCCGAACGATCACACCGCCGAACCCGTCGTCAAGGTCGAGGTCGTCCACCCGGGCGCCGGCGCGCAGGTCGAACGCGGTGCCGTCGACGGGGCTGACGCCGATGGGGTTGAGCCGGTGGTCAACGTCGATGTGGCTGGTCGCGTTCAGGCGCAACACGAGGTCGCCGGTGGGCACGTCACCGATCTTGAGGTAGGGGTGGGTGCCCAGGGCGACCGGGGCACTCTCGCTGCCGACGTTGCGGATGGTGTGGGAGACGGCCAGGCCGTCGACCGCGAGCGCATAGCTGACGGTGGTGTCCAGCTGGTACGGGTAGCCGGCCTGCGGGTAGACCGTGGCGGCCAGGGTCACCTCGGCGTCGCTCTGGGCGACCAGCCGATAAGCCGTGACGGCGAGCAGCCCGTGGATGGCGTTCAGCCGCGCCGGCTCGGTGATGGCCAGCAGGTGCCGCACGCCGTGCTGGGTCCAGATCGCGTCGCGGATGCGGTTGGGCCAGGGCACCAGCACGGTCCCGGCGCCGAGCGGCGGTACGGACGTCGCCGCGAAGCCCTCCACCAGGTCTGTGCCGTTGAGTGCATATTCACGGATGCCGGCGGCGACCTCGGTGATGGTCGCCGTGGCCGGGCCCTGCGGGGTCTGCAGGGTGAGGCTGTATTGGGTTCCGGTGGCGGCAGCAAACGACATGGTGGACTTTCGGATCAGCTCGGTTGGAGCACGGCGAGGCCGGCCTCGCGGAGCGGGGCCAGGGTGAGCGGGTCGGCGGCCGCATCCGTCACCAGGGTGTCGAAGGCGGCAAGCGGGCCGATCCGGCCCAGGTGCACCTGCCCTAGTTTGGCACCGTCGGCGACGATGATCGCGCGCGCCGCAGCGGCGAGCATCAGGGTCTTCACGCCGGCCTCCGGCAGGTTGATATTGGTGACGCCGCCGTCGGCGTCGACGCCGTTGCAGCCGATGAAGGCGAGGTCGGCGTGCACCTGGCTGAGCACGGTCGCGGCGAGCGGGTCGACCAGCGAGTGCTGCAGCGGGCGCAGCGACCCGCCGGTGACGATCACGGTGAACCGTGGGATGGCGCTTTCCAGGGCCAGGGCGATGCTCAGCCCGTTGGTGATCACGACGATGTCGGTGAGGTCGGTGCGGGCCACCAGGGCCCGGGCGATCGCGAGAGTCGTGGTGCCCACGTCGAGGATCACGCTCTGGCCGCTGGCCACCAGCGATGCGGCGAGCTCGCCGATCTGCTGCTTGGGGATCACCGAGGAGACGAGCGCTTCCTCGAAGGAGAACTCCCGGTCGGGACGGCTCGTGGTGGCGATCCCTGCGGGCACCGCACCGCCGTGGATGCGGGTGAGCGTGCCGGCGCTCTCCAACTGGTCGAGATCGGCGCGGGCGGTGACGCCGGAGACGCCGAAGGTGTCGCTGAGCTCACTGACGCGCACGAAGCCGCGTTCGTCGACGAGCCGCTGGATCTGTTCCCGGCGCTGGTGGGCGGGCAACAAATCCCGGTCGGTCGGATGTTCCGCTGAGGCCATACCGCAATCTTCACTTATTTTGTGTCGCTTTTCAATACGCAAGTAGTGGTTTCGGTTGCGCAAATCGGCTAGCGTTGATGCCATCATGACTCCCACCCCAGAATTCGTCGCAGACACCGCCATCGCACGCCAGGCGCACACCCTGGCCGACGGCCGCGAGCTCATCTATTTCGATGACCCCGACACCACCCTGTCGCCCGACCGGGCTCCCGACCTGCGCGACCTCGGTCCGCGTCCGGCGAACGCGCGCATGCGCCAGGACCCACTCAGCGGCGAATGGGTGTCCATCGCCGCGGCCCGGCAGAACCGGGTGTTCCTGCCGCCGGCGCACCTGGACCCGCTCGCGCCGTCCACCCCGGAGAACCCCTCAGAGGTGCCCAGCAACTACGACGTGGCCGTGTTCGAGAACAAGTCGCCCTCGTTCGGCCCGCTGCTCACCGACGACGACGCGCCCACCGGCCTGGACGATCTGCGCACGATCGGGCTGGGGCGCATCCGCACCTCGGTCGGCCGCTGCGAGGTCGTCTGCTTCAGCCCCGCCACCGAGGGCTCGTTCGGCAGCCTCTCGGTCACCCGCGCCCGCACCGTGATCGAAGCCTGGGCCGAGCGCACCCACGCGCTCTCCCAGATGCCCGGCATCGAGCAGGTGTTCCCGTTCGAGAACCGTGGCGAGGCCATCGGTGTCACGCTGCACCACCCGCACGGCCAGATCTACTCCTACCCGTACGTGACCCCGCGCACCCAGCGGCTGATCGACTCGATCGAGAGCTACGGCCCCACCCTGTTCGCCGACATCCTGGAAAGCGAACAGGCCGGCGAGCGAGTCATCCTGCGGGGCGAGCACTGGACGGCCTTCGTGCCGTTCGCCGCCCGCTGGCCCGTCGAGGTGCACATGCTGCCGCACCGGCAGGTGGCCGACTTCGCCGGCACCACTCTGGCCGAGCGCGACGAGCTCGCGGTGCTGTACCGCCGGCTGCTGCGCGGCATCGACCAGCTCTACTCCACGCCCACCCCGTACATCGGTGCCTGGCACCAGGCGCCGGTGAACGTGCACCGGGACGACATCCGGCTGATGCTGCAGCTCACCAGCCCGCGCCGCGCCGAGGACAAACTGAAGTTCCTGGCCGGCTCCGAGGCCGCCATGGGCGCCTGGATCGGCGACGTGACGCCCGAGCAGGCGGCCGACAACATCCGTGCAGCGATCGCGCGGTCGGACGCCGCCGATGCCGCAGCCACCGACAGCACCACCGGAAAGGCCCACTCGTGAGCGACCACCAGAGCATTCTCAGCGGCTTCCAGGGCCGGTTCGGCCGCGACGCCGACGGCCTGTGGTTCGGCCCCGGCCGGGTCAACCTGATCGGCGAGCACACCGACTACAACGACGGCTTCGTCTTTCCGTTCGCGATCAACCGCCGTGCCGTCGTGGCCCTCGCGGTGCGAGACGACCGGATGCTACGGGTCGCCAGCTCCTTCACCGACGAGGTCGTCGAGATCTCGCTCGACGACCTCTCCCCCGAGACAGTGTCGGGCTGGTCGGCGTATCCGCTCGGCGTGGCCTGGGCCCTCGGCGAACACGGCGCGGACCTCGAAGCGGTGACCGGCTTTGACGCCTACATCGACTCCGACGTGCCGATCGGCGCCGGGCTGTCGTCTTCCGCGGCAATCGAGTGCGCCACCGCCGTGGCCCTCGACGAGGTCTGGAACCTCGGCTTCGACAAGCGGGTGCTCGTGCGGGTGGGGCAGCTGGCCGAGAACCGGGTCGTTGGCGCGCCCACCGGCATCCTGGATCAGTCGGCGTCGCTATTGGGCCAGACGGATGCCGCCGTGTTCCTGGACTGCCGCAGCTTCGAGTCCGAGGTCATCCCGCTCGGCTTCGACGCCGCGGGCCTCGAGCTGCTGGTGATCGACACCAAGGTCAGCCACGCGCACGCCACCGGCGGCTACGCCGACCGACGTGCCTCCTGCGAAAAGGGCGCGGCGCTGATGGGCGTCGGGTCGCTGCGCGACCTCACCGTGGACGACCTGCCGCGGGCCGCGTCGGTTCTCGACGAGGAGACATACCGCCGGGTGCGGCACATCCTCACCGAGAACCAGCGGGTGCTCGACACCGTGCAGGTGCTGCGCGAAGAGGGTCCCAGCGCCATCGGTGCATTGCTGGATGCGTCGCACGCCTCCATGCGCGACGACTTCGAGATCTCGGTCGCCGAGCTCGACCTGGCCGTGGAGACCGCCCGCACCGCCGGCGCCCTCGGGGCCCGCATGACCGGCGGCGGCTTCGGCGGCTCTGCCATCGCGCTCACCCCGCACGCACTGATCCCCGCGGTGCAGCAGGCCGTGTCTTCTGCGTTCGCCGCCGCGGGCTTCACCGCGCCCGACATGTTCGTGGTGCGCGCCGCGGCCGGGGCCGCCCGCCTCGTCTAACGAGACACCGTCCGCGATCGAATTGCGGACTTCCCGCCTTCGTTTCACGAGCTAAGGCGAGAAGTCCGCAATTGAGTCTCAGGGCGCCCCGAGTGTCGGTGGCTCGGCTCACGCTGTCCACATGAACGAGCCGACCCCCCACCATCCACGACGTCATCCACACCGTCTTTGGCGGCGCCTTCGACGAGAGCACGGGCATCAGGCGCCGCCGCGTGCAGCAGGTCGAACAGGACCTGCGCGACGCGCGCAGGCGGCCGAGAGTCTTGGCCAAGATGTCCGTACAGGACCGCGACCACCTGGAGCGCGTGATCGGCCGCGTCACGGATCACCCATCGTCGACCGGCCCGAGATCGAGGGCAGGCAGTCGACGATCCACCCCAGCTTCGAGTGAGTGAGGCTCCGGAGATCCGCCTCGACGACCTGCCCGAGCTGCCGCGGACGGTTCCAGTGTGCCGAAGGCTGGTGGCGGACGCCTATTTCGCCGGAACGACGGGGGTCGCCTCGCCGCCGGTGAGGCGGAGCAGCTCGGCGAACGTGGTGGGGAAGACCGTGTGCGCGTGCCCCGCCGCGGCCCAGACCACGGGGTAATCGGCCAGGTCCTCGTCAACCAGGGTGCGAATCGGCGACGGATGCCCGACGGGCGCGACCCCTCCGATGACCTGCCCGGTGGCCTCTTTCACCAGGTCTTTCGACGCCCGGCCGATGGTGCCGTCAAGCCGCTCCCCCAGCCAAGCCGTGTCCACGCGGTGCGCGCCGGAGGTGAGCACCAGCAGCGGCGCGCCGTCGAGGGTGAAGACCAGTGAGTTCGCGATGGCGCCCACTTCGATGCCCAACGCGGCGGCTGCCGCGACAGCGGTTGTGGCGGCGTCGTCGAACCAGCGGATCTCGGGGTCGAGACCCTGGGCGTTCAGCGCCAGGCGCACTCTGTCGACGGCCGGATGCGCGGTGTTCACCATTCCTGCATCCTAGATGCCCCCCACCTTCCGCCCACCTGGTCGAACGGTCGAAAGGACATGGGCCGATAAATAGGACGCTTTGGGCCTTGGGCTCAAGGGGTCAGCGCAACACGGCGTCGGATTACTAGGGTGGACCCATGACCGCCGACAGTGCCGCCCGCCTCATCACCCTGCCCGACCGTCCGGGGCCCCGGGTGGCCGAGAGCGCATTCGTCGCCGCCGGCGCCGTGCTGGTGGGAACCGTGAGCCTGGCGGAGCACGCGAGCGTCTGGTACAACGCGGTCCTGCGCGCCGAGGCAGAGCCCATCCGCATCGGCGCGCGCTCTAACCTGCAGGACAACGTCTCCTGCCACGTCGACGGCGGGTTCCCGCTGACCGTGGGCCGCGACGTCTCGGTGGGCCACGGTGCCGTGCTGCACGGCTGCACTGTGGAGGACGGCGCCCTGATCGGCATGGCCGCCACGGTGCTCAACGGTGCCGTGATCGGCGCCGGCTCGCTCGTGGCCGCGGGCGCCGTGGTGCTCGAGGGCACCATCGTGCCGCCGGGCTCCCTGGTGGCCGGCGTGCCGGCCAAGGTGCGCCGCGCCCTCACGCCAGAGGAAATCGAGGGCATCCGGCACAACGCCGTGGCCTACCTGGGCCATGCAGCGCTGCATCGCCTCGCGAACTGAGAGCCCCAGAATCGGCGGGATTCTGGGGCCTACCTCACGGTTCGCGGAACGAGACTAGGGCTTGAGCAGGCGCTCGGAGGCCTTGACCACGTTGGCCAGCAGCATCGCGCGGGTCATCGGACCCACGCCACGGGGGTTCGGCGAGAGGTAACCGGCGACTGACGCGACGTCGGGGTGCACGTCTCCGGTGAGGATGCCCTTGCCGGTCTCCGGGTTCTCCACCCTCGTGATGCCCACGTCGAGCACCGCCGCGCCGGGCTTGATCCAGTCGGCCTGCACCAGGTGCGGCACTCCCACGGCGGCCACGACGATGTCGGCGCGGCGCACCTCGGCGGCCAGATCGACGGTGCGGGAGTGGGTGAGGGTGACGGTGGCGTCCAGGCCCTTGCGGGTGAACAGCAGGCCCAGCGGGCGACCCACGGTGAGGCCGCGGCCGATGACGACCACGTTCTTGCCCGCAATCGGCACGTCGTAGCGGCGCAGCAGCTCCACGATGCCGGCCGGGGTGCAGGGCAGCGGCGAGCTGAGCTCCCCCTCGATGCCGAGTACCAGGCGTCCGAGGTTGGTGGGGTGCAGGCCGTCGGCGTCCTTGGCCGGGTCCATCAGCTCGAGCATGGCGTTCTCGTTGTGGCCCACCGGAAGCGGCAGCTGGATGATGTAGCCGGTGACCTCACGGGCGGCGTTGAGGTCGGCAATCGCGGCGCGCACATCCGCCGACGTGGCGGAGCCGGGCAGGTCGACGCGGATCGACTCGATGCCCACCTCGGCGCAGTCCCGGTGCTTGCCGGCCACGTAGGAGCGCGAGCCCGGGTCGTCGCCGACGAGCAGGGTGCCGAGGCCGGGCACAGAGCCCAGCGCGGCCAACGCGCGTACGCGCTCGGTGAGTTCAAGCTTGACCTGGGTCGCGGTGGCGACGCCGTCGAGGGTGAGTGCGGTCATGCGACATCCGATCTGTTGGTAGTACTGCGCGCCGGCCCCAGCCTGGGGCCACGCGCCAATCGGGCAGCGGCCCTGCCGGCCCCCGACGCGGGGGCGGCGAAGTGCTGCCGGGTGCGGGCGGTGACGGATGCGCTGACGCTAGTGGCCGCATCCGTCACGACCCGACGGACCTACTGGGACAGGCCGGGGTAGAGCGGGAACGCGTCGGTGAGGCCCTTCACCCGAGCGCGGAGCGCGGGGATGTCGGCGCCGGGCTTGAGCGCTTCGGCGATGACGTCGGACACGACGGTGAACTCGGCGTCGCCGAATCCACGCGTGGCCAGGGCCGGCGTGCCGATGCGCAGGCCCGAGGTCACCATCGGCGGGCGCGGGTCGAAGGGCACCGAGTTGCGGTTGACGGTGATGCCCACCTCGTGCAGGGCGTCTTCGGCCTGCTGGCCGTTGATCTCCGAGTTGCGGAGATCGGCGAGCACCAAGTGCACGTCGGTGCCGCCGGTGAGCACGTCGATGCCCGCCGCGCGGGAGTCGTCGGCGGTGAGCCGGTCGGCCAGGATGCGGGCGCCGCGAAGGGTGCGCTCCTGGCGTTCCTTGAACTCGGGCAGCGCGGCGAGCTTGAACGCGGTGGCCTTGGCGGCGATCACGTGCATGAGCGGGCCGCCCTGCTGGCCGGGGAACACGTTGGAATTGAGCTTCTTCGCCAGCGCGGTGTCGCGGGAGAGGATGAAGCCCGAGCGCGGACCGGCGAGGGTCTTGTGCACGGTGCTGGAGACGACGTCGGCGTACGGCACCGGCGACGGGTGCAGTCCGGCGGCGACGAGTCCGGCGAAGTGGGCCATGTCGACCCAGAGCTTGGCGCCCACCTCGTCGGCGATGGCGCGGAACGCGGCGAAGTCGAGCTGGCGGGGGTAGGCCGACCAGCCGGCGATGATGACCTGCGGCTTGTGCTCGAGCGCCTTGTCGCGCACGACGTCCATGTCCACTCGGAAGGTCTCCGGGTCGACGCCGTAGGCGACCGGGTTGTAGAGCTTGCCGGAGAAGTTGAGCTTCATGCCGTGGGTGAGGTGGCCGCCGTGCGCCAGCTCCAGACCCAGGATGGTGTCGCCGGGGGTGGCGATCGCGGAGAGCACCGCGGCGTTGGCGGTGGCACCGGAGTGCGGCTGCACGTTCGCGTATTCGGCGCCGAACAGGCTCTTGGCCCGGTCGATGGCGAGCTGCTCGGCCACGTCGACGTACTCGCAGCCGCCGTAGTAGCGACGGCCGGGGTAGCCCTCGGCGTACTTGTTGGTGAGCACCGAACCCTGCGACTGCAGGATGGCGCGGGGCACGAAGTTCTCGCTGGCGATCATCTCGAGGTAGTCGCGTTGGCGACCGAGCTCCTGCTCGAGGATCGCGGCGATCTCGGGGTCGACGACCTCGAGGGGCTCGTTGAAGGTGGAGGGTACGGAACTGGTAAGCACACTGTCGGACACGGGAAAACTCCTTGAGACTATCGATGGATGTGTCGTGGCCCAGGCGTGCGGTCACTAACCGTGTCAGTCGCTCCCCGATGGTGACCCATCTTTCGTGCTACGCCAGTCGCGACCCGGCAATACTATCAGCCGCGTGCGTTCCGAAGCTCGTCGATCACGAGCAGATCGGGCCGCAGGTGGTCGGTCTGGTAGGAGGCGCGGGCCACGAGGTGCGCGGCCATCGGAGCGGTGAGCGCCTGGAAGAGCACGATCGCGACCACCAGGGTCACGGTGCCGACACTGAAATTGGTCACCGCGATGTCCAGGGTGACCGCCATGAGGCCGAGGATCTGCGGCTTGGTGGCGGAGTGCAGCCGGGTGAGCACATCGGGGAAGCGCAGCAGGCCGACGCCGGCCGCGAGGCACATCAGGGCGGCGAGAAGCACAAGGACCGCGGTGACCACGTCGCTCCAGAGGGCGTTCATGCGCGGTTCCGGCCGGGCAGGAATCGGGCGACGCTGAGCGAACCGAGCACGGCGAACAGGGCCAGCACCAGTAGCACCGGCAGGTTGTCGGTGTGCCGGTTGAACGCCATCTCGGCGCCCAGCGCGCAGATGATGGTGGCGACGAGCACGTCGGAGGCGATCACCCTGTCCAGCACCGATGGTCCGCGGATGATGCGGTAGACGGCGGCGAGGGCGCCGGCGCCGAACATGAGGCCGGCGACGATCGCGACGATATCCATGGGGGTCATGCCGGGGCTCCGTTCTGGGGGTCCGTGGGGGTGTGCGGCCCGGCCGACCGGTCGAGGCCGTGGCGCAGGTCTTCTTCGGCGCGCACCCTGGAGACCCGCTCGACGTCTTCGGCGGAGCCGAACGCCAGCACGATGCGTCGCTCGGTGGCCAGCACCCGGGCCCGGAACTTCTGGGTCGCCGCCACGTCGTGCATGTTGATCACGTGCAGGTACAGGGTGGAGTCGAGCCGTTCGATGTCGACCACGATGGAGCCGGGCACGATGGAGGTGGCCACGGCGGTCCAGGTGAGGATGAGGTCGCTGCGGGTGCGCAGGTGCACCGCGACGATGGCGTTGCTCGGGGTGTAGGTGGGGCCCAGGGCGAGCCAGGACACGTCGACGGAGGCGCGCACGATGTCGAAGAGCAGCTTGCCGAACAGCCAGGCGCTGCGCCAGAGGTTGATTCGGCCGCTCAGTTGCACGGCCGGCAGGTAGAAGACGATGGAGACGACAGCGGCGAAGATCACCCCGGTGAGCAGGTTCAGCCAGGAGAATTTGCCCCATAGCAGCGCCCAGAGCAGCACCAGGCCAAGGAACAGCGGCAATTGGTTCAGGGCGGCGGCGAGGCGCTCCCGGCGCGCGCTCACGGGGCACCGCCGGGGAAGACGGCGTCGATGTAGGTCGACGGCTCTTCGATGTTCGCGGCGGCGCGGGCGGCGAGGTCGAAGGCGGGGCCGGCGAAGACGGTGAGGCACACCGTGAGCGCCAGCATGGTCGCGGTGGCCGCGGTCATCAGCGGTGATGTGGTCTTGGTCAGCACGGTGCCCTCGTCGTGCGGGTCGTCCTGCAGGGCGCTGAGCATGGCGGAGTCGTAGTTTTCCACGTCGCGACGCGGCCGCCAGAACGCCATGTTCCAAGCCCGGGCCAGCGCGTACAGGGTCAGCAGCGACGTCGCCGCACCGCCGGCGAGCAGCAGGTAGTTCAGGCCCCCGCCGACCTGCACGCCCGCGTCGAACAGGGCTACCTTGCCGAGGAAGCCGGAGAACGGCGGGATGCCGCCGAGGTTCATCGCCCCGATGAAGAACAGGATGGCGACGAACGGGGCGGCCTTGAGCATCCCGCCGAGCCTGGCCAGCGAGGTGGTGCCGCCAATGCGCTCGATAAGCCCGGCGCACAGGAACAGTGTCGTCTGGATCATGATGTGGTGCACGACGTAGTAGATGGTGGCCCCGATCGCCGCCTCGGTGCCGATGGCGATGCCGAAGATCATGTAGCCGATGTGGCTGACCAGGGTGAACGAGAGCAGTCGTTTGATATCGGCCTGGGCCAGCGCGCCGAGGATGCCGATGACCATGGTGAGCAGGGCCACGATCATCAGCGGCACCTGCAGTCGGTTGTCGGGGAAGAGCAGCGTCTGGGTGCGCAGGATCGCGTAGACGCCCACCTTGGTGAGCAGTCCGGCGAACACCGCCGTGACCGGGGCCGGCGCCGTCGGGTAGGAGTCCGGCAACCAGAACGAGAGCGGGAACACCGCCGCCTTGACGCTGAAGGCGATGAGCAGCATCAGCCCGAGGATCAGCTGCACGTCGCCGGGCAGCTCCGGGATGCGTTCGGCCAGCAGCGCCAGCGTGACGGTGCCGGTGGCGCCGTAGATCAGGGCGATGGCGGAGAGGAACAGGATCGAGGAGACCAGGCTCACGACGATGTAGGTCACGCCGGCGCGGATGCGTGCACCGGTGCCGCCGAGGGTGAGCAGCACGTAACTGGCCGAGAGCAGCATCTCGAAGCCCACGTACATGTTGAACAGGTCACCGGCGATGAACGCGTTGAACAGCCCTGCCGCCAGGACCAGGTAGGTGGGGTGGAAGATCGACACCGGGGTCTCTTGGTCGCCCTCCACGATGCCCTGGCCGACGGCGAAGAGCAGCACGCCCAGCAGCATCAGCGCCGAGACTATGAGCATGATCGCCGACAACCTGTCGACGACGAGCACGATGCCCCACGGCGCCTGCCAGTCGCCCACGTGCACCACGGCGGGTCCCTGCTGGTCGACGAGCACCAGCAGGATGGCGCTGATCACCACGACGGCCGCCAGCGAGAACACGCTCACCGCCACCTGGTAGCGCGAGCGGCGGCCGAGGGCGAGGGTGAGCGCGGCGCCGAGCAGCGGGATGGCGACCACGAGGGGCACGAGTATGTTCATCAGGTGCCGGCCTCCCGGTCGCTGTTGCCGGTGTTGTCGGCTCCGCTGCTGTCGTCGTCGCTGCCGTCCTCGCTGGCGTCGAGCGACGCCTGCACGGCGGCCTCGTCGTCGGTGGAGGAGCGGAAGGTGACCTCGGAATCCCCGGAGGTCTCCGCGGCGTGCTCGTCGGTGAGGGTGTCGCCCTCGTCGCCGAGCTGGGCCAGCCACCAGGACCGGTAGATCAGCGCGAGCAGCAGTGCGGTGATGCCGAAGTTGATCACGATCGCGGTGAGCATCAGCACCTGCGGCACCGGGTCTGCCATGGTGTCGTCCAGGGACGTGCCGGTGACGATCGGTGAGCTGCCGGGCCGGCCGCTCATGATGAAGATGAGCAGGTTGGTGGCGTTGCCCACGAGCAGGAATCCGATCAGCACCCGGGTGAGGCTGCGCTCGAGCATGATGTAGATGCCCGCGGCGTACATCACCGCCATCACGATCACCAGGGTCAGGGAGGCGCTCATCGCCGGTCTCCTTCCGGTGCGTTACGGCTCTCGCCGGCCGGCTGAGTGATCGGGGCCGTGTCAGGTCCGGTGCCGGGCGCGGGCGCCTCGGCGGGGGTCCACTCCGACGACGCGTCGAAGCCGAGAGCGTCGCCGGCGTCGCTGGAGGCGTTGCCCATCGGTGGCACGGTGGAGTGGTCTTCTCCGTCGTCGCCGGGTTCGTCGAGTTCGCTCTGCCGGTCGATCTCGCTGCCGAGGCTGCGGAGGATGTCGAGGACCAGGCCGATGACCACGAGGTACACGCCGATGTCGAAGATGCTGGAGGTGCCGAAGGAGAGGTGGCCGAGCACCGGCAGGTCCGCCTCGAAGTACGCCGACTCCAGCGGGATCCCGGTGACGAACAGCGATCCCACGGCCGTGCCGACGGCGAGCACCACGCCGAGTCCCAGGATTTTGCCCGGGTCGATCGGGGCGGCTTCGCCCAATTCGTACCGGCCGCCGGCCAGGTACCTGGCCACCAGGGCCAAGCCCGCCAGCAGGCCGCCGGCGAAGCCGCCGCCGGGCAGGTTGTGGCCGGCGAAGAGCAGGTAGATCGACACGATGATGGCCGGGTGGAACAGCAGCCGCACCAGCACCTCGATGATGATCGACCGGTTCTCGGCCGACTGGGTGCGACCGCCGAGCAGCCAGGACTGGCGGGTCACGGCGTGGCCGGCGGAGCTCGCGTGCGGGTCGGCCACGACGCGGCGGCGGTTCTTCGGCTCGCGGCGTTTGCGGGACTCGCGGAGCCTGGGCATTTCTGTGCTGCGACCGGACACGAACAGCAGGCTCGCGACGCCGGTGGCCACCACGATGAGCACTGAGATCTCGCCCATGGTGTCCCAGGCCCGGATGTCGACGAGCATCACGTTGACGATGTTGTTGCCGTGGCCCTCTTCGACGGCCAGCCTGGGCAGTTCCGCGGCGATGCTCTGCGCCTGGCGGGCGCCGAGGGAGATGACCGCGATGGTGCCCATCACGATGCCAACGAGGGCGCCGATGATCGCCCGCCGGCGACGGTGCATCGGGCGGTTGTGCTCGGCGATGCGGCTGGGCAGCCGGCGGAGCACGAGCACGAAGACCACGAGGGTGATCGATTCGACGAGCGCCTGGGTGAGCGCCAGGTCGGGGGCGCCGTGGAAGGCGAACAGGGCGACCAGGCCGTAGCCGGTGACGCCGGCCAGCAGCACCGCGGTCATCCGCTGCCCGACCCTGGCGGCCATCACGGTGGCGATGATCATGACCAGGCCGATGATCACCTGCCCCGGGTAGTCCCAGAGCACGATGGCGTCGGGCCAGGTGCGGTTGACGAAGGACGCCGCGCCCAGCGCGAGCACGAACACCACGAGGATGGTGGACAGGTACTGCGGCAGACCGCCTCGCTGGGCGAGGTGGGTGGTGCGGGCGGCCACCCTGTCGATGAATCGCACGGTGTGGCCATAGCCGTGGCCGGCGTCCACCCAGGCGGGCACGGCGGCCTGCCAGCGGGCCACCCGCTTGCGCTGGGCGAAAATGACCAGGCCCAGCAGCACCACGATCGTGCTGAGCAACAGGGCCGGTTCGAACCCGTGCCAGAGCGCCAGGTGGTAATCGCCGCCGCCGGGCACGGTGTCGGCGTACGCGGCCAGCATCGGGTCGAGCAGCATAACGAATGGGCCCAGCAGCACGGTGGCGACCGAGAGGATGCCGGGGGCCAGAGCGAAGTCCCACCGACTGGCGTGCAGGGGGGTGTCGCTGATCACCGGGTGGGTGCCGAACGCGCCCCAGAAGAACTTGGCGCTGTAGGCGACGGTGAGCACCGAACCGAGCGCGGTACCGGCCAGGGCGATCCAGCCCCAGCCGTCGCCGGCCAGGCCGGCCTCGAGGAACGCGGTGAACACCGACTCCTTGGCGACGAAACCCAGGAGCGGCGGCAGGCCGGCCATCGACGCGACGGCGATGAGGGCGATGGCGGCGAGCGTCGGTTCGCGGCGGCCGATCCCCGAGAGCTTGCGCCAGTCGCGGGTACCGGCGCGGTGGTCGATGATGCCGACCACGAGGAACAGGGTGGCCTTGTACAGCGCGTGGGCGAGCAGCAGCGCCGCCCCGGCGAGGGCAGCGTCGCGGGTGCCGAAGCCGACGACGACCATGAGGAAGCCGAGCTGGCTGACGGTGCCGTAGGCGAGCATCAGCTTGATGTCGTGTTGGCGCAGCGACCGCCAGGCGCCGACGAGCATGGTCCAGATGCCGATGGTGACCAGCACCGGCAACCAGCCCGGCGAGTCCGCGTAGCCAGGCGCGAACCGGGCGGTGAGGTAGATGCCGGCCTTCACCATCGCGGCGGCGTGCAGGTAGGCGCTCACCGGGGTGGGCGCGGCCATCGCGGCGGGAAGCCAGAAGTGGAACGGGATCAGAGCCGACTTCGACAGCGCACCGACCAGGATCAGCAGCACCGCCCAGATCGCGATCGGGGTCCCGCTGGGTTCGGCGACGATCGCGGCCAGCGAGGTGGTGCCGGCGTCGACGGAGATCATCACAACGCCGATGAGCATCACCAGGCCGCCGAAGGTGGTCACCAGCAGGGCCTGCAGGGCGGCACCGCGGCTTTCCCGTTTGGTCGTGTAGTGCCCGATCAGCAGGTAGGAAAGCACGCTGGTGATCTCCCAGAACATGAACATCACCAGGATGTCGTCAGCGGTGACCAGACCGTACATGGTTCCGGCGAAGGCGAGCAGCAGCGCGGCGAACCGGCCCAGGCTGGGCTCGTCGGCGTCGAAGTAGCGAGCGCAATAGATGAGCACCAGCGCACCGACACCGGTGACGACGAGGGCCAGCAGCCACGCGAGCGCATCCACCCGGAAGGACAGACTGATGCCCAGCTGCGGGATCCACGGCAGGCTCTGGGTGACGGCGCCGCCGACGGTGACCACGCTCGTCTGGGTGAGGGTGTAGCCGAACGCCACAGTGGGCAGGATGGCCACGACATAAAAAACGCGCAACCCGATCAGGCGGGTGAGCGTGGGAGTGAGAACGGAAACGAGCAGGAAGACCAGGAGAATTGTCGCCATGGGGCCTCCCGGCTCTCTGTAAAAGAGTGTCGTCTCTACGGTCAGAGTGTCGCTGCCCAGTCTACAGGAGGGGTCTTTCGACCCTGACCGTTGAGCATCCGTCGACTAGTGTTGCCGCAAACCCCAGATCGGATGCTCCACGTGACCACTCGCACCACAGGGCCAGACCGCCCCGAGAACTCGCCCGCACGCACCAGCGCCACCCCGCACCGCTCCGGCCACGAGGAAACCCCGCTCGAGCACATCGACGACGCCCTGAGCGTGCACGAGGACCAGGGCCTGCACAAGGGCCTCAAGGCCAGGCACGTGCAGATGATCGCGATCGGCGGCGCCATCGGCACCGGCCTGTTCCTCGGCGCGGGCGGCCGGCTGGCCATCGCCGGTCCCGCCCTGGTGTTCGTGTACGCGATCTGCGGCTTTTTTGCGTTCCTGATCCTGCGGGCGCTCGGCGAGCTGGTGCTGCACCGGCCGACCTCCGGCTCCTTCGTGTCGTATGCGCGGGAGTTCTTCGGGGAGAAGACCGCGTTCGTGACCGGCTGGCTGTACTGGCTGAACTGGGTGATGACCGCGATTGTGGACGTGACCGCGGTGGCGCTGTACATGAACTTCTTCGGCAAGTACTGGGCCCCGTTCGGCGACGTGCCACAGTGGCTGTTCGCGCTGCTGGCCCTCGCCGTGGTGCTGGGCCTCAACCTGCTCTCGGTGAAGGTGTTCGGTGAGCTGGAATTCTGGTTCGCCCTGATCAAGGTCGTCGCCATCGTGGTGTTCCTGATCGTGGGCACCTGGATGGTCATCTTCGGCACCCCGGTGGAAGGCGCGACGGTGGGCTTCTCCCTGATCGCCGACAACGGCGGCTGGCTGCCCAACGGCCTGCTCGCGTCGGTGCTCGTGGTGCAGGGCGTGGTCTTCGCCTACGCCTCGATCGAACTGATCGGCACGGCCGCCGGCGAGACCGAGAACCCCGAGAAGGTGATGCCCAAGGCCATCAACACGGTGATCGTGCGCATCGCGGTCTTCTACGTCGGGTCGGTCCTGTTGCTCTCGCTGTTGTTGCCGTACACGGCATACGAGGCCGGCGTGAGCCCCTTCGTGACGTTCTTCGGTTCGATCGGTGTCGAGGGCGTCGACGTGATCATGAACCTCGTTGTCCTCACCGCAGCGCTGTCCTCACTGAATGCCGGCCTGTATTCCACCGGACGCATCCTCCGGTCGATGTCCCTGGCCGGGTCGGCCCCCCGGTTCGCCGACAAGGTGAGCCGCAATGGGGTGCCGTTCGGCGGCATCCTGCTCACCGGTGTCGTCACCCTGCTCGGCGTGGCCCTGAACGCGCTTGTTCCCGACGAGGCGTTCGAGATCGTGCTGAACATGGCCGCGATCGGCATCATCAGCGCCTGGGGCATGATCGTGCTCTGCCAGCTGCGGTTGCAGGCGTGGGCGAAGGCGGGCATCCTCACCCGGCCGGCGTTCCGGATGCCCGGAGCCCCGTTCACCGGGTACCTCACGCTGGCCTTCCTCGCGACGGTGCTCGTGCTGATGGCGTTCGACTGGCCGGTCGGCACCCTCACCATCAGCTCGCTCGGCCTGATCATCCCGGCGCTGATCCTGGGCTGGTTCGCCTGCCGTGGCCGGATCCTCGAGATCGCGGCAGCTCGGCCGCCGCTGCCCACCGCCAAACGCTAGGCCGGTCCGCCCCGCCAACTGTTGCCCGTGCGGACAAGTGCACCCGGTACGCCGGGCGCACTTGTCCGTTTCGGCACCAGTTGCGGCGGGGCTCAGACGGCGCGGCGTCGGCGGATGACGATGTCGCTGAACAGCACCAGGGCCAGGGACAGCAGGATGATGGCCACGTACACGAACGGCACCGTGCCGAGCCCCACCCGGTCCAGCAGGAACGCTCCCACGAACGCGCCCAGGCCGATGCCGATGTTGAACGCCGTGGTGTACACGGCGCTGGCGGTGTCGCGGATGCGCACCGACGCGGTGTGCAGCAGCCGGGTCTGCAGCAGCGGCGGGAATGAGCCGAACGCCAGGCCCCAGACCAGGAACGCGATGATCGCCACGGGCAGCACCTCGGTGGACAGTGCCAGCACGCTCACGCTGACGGCGGTGACCGCCAGGCCGAGCACCAGGCCCAGCTGCGGGCGCTTGCTGAACACCACCCCGCTGATGAACAGGCCGATCGCCCCGGCGATGCCGTAGGCGAAGAGCAGGGGTGCCACGGCGTCGCTGCCCACGCCGAGGGTGTCGCTGAGGAACGGGGCGATGTAGGTGTAGAAGGTGTAGTGCCCGATCATGGTCAGCGCCGTGATCACGCAGACCAGCGCGACGGCGCCGATCGTGGCATCCCGCGGCAGCTTCGCGGGCAGCGTGACCGTGCCGGTGGCCGTCGTCACGGGCTGTGCCGGCTTGGCGTTGTAGTGGTCGACCTTGGGCAGGAACCTCCAGATCACCACGGCGCCCACGAGCATCAGCCCGGCGAGCACCACGAACGAGAGCCGCCAGCCGAGCAAGTGGCCGAGGAAGGTGCCCAGCGGCACCCCGAAGACGAACGCCAGTGTGCCGCCGGCGATGGTGATCGAAACCGCGCGGGCGATCTGGTCCCTGGGCACGAGGTGCGCGGAGTACGCGCCGACCACGCCCCAGAACAGGCCGTGCGCCAGCCCGCCGATCACCCGGGAGATCACCACGAAGGTGTAGTCGGGGGCGATCGCGGTGAGCACGTTGCTCAGCGCGAACACGACCAGGACCATCAGGATCAGCCCGTGCCTGGGCATCCGGCGGGTCAGCAACGCCAGCGGTGTGCTGGTGATCACGACGGTGAAGGCGAACCAGGACACGAGCAGCCCGACCTGGGACTGGCTCACGCCGAGCGAGCTGCTCATTTCCGGCAGCAAGCCGGTGGGCAGCATCTCCGAGGTGACCGAGAGGAACACAGCGGCGGAGAGGGCGATCAGGCCGATCCAGGGGAACGGTCCGCTGGGGGCTTTTTCGTTCGGACCGGGAACGCCGGTCGATGGCAGCGTGATGGGCGCGGTGAATGACATGGGTGCTGTGGCTCACAGACAGGATGCCGCTTGCCCGAGGCCAGCGGCTGTCACGGCTGGCTGCGCGGTTCTTCAAGCGGTGCGCGCCGACGTGCGCGCCCGGGGCCGGTGAGATTCCGCCGACCACGGACTAGCTTAGCCGAGTGAGCCCGCAAACGACAGGGTCGCCCGGCGTAACCGGCCGGCCGGCCGCTGATGCCGGTGTGCACCGGCAGTCCCGGTAATCTGGTTCGATGAACCCCAGTCTTCCGGCTCCCGTGCACCACCACCACCTGGTCGTCACCCTCGTCTGCCCCGACCAGCCCGGTATCGTGCACGCCGTCAGCGGCGCGATCGTTCAGGCCCGTGGCAACATCACCGAGAGCCAGCAGTTCTCCAGCGCCGACACCGGCCGGTTCTTCATCCGTCTGCAGGTGGAGTCCCCCGCGAACCGCGACGAACTGCAGGCCGCGCTCGCGCCGATCATCGAGCGGTACGCCATGGCATCCGTCATCGACGTTGTCGGGCGGCCGCTGCGCACCCTGGTGCTGGCCTCCACCGCCGGGCACTGCGTCAACGACCTGCTCTTCCGCCAGCGCGGCGGCCAGCTGGCCGTCGAGGTGCCACTGGTGCTCAGCAACCACGGCACCCTGCGCGACCTGGTCGGGTTCTATGGCGTGCCGTTCGAATCGCTGCCGATCACGGATGCGGCCAGCAAGGCCGCGTTCGAGGCTCGCGTGGTCGACGCCGTCGAGGCGAACGACATCGAACTGGTGGTGCTGGCCCGGTATATGCAGATCCTCTCCCCCGAGCTGTGCGCGTATCTCGAGGGCCGCGCGATCAACATCCACCACTCGTTCCTGCCCGGCTTCAAGGGGGCCAACCCGTACAAGCAGGCCCACGCCCGCGGTGTGAAGCTCATCGGCGCCACGGCGCACTTCGTCACCAGCGACCTGGACGAGGGTCCGATCATCGAGCAGAACGTCGTGC
Source organism: Cryobacterium sp. TMB3-10 (assembly GCF_004402305.1). Lineage (NCBI taxonomy): Bacteria > Bacillati > Actinomycetota > Actinomycetes > Micrococcales > Microbacteriaceae > Cryobacterium > Cryobacterium sp. TMB3-10. The sequence goes on along the minus strand of NZ_SOGH01000012.1, from coordinate 56,188 downwards.
GCGTGGATCACTCCCGCACCCCCGCCGAACTCGTCGCGATCGGTCAGGACGAGGAGAGCCGCACCCTCACCCAGGCGGTGAAGTGGTTCGCCGAGAACCGGGTGCTGCTCGACGGAGCACGCACCATCATCTTCAAGTAGCCCGGTCGGTAGGATTGGCGGGTGAACGACACCCGCCCCACCCCGACCATCGGCGCCAACGACATCCTGCGTTTTGTGCTTGAACTGTTCGCCTTCGTGAGCCTGGCGCTCTGGGGGTTCCTGGCCTGGCCGCTGCCGTGGCCGGGCATCCTGGTGGGCATCCTCGCGCCGGCCTTCGCGGTCCTGGTCTGGGCGCTGTTCCGCTCGCCCAAGGCCGTGTTCCGGCTCGACCCGTTCGGCAAGGCGATCGTGGAGATCTTCGTGTTCGGCGCCGCGGCGTTGGCCTGGTGGGACCTGGGCCAGCCGATTGTTGCCGGCGTCTTCGCGGTGGTGGCCACCGTCAGCGGTGTGCTCTCCGGCCGCAAGGAGCTCGGCGCCTGAGCGTTACTGCAGCAGACCGATGATGGCGCCCATCACGGTGAAGGACACCACGTTGTACGACCCGTTGATGGCGAACAGCACGAGGCTTCTCCGTTCGAACAGGTAGTTCACGCCGAAGGCTGCGGCCACGAATGTCGAGCCGGTCGCGAATCCGGCGAACGTGCCGAAGCCCGGCCCGTTCGAGCCGATGAACACGGCCAGGCTGATCGCCATGACGATCGCCAGGATCGCCGAACCGATGAAGACCCGCGCGGTGCCGTGCCTCAGCTGTTCGTCGGTGACGCCCGCAGCGCGCTGCCACGGGCGGGCGAACACCACCGAGTACCAGAGCCCGCCGATCACGAACGACGAGAGTGCGGCCAGCGCGACCGCCAGCCAGTTGAATGACACGTCCATGTCTACTCCCGGGATACCTGGTCCCGGCCACTCCGGGACACTGTCACGCTAACCATCAGGGCGCGGTGCGTCTTGTAGAAAATTCCGGCACCGTCGGCGACGGCACACCCTCCGGCTCATCCAGCGGCACGAAGGCGGCGTAGTCCACACCGAAGCGGGTGACGATGTCGAGGTACCGGCTGGGCGAGAAGCCCGTGAACGCCCGGAAGACCCTGATGAAATGGGGCTGGTCGTAGTACCCGGACGTGGCCACCAGATCGGCCCAGCTGGGCATCGGCCCCTGCAACGGCAGTGCCTGGATGAACTGGCGGAACCGGACGATGTCCGCGTAGGCCTTGGGGGTGACCCCGCACCAGGACTTGAAGTCGTCGATCAGGCGGTGGTGGCTGAGCCCGGCGGCCGCCGCGATCTTCGGCACCGGCGCATCCGGGTTCTGGTGGATGCCGGCCCAGGCCCGCAGCACCGCCGGCGGCGCCGAGCCTGGCCGTCGCCGGGCGCGCAGGTGGTCGATCAGCAGCGCCACCGCCACCGCCGGGTCGGGGGCCCGCCGCGCGGTCTGCCGCAGCGCGTCGGTGTCACCGAGCAACCCCTGGCTCTCTCGCACGGTGCCGGTCAGCTCGTCGGCGGGCAGATCGAGGAACCTGGCGGCGGCGAACGGCGCCAGCTCGGCGGCGACGTGCCGGATCGCCGACGGGCTCTGGGTCATCAGGAACCGTGGCTGCAGCCCGGACAGGAAGCCCGCCCCGAGCGTGCGCGCCGCGCCGGTCTCCAGGTCGAATACCCGATACGGGTCGGACAGGTTAAGGATCAGGTGCAGGGCGGGCTGCGGGAAGATGCGCTCGTAGCGTTGCTCCGCGGGCTGCTCGAGGTACCACAGCCGCAACACGTCCGGGGCCAGATCGGCCGGCACGGGCACCTCGAGGTAGGCCATGCCCCCACCGTAGGACCGACGGCTGCCGCTGGCTACTCGACCGGGCAGGGTCTGCAGGAGTTGTGCGGCTCAGCGGTCGACGGCGTCGGTGACCGGCGGCTCGGCGGCGGGGTGCGCGGGCAGGCCGGCGGGCATCCGCAGGGCGTAGAGGGAGGTGGCGACGAAGAGCAGCCCGCCGAGCAGGAACGCGGCCGGGTACGAGACGGTGTCGGCGAGCAGGCCCGCCACGAGGGGGCCGACGATGGCGCCGAAGTCGGAGAACATCGAGAAGATCGCCACCGGGCGGCCACCCGCGGTGCCGGCCGCGTCGCCGACGGATGCCGCCGGCGCGGTGCCCATGAATGCCGCGGCGACGCCGTAGACACAGAGCAGCGCGGTGAGCAGCCAAATGTTCGGGGCGAATGGGATCGCCGTGATCGTCACGGCCGCCACCAGGAAAGCGCCGATGATGGCAGGTTTCCGTCCGACGGTGTCGACGAACCTGGACGCGGGCGCCAGAGCAAGGGTCTGCGCGACCGCGGCGACGGCGAACGCGATTCCGGTCCAGGCGCTCGGTCCCTTGAGTACCTCGACGACGAGCACCGGCACCAGGGCGCCGCGCACCCCGAACGACGACCAGCCCTGGGAGAAGTTGGCCAGGCAGGCGGCGCGGAACCGGGGGTCGCGGAGCACGCTGCGGAGCGGGAGCATCGGTGTCGGAGCGCCCGTCAAGCCGGCGCCGGCGCGCGTGGCCGGCTGCAGCAGAACCAGCCCGATCACCCCGGCCACGGCGAGGGTGCCGGCGTAGAAGAAGAACGGCGCGGTCAGCGAGATGGTGGCGAGCAGGCCGCCGAGCGCCGGCCCGGCCATTCCGCCGATGAGGAAGCCGCCCTGGTAGAAACCCACGGCGCGGCCGCGGATGCCCGGCGCGGTGGTGCGCAGCAGCAGGGTCATCGCCGCGACGGTGAACATCGCCGAGCCGATGCCGCCCACTCCCCGCAGCAGCAGCAGTTGCGGGTAGCTGCCGGCGATGCCGACCAGGCCGCTGGAGACCGCCACGATGCCGATGCCCACGGCGAGGATGGTGCGTTCGCCGGCCCAGTCGATGAGCTTGCCGCAGACCGGGCTGGCGACGAAGCGCATCAGGGCGAACGCCGACACCACCGCGCCGATCTCGAGGTTGCCCACGCCGAAGCTCTTCACGTACACCGGCAGTACCGGCACCACGACGCCGAAGCCCACCATGACGAAGAACGCGATCACACCGAGCACATAGACATCCCGGCCGAGGCGGGGTTCGTTAGCCGTTCGGCTGGTGGTGGGCCCGAACGGCAAACGGATGCGTCGCATCCCTCCAGATTAGGCGCTCGCGGGCCCCTGGAAGATCGCCAGAGTCAGCGGGTGGGCACCGGCTGTGTGGCCGCGGGAATTCGGGCGGCCACCCCGCGGGCCCGCACGTCGCGGCGCCCGCCGATGGCCCGCAGCGCGTTGAGGATGGTGGCCAGGTCCACCAGCTCCTGCAGCAACGCGCCCACGGTGGCGGGGATCAGCCCGAACGCGGCGGCGATCATCAGGCCGATGCTGAGCGCGATGCCGAGCCAGATGCTCTGCAGGGCGATCCGCACGGTGTCCCGGCCGATTGCGACGGCCCGGGCGGCGCGGGACAGGTCGTCGAGCAGGATCACGGCATCCGCCGATTCGCTGGCCGCGGTGGACCCCTTGGCGCCCATCGCGATGCCCACGTCGGCCACGGCGAGCACGGGCGCGTCGTTGACGCCGTCGCCGACCATGATCACCGGCCGCTCCCGGATGGCCCGCACGGCGTCGACCTTGTCGGCCGGCAGGCAGTCCGCCCGCACCCTGGTGATGCCCACCAGCCGGGCAATGTGGTTCGCGGTCGGCCGGGTGTCGCCGGTGAGCATCACGGATTCGCGCACGCCCAGCCGCTCGAGCGCCGCGATGGTGGCGCGGGCGTTGTCGCGCACCTGGTCGCTGGCGACGATGCAGCCCGCGTACCGGCCGTCCACGGCCAGGTAGATGGCCAGTTCGCCGCCGTACAGGTCGGCCGGGTAGGCATCCGGGGCGTGCTCGGCCACAAACGACAGCTTTCCTACGACCACCTCCTGGTCGCCGAACCGGGCCGTGACGCCGTGCGCGGGCACCTCCACGGCCGACTCGGTGCGCTGCAGCGCGAGGCCGCGCGTTTCGGCGGCGGTGATGACGGATGCGGCGAGCACGTGCGACGAGTACTGCTCGGCCGACGCGGCCAGGCTGAGCAGCTCGTCCTCGCTGAACGGGTCCTCCGGGCAGACCCGGGCGATGGCCGGCGTGCCGTAGGTGAGGGTGCCGGTTTTGTCGAAGACCACAGTATTGGCGCGGGCGAGTTTCTCGAGCACTCCCCCGCCCTTGACGATGATGCCGTTCCGGGCCGCCCGGCTCATCCCGCCCATGAACGCCACCGGGGCGGCGAGCAGCAGCGGGCACGGGGTGGCGACCACGAGCACCTCGGCGAAACGCACCGGGTCACCGGAGACGAACCAGGCCAGGCCGGCGATCAGCAGCGCCCCCGCGGTGAACGGCACCGCGTACCTGTCGGCGAGGCGCACGACCGGGGCCTTGCTCGCGGCGGCCTCCGCCACCAGCGCCACGATCTGCTGGTACTGGCTGTCGGCGGCCAGGGCGGTGGCGCGCACTGTCGCTGCGGCCTGCCCGTTGATGGAACCGCTGAGCACAGGGTCGCCCGCGTGCCGCTCAACGGGCAGGCTCTCGCCGGTCAGCGAGGACTCGTCGAACGCGGCCGAGGCGGAGACCAGGTCGGCGTCCACGGGTACGATCTCGGCGGGCCGCACCAGCAGCAGGTCGCCGATCTGCACCAGGGTGGCCGGCACGTCGTCAACGTCGGAGGAGCCGCCCCGCAGCAGGTGCGCGATCTGCGGCACCCGGTCGAGCAGGGCGTTCAGCTCCCGCTGGGCCCGCCCCGCGGCGTAGTCCTCGAGCGCGGCGCCGCCGGAGAGCATCAGCACGATCAGCAGGGTGGCCACGTACTCGCCCACCAGGATGGTCGCGATGATGGCCATGATCGCCAGCAGGTCCACGCCGAACGAGCCCTGGCGCATCCGTTTGATCATGCCGACGCCCTGGATGCCGACCACGACCAGGCCGAGGGCGGAGAACAGCCACTGCACGGCGACCGTCAGCCCGGCGGCCCACAGCAGCAGTCCGAGCAGGCCGATGAGGATGGTTGCCGCCACAACCGGATACCGGCGGAATGCTCCCGTGAGCGTGGACATGGCTCCATTGTCACCTCGGATGCCCGTAGGCACCAGCAAGGTGAGCCTCCGCTTGTCGCCGTACCCGTCGGGCCAACTGTTCCCGGTGCGGACAATTGCGCCCGGCGTACCGGGCACATTTGTCCGTTTCGGCGACAGTTGGGCGCAGAAAAGGCCCCGCCGGATCGACGGGGCCTTTTCGGGTGCGGGCGGGCGGGTTAGGCCAGGCGGGTCTGCAGGTTCTCGGCGATCGCGGCCAGGAACTCCTCGGTGGTGAGGTAGCCCTGGTCCGGGCCGACCAACAGCGCGAGGTCCTTGGTCATCTTGCCGCTCTCGACGGTCTTCACGACCACATCCTCGAGGGTGTGCGCGAACTCGGCGAGCGCCGGGTTGCCGTCGAGCTTGGCGCGGTGCGACAAGCCGCGGGTCCAGGCGTAGATCGACGCGATCGGGTTGGTCGAGGTGGGCTTGCCCTGCTGGTGCTGGCGGTAGTGCCGGGTCACGGTGCCGTGCGCGGCCTCGGCCTCGACGACGCTGCCGTCGGGGGTGGAGAGCACGCTGGTCATCAGGCCGAGCGAGCCGAAGCCCTGCGCGACGGTGTCGGACTGCACGTCGCCGTCGTAGTTCTTGCAGGCCCAGACGTAACCGCCCTCCCACTTCATCGCCGATGCGACCATGTCGTCGATCAGGCGGTGCTCATAGGTGAGGCCGGCGGCCTCGAAGCGGTCCTTGAACTCGGTGTCGAAGATCTCCTGGAAGATGTCCTTGAACCGGCCGTCGTACGCCTTGAGGATGGTGTTCTTGGTCGACAGGTAGACCGGGTAGTTGCGCTCCAGGCCGTAGTTGAGCGAGGCGCGGGCGAAGTCGATGATCGACTTGTCGAGGTTGTACATGCCCATGGCCACACCGCTGCCCGGCGCCTGGAAGACCTCGAACTGCTGCGGGTCGCCGCCGTCCTTCGGGGTGAAGGTCATGGTGAGGGTGCCTTCGCCCTCGAAACGGAAGTTGGTGGCGCGGTACTGGTCGCCGAACGCGTGGCGGCCGATGATGATCGGCTTGTTCCAGCCCGGCACCAGGCGCGGGATGTTGGAGATGATGATCGGCTCACGGAAGATGGTGCCGCCGAGGATGTTGCGGATGGTGCCGTTGGGCGACGCCCACATCTTCTTCAGGCCGAATTCTTCGACCCGGGCCTCGTCCGGGGTGATGGTGGCGCACTTGACGCCGACGCCGTGCTTCTGGATGGCGTGAGCCGCGTCGACGGTGATCTGGTCGTCGGTCTCGTCACGCTTCTGGATCGAGAGGTCGTAGTACTCGAGGTCGATGTCGAGGTACGGGTGAATCAGGGAGTCCTTGATGGCCTGCCAGATGATGCGGGTCATCTCGTCCCCGTCAAGCTCGACGACAGTACCTGCAACCTTGATCTTCGACAATGGATTCTCCTCAGTGAGTCGGGGCGTGGTGGCCGTCAACAATCCTAGCCGAGGGCGGTAACTGTCTCGACATCGAGACAGTTGGCCGGCGTTTCGGTGACGGTCGCCGAGTCCCCCACAAACCCGACTACCTGCCGCCGTGGCCGGGCGATAGCCTTGGGTGTATGCCTGAACTCCGACTTGAAGAACTGTCCGCGCGCAACATCGTCGCGGCCAATAATCTGAGCCTCAAGCCCGGTCAGGAGCAATTCATCGCGCCGGTCTCGTATTCGGTCGCCGCATCCGTGATCAACCCGGCCACCGCCTGGCAGCGTGTCGTATTGCTCGACGGCGAGGTCGCCGGGTTCATCCACGGTAATTTCGACCCCGAATCCGCCCAGGAGGAATTCCGCGCCTGCATCTGGCGGATCAACGTCGACGCCGAGGCCCAGGGCATGGGTGTGGGCAAGTTCGCCGCCGATGCCCTCGCCGAAGAGGCCCGTCACCGCGGTTTCGACCGCATCACGGTGATCTGGGAGCCCGGCGAGGACGGCCCTGAGGCCTTCTTCCACCGCATCGGCTTCGTCGACATCGGCGAAACCGAGTTCGGTGAGGTCATCGGCGCGCTCACCCTCTAGCCGGTGCGCCTCAACCCGGCCAGCCCGTTCGTGGAGGCCGTGCTCGACGTCGTCGAGGCGATCCCACCCGGCCGGGTGATGACCTATGGCGACGTCGCCGCCGCCCTCGGCTCCCGCGCCGCCCGGGTGGTGGGCCAGACGATGGCGCAATTCGGGTCGGATGCGCCGTGGTGGCGGGTGATCCGCGCCGGTGGGCATCCGCCGATCGGCCACGAGAGCCGGGCGCTGGTGCACTACCGGGCCGAGCAGACACCGTTGCTGCCCGGTCCCGAGCCGGAGTCCGGCTACAGGGTGGACCTCAGCCGAGCGCGCTGGCGTCCCTGACAGGGCCGGCCGGCCCGGCAGTGTCAATGTGGGCGTCGGTGTCGGTGTCGGTGTCGGTGAGGCTCAGGCTGAGCTCGAGCAACCGGGTCCGCCACTCCTCGACCCGCCCGGGCTGGTCGATGCCCAGCACCGCCACCGGCGTCTCGCCACGGCGGTAGACGGCCAGCAGGTCGCCGGTGTCGACCCCGCCCGCCTCGATCGTCATCGACTCGCCACCGTGCACCCGGCCGGCGAACTGCACCAGGGCGCCGGCCTGCTCCGAGGTCAGCGTGGCGGGCGCCCCCGCCCCGCCCGGGTCGACCCCGAGCAGCGCGGCCATGGCGATCGACGGTCGGTTGCGGGTGTCGCTGAAGTGCGCGATGCGGCGGTGCGCCCCGGTTTCCGGGTCAAGCCAGGCCGCACAATCACCGACCGCGACGATCCCGGGCACGCCGGTGCCGCCGGCCGCGTCGGCGACCACCCCGCCGTGCAGGTCCCGGCCACCCGGGTCGAGTGCGGAGCCGCCGAGCCAGCCGACCAGCGGCACCGCGCCGATGTCCAGCAGCACCAGGTCGGCTCCGATCTCTTCCCCGCTGCTCAGCCGCACCCCGGACACCCAGCCGGGGCCGATCAGCTCGGTCACCCGCAGGTCGGTGCGCACGGTGATGCCCCGGCGCTCGTGCAGCCCGAACACGGCGCCGGCGACGGTGGCGCCGAAGGCCGTGTGGAGCGCATCCGTGCTACTGACGAGCACCGTCACCCGCAGACCCAGGTCACGGGCGGTCGACGCCACTTCGAGGCCGACGACCCCGGAGCCGACCACGACCAGGTGGGCGCCGGGCAGCAGTTCTTCGCGGAGCGCCAGGGCGTCCTCCACGGTGCGCAGCGTGTGCACCCCGCGGGGCATGGTCGCCATGCGGCGGGCGGCGGAGCCGGTGGCGATCACCACGGCGTCGGAGTCGACGGTGCGGCCGTTGGCCAGCGTCACCCGGTGCGTGGCCGCGTCGAGCGCGACGGCCGCGACCCCCAGGCGCCAGTCGGCGTCGAGGTCGTCGTGAGGGGCCTCGAGCGCCAGTTCATCGATCGTGGTCTGCCCGGTGAGGAAGCCGCGGCCGAGCGGCGGCCGGTCGTAGGGCCGGTGGCGTTCGCTGCCGAGCACGGTGATGCGGCCGGTGTAGCCGTGGGCGCGGAGGGCGACGGCACTGGCGTGGCCCACCACCCCCGCACCCACGATGGTGACTGAGTCCATGCTGGGTGATCCCCCGATCAGACAGGCTGACACCTACGGATGACCGTGCGGCGCCGGCTCGGAAACGAGGCTGCTCGTTCACGGCGGTTGTGTTCTCTGGCACCAGATTCGCTGCCAGCCCAGGGAGTGTCAAGCGCGTCGGGCCGGTTCCCGGCAAGTGGTTCCCGACCCTCAACATCCCCGAAACACCCCCGACTCAAACCACCCGCGAACCGCGACCCAAGCACCGAAAGCCTCAAGTTTCGGGTACTTGGCTGACAGTTCGCGAGTGGTCAGACGAGGGACTCGCGCCAGGCGGCGTGCAGTCGGGAGAACCGGCCGGTTCCCGAGATGAGCATGTCGGGGGTGCCGTCCTCGACGATGACGCCGTTCTCCATCACCAGCACCCGGTCGGCGATCGCCACGGTCGACAGGCGGTGCGCGATGATCACCGCGGTGCGGTCGCTGAGCAGCGTCTGCAAAGCCTCCTGCACCAGCCGTTCGCTGGGGATGTCCAGCGAACTGGTGGCCTCGTCGAGGATCAGCACCGCCGGGTCGGCCAGGAACGCCCGCGCGAACGAGATCAGCTGACGCTGGCCGGCGGAAACCCTGCCGCCGCGCTTGTTCACGTCGGTGTCGTACCCGCCGGGCAGGCCCACGATGAAGTCGTGCGCGCCGACGGCCCGCGCGGCCGCCTCGATCTCCGACCGCGTCGCATCCGGTTTGCCGATCGCGATGTTGTCGGCGACGCTGCCACTGAACAGGTACGCCTCCTGGGTCACCATCACGATGGCCCGGCGCAGGTCCTTGGGGTGCAGGTCGCGCAGGTCGACGCCGTCCAACAGCACCCGGCCGTGCGACGGGTCATAGAACCTGGAGATCAGCTTCGCCAGGGTCGATTTGCCGGCGCCCGTCGAGCCGACCAGGGCGATGGTCTGCCCGGGTTCCAGGGTGAGGCTGAAGTGCGGCAGGATGACCCGGTCGGCCTGGTACTCGAACTGCACGTTGTCGAAGTGCACGGCACCCTTCGAGGTCCACAGGTCCACCGGCGTGACGGGGTCGGGCACACCGGGCTGCTCCTCGAGCACCCCGGAGATCTTCTCCAGCGCGGCTGCGGCCGACTGGTAGGAGTTGTAGAACATCGCCATCTCCTCCATCGGGTCGAAGAACCGGCGGGTGTACAGCAGCGCGGCGAGCAGCGCACCGATGGCCAGCTGCCCGTCGGCCACGCGGAAGCCGCCGACCAGCAGCACCGCGGCGACGGTGACGTTGCCGATCAGGATCAGCCCGGGATCGAACACGCCGAACAGTTGGATAACGCGGGCGTTGACCAGCCGGTACGACTCGACGAGCTTGCCGAAGACACCCTCGTTGCGCTTCTCGGTGCGGAACGCCTTGACCGCGCGGATGCCGGTCATGGTCTCGACGAACTGCACGATCAGGCTCGCGGACGCGGTGCGGGACTGGCGGAACAGGTGCTGCGAGCGCACCTGGAACCAGCGGGTCAGCGCGAGCAGTGGCACGAGTGCAACGAGCAGCACCAGCCCGCTGACCCCGTCGAGGGCGAAGAGGGCGATGCCGGTGAAGGCCATGTAGAGCAGGCCCTGCACGAGCTGGTTGATGCCGGAGTCCAGCAGCTCCCTGATCGCATCCAGGTCGCTGGTCTGCCGGGAAATGATGCGTCCGGAGGTGTACGACTCGTGGAATTCGAGGCTCAGCCGTTGGGTCTGCAGGAACACGCGCTTCCGCAGGTCGATGAGCACGGCCTGGCTGATCCGGGCGGAGAGCACGGTGTACCAGGCGATCAGTAGCGCCCCGGTGATGCCGGTGATCAGGTAGATCGCCCCGGTCGCCGCCAGCGGCACCCAGTCCTGTTCGAGCAGGGCGGGCAGGCCCTTGTCGATGCCGAACGCGATCAGGGCCGGGCCGGCGACCTGCGCGGCGGTGGACACGACGACGACGAGCATCGCCATGACCACCGACCAGCGCACCGGGAACAGCAGCGAGCCGAGCAGGCGCAACGACCGGCGCCGGATCTGCGCGCTTTCGGCCTTGGTGTAGTCGAGGCGCTCTTCGCCTTCGACACCGATGACACTCACAGTGCTTCTCCCGCTCGCTCGGACTCTCGTCGTTCTTCGTCCTCCAGGCTGGAGATGACGAACTTGTAGTGCGGGCTCGAGGCCAGCAGCTCGGAGTGCGTGCCGACGGCGGTGATCTTGCCCGCCTCGAGCAGCGCCACCCGGTCGGCGAGCATCACCGTGGACGGGCGATGCGCCACGATCAGGGCGGTCGTGGACGCGAGCACCCGGCGCAGGGCGGCCTCGACCAGCGACTCGGTGTTCACGTCCAGCGCGGAGAGCGGGTCGTCGAGCACCAGGACGGCGGGTGCCGCGGCCACGGCGCGGGCCAGCGCCACGCGCTGTCGCTGCCCGCCGGAAAGGCTCATGCCCTCTTCGCCGACGAGGGTGTCGACACCGTTGGGCAGGTCGTGCACAAACGCCGCCTGCGCGATCTGCAGCGCCTCGGCCAGCGCGTCGGCCTCCGGGGTGCGCTCGGCGAACTCCGGGCGGCCCAGCAGCACGTTGTCACGCACGGATGCCGAGAACAGGGTGGCGTCCTCGAACGCCATGGCGATGTGCCGGCGCAGCTCGTCGCGGCGGAGGGCCCGCACATCGACCCCGTCGAGGGTCACCGAGCCATCCGTCACGTCGTACAGCCGGGTGGTGAGCGCCGTCAGGGTGGACTTGCCGGAGCCGGTGAGACCGACCAGCGCCATGGTCTCGCCGGGTTCGAGCACCAGGTTCACCCCGTCGAGCAGGTCGGGAAACCGTTCGGGTGAGTCCGCGTAGCGGAAGTGCACGTTCTCGAACGCGAGTCGGCCGCGCGGGCTGGTGATCGTGACCGGGCGGGGCGGGTCGGTGATGGTGTTTGGCGTGTCCAGGATGTCGAAGAACCTGTCGGTGGCGGTGCGGGTGTCAAAGGTCATCGACAGCAGGAAGCCGATCGACTCCACCGGGAAGCGCAGCACGGTGGCGGTGGCGAAGAACGCCACCAGCTCGCCGACGCTGAGCTGGCCCTGGCTGGTCAGCCAGACGCCGGAGACCAGGCAAAGCGCGAACGCGACGTCGGGCACCAGCAGCAGCCAGAGCCAGATCCCGGCGATGGCGCGGGCCTTCTCGATCTCGGTGCCGCGCAGCTCCTCCGCCTGGCTGGCGAAGCTCTTGAGCGCGAAGCTGCCACGGCCGAACGCCTTGAGCACCCGGATGCCGTGCACCGACTCCTCGACGGCGGTCGCCAGGTCGCCGGACTGGTCCTGGCTGCGCCTCGCGATCACGGAGTACTTCTCCTCGAACACGTAGCCGTAGATCCAGATCGGGATCGAGCAGACCAGGAAGATCACGCCGAGGATCCAGTTCATCGACAGGAGGATCACCACGCCGGCGATGATGGTGAGGAAGTTCACCACGAGCAGCACCAGACCGAACGAGATCCAACGGCGGATCATGTTGAGGTCGCTGACGGCGCGGGAGAGCAGCTGCCCGCTCGGCCAGCGGTCGTGGAAGGTCACGGGCAGGTCCTGCAGCCGGGCGTACAGGGCGTTGCGCATCCGGGATTCGATGTGGGTACCGGGAACGAGCACGAACCAGCGGCGCAGCGCGATCATGCCGGCCTCGAGCACGCCGAGGCCGAGCACGATGAGTACGGCGGGCCAGATCGGTGCAGTGTCTCCCTGGCTGAGGGCGCCGTCGACGAGTTGCTGCAGCACCTGCGGGATGGCCAGGGCCACCAGCGAGGCCAGCAGTGCCGCGAGCATGCCCAGGCCCAGCCTCGGCAGCGCGGGCTTGGCATAGGGATAGAGCCGCAGCAGGGTGCGGAAGGTGTTGGAGCGCGCAGCGGGCGTGGGCGCAGTGTGCGGCGGATGCTGTGGAGCAGTGGTGGTCATGAGAGAGGTTCCTGGCTGGGCCGGCTCCGGCGCTGAAACGCCGGTGGGCTGGATGGTGCGGGGCTGGGTGGGTGCGGGACCCGCGACGAAGCCGTTGGTGCTGGCGGCGGTGCCGACGGTGCTCCTGGCGGCGTGCGGTGGTGCCCGGTGCCGGCGCGGAATGACCACGTCCGGAAGAGGAAGCGGGCGGTGACGCCCGCTGAAATGTGCGGCCCGCGCAGACGCGGGCGGTTGGGGTTCTCTGGCCGGGACCTTAGATTGAGGCGAGTCGGAGCGCCGGGACGAAGGCAGCGCCGGTCGCAATCGATGCGTACCTGGTGCGAGCTGTCTTGGTCATGTCGGCCTCCTGAGCGTTTCGTGTCATCGTCTTGTGCCCCCCCTTGTTCAGGCAGCCTTTCAGGATAGGGCCACGGACGACTCCGGCGCAAGCAGAATTTTCGCTCAGCGAACGCGCACGCTCAGGCAGGTGACACAGCCCTCGAGCTTCTCGAACTCGGTGATGTCCACGGTCACGGCCCGATAGCCGAGCCCGGTGAGCAGCTCGGTGGTGCGCGGCGCGGCGGCCGACATCAGCAGGGTGTGCGCGTCGAGCACAACCACGGCGGTACCCTCCGCTTCGGGTACCGGCACGAACCTCTCGAACAGTCCCGGGTCGTCCACGAGCGGCGGGTAGCCGATGATGGTGCCGTCCGGCAGGGCGGTGATAGCGGTCTTGAGGTGCAGGGCTCGGGTCACCGGAACCGGGACCACGGTGTAGCCGAGGGGTTCGACGATGTCGGCAAGCTGCGCCGCACCCTCAGCGTTGGTGCGCAGGCTCTGCCCCACGTAAACGGTGGCGCCCACCTTGAGCACGTCACCGCCGTCAAGGGTGCCGGGCAGGTCGATCCGGCGCACCGTGAGTCCCAGGGCGCGCACGGCCGCCTCGGCACCGGCCGTCTCGCCGCGTCGGCTGGGCGCACCAGGGCTGGCGAGCACGGCGGTGTCGCCGAAGAGGATCACGGCATCCTCGATGAAGACGGAGTCCGGCTGGTCGGGTGCCGGATCCACCTCGGTGATGGCCCAGCCCTCCGACTGCAGCGCCGCCACGTAGCCGTCCCACTGCGCCCGGGCCAGCCCGAGGTCGATCGGCACACGATCGATGTGGGTGATCTCGCCCTCGGCGAGGATGTCGACGGGCCGGCGGACCAGCACGCGCCGAGCGGTGCCCGGCAGAGTCACATCGCCAGGGAGGGCCGAGTCGCCGGAGATTGTCATGCGCACAGCCTAATCGCAGACGAATTGTTCCCCGTGCGGACAACGCGGCAAGCGCAGCATCCGTCAGTTGCCGCAAAGTGCCCTCTCACCCACCGCGAAAGGGCCGGATGCGGCAAGTCGGCGAGCGAAGCATCCGTCAGTTGCCGCAAAGTGCCCTCTCACACGCCGCGAAAGGGGAGGATGCGGCAAGTCGGCGAGCGAAGCTATTGGGCGGACAGGAACTCGAGGGTACGCGCGACGACGACCTCGGGTTGTTCCTCGGCGATGTAGTAGCCGGTGCCCGGAACGTGCTCGAGCGTGAAGTCGTCGGCGTCCCCTTCGTAGCCGCCGAGGATCTCCGGGTGCTCCCGGGTCGGGTCGTTGTTGCCGTAGAGGACGGTCCCGTAGAGCGACAGAGTCGGAGTGGTCAGACGTGTGCCGCGGTAGGCGCCGGTGCTGCTGCGTTTGGCCTCGCTCAGAATGAAGTGCCGGTACAGTGCCGATCCGGCATCCGCTCGCGCCGGGTCCTTTAGCCGGGACACAAAGGCGTCGATGTCTTCGGGTGCGAAGACCGACGGGTCGCTCGTGTCACCGGTCATCAGCCGGCGCGGCAGCCGTTGTCGTCCGGTGCGGAGGAGCCAGGGTCCCAGACCCGGTATTGCGATGGCGAACATCGACCAGATCCGCCAGACGTACAACAGCGCCCGGGGGTGGAATTCGGGGTACGGGTGCGGGGTGGCAAGTGCGACGAATCTCTCGACTCTCTCGGGATGAGCCAGGCACACCCGAAACCCGACGATGCCGCCCCAGTCGTAGCCGAGAATATTCACCTTGTCCAGGTGCAACGCGTCGAGCAGCGCAACGACATCCGCTACCAGCTGCTCGCTCGTGTATCCGTCGGGCGGGGCCTCGGTCCAGCCGGCACCGCGAAGGTCCGGGCAGATCACCCGGTAGTTCGCGGCGAGGGCCGGGATGACCTTGCGCCAGGCCCACCAGTGCTGCGGGAACCCGTGCAGCAGCACGAGCGGCGGGCCGCTACCGGCCTCGGCCACGTGCATCCGCAGCCCCGGAAGATCGAGGAACCGATGTCGGACCCCGGCCAACTCCGGCCACGAGCCCGTGCCATCGAGGCGGCTTGTTCCATGACTGAATTTGCCCGAGGGCTTCATCGCACTCATGCCGCCATCATACTACGGACATAGTGCCTCGTCCACTATGTCTATAGTGAAAGGATGACCCCGATTCGAGTGCGCGTCCTGGAAGCCGCGATCGACCTCCTCGCGACGGGCGGGTTGCGTGCGCTCACCCACGTTCGTATCGACGAACGCGCCGACCTGCCGAAGGGGTCCACCTCTAACTACTTCCGCACGCGGGCCGCCCTGCTGATCGGCGTTTCCGAGTGGATCGTGGAGCAGGAGCTTCGTCCAGTGCGAGTGGCGTTCTCGCCGCGTTCACCGGCCGAGCTCATCGACGCGATGTGCACCCTGCTCGAGGTGACGACCCACGAGAACAGGGACCTGACCACGGCGAGGCTCGTGCTGTTCATGGAAGCCAACCACAACGCCGAGCTTCGAGAGGCGCTGTCCCGGGGCCGGGCGGCCCTGGGCGAGGGCATCGTGTCCGCTCTCGCCGAGCTGGGCGCCCGTGATCCGCAGGCCGCGACGGAGGCCATTGCCGCCTGTTTCGAGGGCCTCCTCCTGCACCGCATCGCCCGGCACGACAGCACCGATCCCCGGCCGATCTTCGAGACCGTCGTGATGGGCGCGCTCGCCTGACCCGCACCCTTGCCCGGCCTCGGCGCCGCCCCGCAACGCCGACGCGGCCGCTCCCGAGTTGCCGCAAAGTGCCCTTTCGTGCGGCGCGAAGGGGCCGGATGCCGCAAGTCGGCGAACGCCACCTCTGTCAGTTGCCGCAAACCTCGCCTAAACGCGGCGCGACGAGGCAGGATGCGGCACATCGGCGGCCCGACGGAGGGCGCCAGACTAGCGCGGCGCGGGCAGGGTCTCGGGGGCGTCTTCCCAGTCCTGCACGGTGATGGACTCGGTGAAGTGCTGGGCGCGTTCCTTGCCACCCTCGTCGCCGGAGAACAGTCCCGGCGCCTCGATCACCGGGCGCGCGGGCTTGCGCGAGTGGCTCGACGGGCGCACCGGCGGGGTCTCCGGCTGCTGGCGCACCTCGACACGGTTCAGCGGCAGGGCATCGGGGTTCTCGGCGTTGACCCAGTCGATCAGGTTCTCCCGCACGAAGCAGCGCAGGTCGAACAGGGTGGGTGCGTCCTGCGCCGTCACGAGCACCCGCACGCGCACGAAGCCGCCCACGGCATCCGTCACCTGAAGAACGACAGCCCGGCCGTCCCACAGGTCGGTCTGGGCGACGACCCGGTTGAGCTCGTCGCGCATCGCGGCGGGGTTGACACGCCAGTCCAGGTCGAAGTCAATCTGGCCCAGCAGTTCGCTGTTGTGCCGGGTCCAGTTCTGGAACGGGGTGGTGGTGAAGTAGGTGGACGGCAGCACCATCCGCCGGTCGTCCCAGATGTGCACGACGATGTAAGTGAGGGTGATCTCCTCGATCTTGCCCCACTCGCCCTCGACGATCACGACGTCGTCGACCCGCAGCGCGTTGTTGAACGCCAGCTGCATACCGGCGAAGATGTTCGCCAGGGTGGACTGGGCGGCCAGGCCTGCCACGACACTGAGCAGGCCGGCGGAGGCGAACAGGCTCGCACCCACGGTCGCGGCGCCGGGAATGCTCAGCAACACCGTGCCGATGGCGCAGATGATGATGATCACAACGCCGATGCGGCGCAGCATCCGCAGCTGGGTGCGTACCCGGCGGGCCACCCGGTTGTCGCGCACGTCGATGCGGTACTTGTTGGCGGTGATTTCCTCGGCGTAATACAGCAGCGCGCACAGCAGCCAGGTGGCGCTGCCGATGAACAGGGCCCGGAAGACGAAGCCCACCGTGGCCTCCCAAGCTTCGGGCACATCGAGGTAGCCGGCGACAGCCAGCCACAGCGCGCCGATCAGCACGGTCATGCGGAACGGCACCCGGATCAGCTTCACGAGCACCCGCGCCCAGGACCTGCGCTTGCCGACCATGCGGAAGGAGAAGGCGGCGATCGCGGTGATCGCGAGGGCGAGAACGATCGCCGCGACAACGGCAACCGGGAAAGCGGGCAGGGACAGCCCGAAAACTTCGATCACAAGGGACCTTTCCGTGTCAGGTCTGAGGAGGACTGCAACGGCGGTGTCACGTGGACCTCCCATCATGTCAGCCCAGACTGAGAAGAGCCACACAACGACGAACGCCGGGGCGACATCCGAGAGATACGGATGCCGCGCCCGGCGTCAGGTCACTGCCTCACGGTCAGTGGAAGAAGTGGCGCTCCCCGGTGAAGTACATCGACACACCGGCGGCCGTCGCCGCGGCGATGACCTCCTCGTCGCGCACCGAACCGCCGGGCTGCACGACCGCGGTCACGCCGGCCTCCAGCAGCACCTCGAGACCGTCGGCGAACGGGAAGAACGCGTCGGACGCGGCCACGGCGCCTTCGGCCCGCTCCCCCGCCCGACTTACGGCCAGGTGGCACGAATCGACCCGGTTGACCTGGCCCATGCCCACACCCACGGATGCGCCGGCGTGCGCGAGCAGGATCGCGTTGGACTTCACCGCACGGCAGGCCTTCCAGGCGAACTCGAGGTCGGCGCGCGTGGCGTCGTCGACCTCGGGGCCCGACACCAGGCGCCACTCGGAGGTGTCCAGGGTGTCGAAGGTGTCGGTCTCCTGCACGAGCAGGCCGCCGGAGATCTGGCGCAGCTCCAGCGACGAACGACGGTAGTCGGCCGGCAGCTCGAGCAGACGGATGTTCTTTTTCGCGCTGAGCAGCTCGAACGCGGCCGGCTCGAAGCCGGGCGCAACGAGCACCTCGGTGAAAATCTGGCTGACCGTCTCGGCCATACCCAGCGTGACGACGCGGTTGGCCGCGATGACCCCGCCGAACGCGGAGACCGGGTCGCAGTCATGCGCACGGTGGTGCGCAGACGCGATGGCGTCGGGGGCCTTGGGGTTCGCCACGGCGATGCCGCACGGGTTGGCGTGCTTGATGATCGCCACGGCCGGTTCGCTGAAGTCGAACGCGGCGCGCACGGCGGCATCCGCGTCGACGTAGTTGTTGTAGGACATCTCCTTGCCGTGCAGCTGCACGGCCTGGGCGATGCCCTGGCCGCCCTCGCCGAGGTAGAGAGCTGCGGCCTGGTGCGAGTTCTCGCCGTATCGCAGCACGGCCCCGCGGCTGGCTTCGATCGCGAGGGTCTCCGGGAACAGCAGGTCGGTGGGGTCATCGCTGTCGGCGCCGACGATGGAGTCGAACGCCTCGAGGATATCCTCGCCGAGCGACTCCGCGTCGTCCTGCCACTGGTCGTAGACGTTCTCGGTGAACCAGGCCGACACACTCAGGTCGTAGTTGGCGGTGTGTTCGAACGCGAGCGAGGCCAGCTTCTGCCGCAGCCGAAGGGTGCTGCCGCCGGCGCCGACGGCCGTGATGATCTCCGGGTAGTTCTCCGGGTCCACGACGATGGCCACGTTGGGGTGGTTCTTGGCGGAGGCACGCACCAGCGCCGGGCCGCCGATGTCGATCTGCTCGATCACGTCGGCGGGTTCCGCACCCGACTCTACGGTTTCGACGAACGGGTACAGGTTCACCACCACGAGCTGGAACGGGGCGATCGACAGGTCGGCGAGCTGGTTCTCGTGCGCCTCGAGGCGCAGGTCGGCGAGGATGCCGGCGTGCACGCTCGGGTGCAGGGTCTTCACCCGGCCGTCGAGCGACTCCGGGAACCCGGTGACGGCGGCGACATCCGTCACGTCGTGGCCGGCGTCACGGATGGTGGCGGCGGTGGAACCGGTGGAGACCATCTCGACCCCGGCGGCGGCCAGGGCGTTGGCCAGTTCGACCAGGCCGGTCTTGTCTGAAACCGAGATCAGCGCGCGCTGCACGGGAATGACGTCCCGGTCGCGGTAGAGGCTCCGGGCGTTGGTGTGACCGCTCATATGGGGGAATGCTCCTTGAGATCGACGTGTCCGTTGGCGATGTCGAGCACGGCCTGCACGAGCAGGCGGCGTTCGACGAGTTTGATGCGGTCGTGCAGCGAGTCCTGGGTGTCGTCGGTCAACACCGGCACCCGTTCCTGGCTCACGATCGGTCCGTCGTCCACGCCGTTGTCGACAACAATGATGCTGGCGCCCGTCTGGGTCGCCCCGGCGGCGAGCGCGTCGCGCACCCCGTGGGCGCCGGGGAACTCGGGCAGGTAGGCGGGATGGGTGTTGATCAGGTGCGGCGACAGTGCGCCGACGACCCGCGGCGGCAGCAGCCTCATGAAGCCGCTGAGCACGGTGAGGTCGGGCTCCCAGTGCTGGATCTGCTCGAGCAGCGCGTCGCCCCACGCGTCACGGTCGGCGTAGGAGGCGAACGGCACCGTGAAGGTCGGGATGCCGAATTCCTCGCCGAGAGCGAGCCCCTCGGCGTCGCGGTCTGCACCGATGGCGATCACCCGGGCGGGGAACTCCGCATCGGCGGACGCCTCGAGAAGCGCGCGCAGGTTCGAGCCTCCGCCGGAGATCAATACGACCAGTGACAGCACCATCCGAGCCTACCGTTTCGTTGAGAGTTCCTCGGCACCGGAGTCCGTGCTCCGGGCCCGTCGGCCACCGACGAGCATACCGAGTGCGGCGGCGATGCCCACCTCCAGGGCGGTCAACGCCCCGACGAGCAGCGGGTTGGGACCGACTTCGGCGAGCCGCCCCGGTCCCATCGCCCCGGTCGACCACCAGGCGAGCAGGCCAAGCAGGATGCCGGCGACAACGCCCATCAGGGCACCGGTGCCGAGCATCCGCGCCGTGCCGTGCAGGGCGTTGGCGCGCTTGTCGACGCTTTGCCGCACGAGCACCGCCACCACGAAGCCGATCAGCACCGGAACGAGCAGGCCCAGGAAACCGAACTCCAGGGTGCCGTTCGGCAGCGCGCCGAACAGCGGCAGGCCGGGCACGGAGCCGAGCGTCGTGCCGAGCGGGGAGACGCTGTTGCCGGTGCCGAGGGCGATCCCGGGGCCGACGAACCAGCTGGCCGCCCAGACGACGACGTTCGGGATGAAAGCGAGCTGCCCGATCGTGAGGGCGATGCCGCCCATCACCCCGGCCTGCAGAGTCTCGTAGAGCCCGATCACGGTGGCGAAATTGGCCAGCACCGACACGCACACGGCCACGGCGGAGACGACCATGATGCCGGCGGCGACGGCGGTGCCACCGCGGAGCGCGGTGCCGAGCTGGCTGCGCAGTTCGGCGGGGATCCGGGCCAGCTGGTTGGCGACCGGTCGTCTCACCCGGTCCGGCAGCACCGTCCCGGCCGTGCGGTTCGCACCGGCCAGGCCGATCAGCACACCGGTGGCGAAGACCAGGGTGGGCAGCAGGATGCCCTGCACCGGCGCCGGTGTGACGACGGCGGTTCCGGCGGAGAAGGTGAGCAGCGCGGCGAGCATCCCATAACTGAGCACGGCCACACCTGCCGCGGTGAGGCTGTACTCGGTGCCGGCGGCGCGGCGGCCGGTGCGCACACCCAACAGCACCGAGAGCAGGGCGAAACCGAGCAGCGCGATGCTCAGGGTGAACGGCAGTTCTGCGCCGGCCAGGCCCAGCGAGGCCGAGACGTCGACAGGCAGCTGCACCGCGAGGTCGACGCCGTTGCCGAGCAGCCAGACGTCCACGGCGGCACGCCAGAAGACGAACCAGTCGATGCCCAGACCGTAGTGGGTGCCCCACAGGATCGTGAGCGGCACCAGGGCGATGCCCACTCCGATGGCGACGACAATGAGCGCCTCGAGCGCGGCGAGCAGTGCAGTCGTTATACGGTTCATATCCGAGAGGGAGCTTATCCTGGCCCGGCTTCGGGTTCGTCGTACCCCGCCGGGCTCGGGCCGAATCCCCGGCGAATCCGCCTTAGATCCCGCCGTCCACCGACCGGATCACCGGCAGATCCTCGTCGGGCACCAGCACCGCGGTGTCCCGGTTGAGCGACTCGCCGCGGAAGAACGGCTTGGCGCCGGCGAAGAACGACCAGACGATCATCAGCAGCACCCCGAACAACAGCGACCCGACGCCGACCACGAAGACACCGCCGACGCCGAACAGCACCGTGTAGCCGTAGTCGGGATCGAGCATGTCCCACACCGAGAACCCGAACGCCGCGGTGAGCAGCAGCGACCCGAGCAGCGGGAAGACGAAGCGCATCCAGGCGTTGCGCCAGCTGGTGAACAGGTCGTGCCGGAAGTACCAGACGCAGGCGTAGCCGGTGATGGCGTAGTAGAACGCGATCGCCAGGCCCAGGGAGAGGATGGTGTCGTTGAGGATGTTGGAGCTGACCAGGGTCATTCCCACGTAGAAGGCCACCGCGACGATGCCCATGATCAGGGTGGAGAAGGACGGGGTGTGGAAGCGCGGGTGTACCTGGGCGAACCGGCTCGGCAGGGCCTTGTAGACGGCCATCGCGAGGGTTCCCCGGGCGGTGGGCAGGATGGTGGTCTGGGTCGACGAGATCGCCGAGATCATCACGGCGGCCACGAGCAGCCAGGCCCACGGCCCGAACACGGCGTCCTTGAGCGCAAAGAAGACGTCATCGGCGTTGCCCTCGTTGCCGAGGCCGAATCCCTCGGTGCCGAGGCCGGCGTAGGCCATGGCCGCGACGGCGACGCCCACGTAGGTGACCAGCAGGATGATCGTGGTCAGCACCGCCGCCTGGCCCGGGATCCGTTTGGGATCCTTGGTCTCCTCGTTCAGCGACAGGCAGGTGTCCCAGCCCCAGTAGATGAACAGGGCCAGCAGCACGCCCTCGACAAGGCCGGAGAACGAGGTGAGGGCGAACGGGTTGAACCACTCCGCCTGCGGGGTGGTCGAGCCGGCCGGGGCGGTGCCGTCGAACACTGCCCACAGGGTGAACACCGTGAAGAGGATCAGCGCCAGGTACTGGAAGCCCAGCAGCACGTTCTGCAGCTTTTCGCCGATCTCGATGCCCCGGTAGCTCACCCACACCATCAGAGCGATGAATACCACCCCGGTGAGGGTCACGAGAAGCGCGTTCTCGGCCAGGTCCGGCGCCACCAGCAGCCAGAAGTAGATTCCGCCGATCTGGGCGAGGTTGCCGAGCACCACGATGCCGGCCACCGCCACGCCCCAGCCGCCCATCCAGCCCACCCACGGGCCGAACGCCTTGGTCGCCCAGGTGAACGTCGTGCCGCAGTCGGGGATGTCCCGGTTCAGCTCCCGGTAGGCGAACGCCACCAGCAGCATCGGGATGAACGCGATGACGAACACCACGGGGGCCTGCGCACCCACGGCGAGCACCACAAAACCCAGCGTGGCGGCCAGGGAGTACACCGGGGCCGTGGAAGCGAGCCCGATGACCGTGGAGCCGAATAGGCCCAGCGTTCCGGCGGCCAGGCCCTTGCCCGAGGCGGGGGCGGGCTCGGGCCGGACCGGGGCCGTGGCGTCGTTGCGGGACATGGTCCTCCGATCGAAGGCCGCGGCATCCGCTTGTGCGGGTACACGCGTGCGTGCATAGTACTCGCCGCCCCGCGCGCGACAAAGGGCCCGCCGGATCGGCGGGCCCTTCGTCGTTCGGTGCGGTCTACAGCGCGGCGAGGACCTCGCGCAGCAGGGTCGCGGTCTCGCTCGGCGTCTTGCCGACCTTGACCCCGGCAGCCTCGAGGGCCTCCTTCTTTCCCTGCGCGGTTCCTGCCCCGTCGGAGACGATGGCGCCGGCGTGGCCCATGGTCTTGCCCTCCGGTGCGGTGAAGCCGGCCACATAGCCCACGACAGGCTTGGTGACGTGTGCCTTGATGTACTCGGCGGCCTTCTCCTCGGCGTCGCCGCCGATCTCGCCGATCATGACGATCGCGAGGGTCTCCGGGTCGGCCTCGAACGCGGCGAGCGCGTCGATGTGGGTGGTGCCGATGATCGGGTCGCCGCCGATGCCGATGGCGGTGGAGAAGCCCAGGTCGCGCAGCTCGTACATCATCTGGTAGGTCAGGGTGCCCGACTTGGAGACCAGGCCGACCGGTCCCTTGCCGGTGATGTTCGCCGGCGTGATGCCCACGAGCGCCTCACCGGGCGTGATGATGCCGGGGCAGTTCGGCCCGATGATGCGGGTCTTGTTGCCCTTCTCCTGGGCGTAGGCCCAGAACTCGGCGGAGTCCTGCACGGGCACGCCCTCGGTGATGATCACGAGCAGGCCGATTTCGGCGTCGATCGCTTCGAGAACAGCGTCCTTGGTGAAGGCCGGCGGCACGAACGCGATGGAGACATCCGCGCCGGTCTTCTCCATGGCTTCGGCAACCGTGCCGAAGACGGGCAGTTCGACGTCGCCGTGGGTGACGGTGGTGCCGGCCTTGCGGGCGTTGACGCCGCCGACGATCTGGGTACCGGCCTTGAGCATCAGGGCGGTGTGCTTGGTGCCCTCGCCGCCGGTGATGCCCTGAACGATGACCTTGGAGTCCTTGTTGAGGAAGATTGACATTCTGTTCCCTTACTTCGCGGCGTTGGCGAGTTCGGCGGCCTTGGCGGCGCCCTCGTCCATGGTGGCGGCCAGGGTGACCAGCGGGTGGTTGGCCTCGTTGAGGATGCGGCGGCCTTCTTCGACGTTGTTGCCGTCGAGGCGCACCACGAGGGGCTTGTTCGCGGCGTCGCCGAGGGTGGCGAGCGCGCCGACGATGCCGTGGGCCACGGCGTCGCAGGCGGTGATGCCGCCGAAGACGTTGACGAAGACGCTCTTGACCTGCGGGTCACCGAGAATCACGTCGAGGCCGGCGGCCATGACGGCAGCGGATGCTCCGCCGCCGATGTCGAGGAAGTTGGCCGGCTTGACGCCGCCGTGCTCCTCGCCGGCGTAGGCGACCACGTCGAGGGTGGACATGACCAGCCCGGCGCCGTTGCCGATGATGCCGACCTCGCCGTCGAGCTTCACGTAGTTGAGGTCGTTCTGCTTGGCCTTGGCCTCGAGCGGGTCGGCGGCGGCCTTGTCCTCGAGCGCGGCGTGGCCCGGGTGGCGGAAGCCGGCGTTCTCGTCGATGGTGACCTTGCCGTCCAGGGCGATGATGTCGCCCTCTTCGGTGAGCACCAGCGGGTTGACCTCGACGAGGGTGGCGTCTTCGCCGGCGAACACGCTATACAGCTGCACGAAGACCGGGGCGACCTTGTCAACCAGCTCGGCCGGGAACTTCGCCTGGACGGCGATCTCCTTGGCCTTGGCCAGGTCGATGCCGGCGGTGGGGTCGATGGCCACGTAGGCGAGAGCCTCGGGCTTCTCCACCGCGAGGACCTCGATCTCCACGCCGCCCTCGTAGCTGGCGAGCGAGAGGTAGGAGCGGTTGGAACGGTCCAGCAGCACGGAGAAGTAGAACTCCTGCTTGATGCGGGCTCCCCCGGCGACCATCACCCGGTGCACGGTGTGCCCCTTGATGTCCAGGCCCAGAATGGCGCGCCCGGCGGCTTCGGCTTCATCCGGGGTCTTGGCGACCTTCACGCCGCCGGCCTTGCCGCGGCCGCCGACCTTGACCTGCGCCTTGACGACGACGACACCGCCGAGCTTCTCGGCTGCGGCGCGCACCTCCTCGGGCGTGTCTGCGATGATGCCCGGCAGAACCGGGACTCCATACTGCTCAAACAGGTCTCTGGCCTGGTATTCGTAAAGATCCACGCTGCTCTTCCAATCCGCGTCATAGCGTTCCGTGCATGGGGTAGGTGTGGTCTGGCTCCCGGCGCGAAACTAGCTCGACGTCGAGAGATACTGACCATCTCAAACTCTACCTTCTCAGATGAGCGGCCGTGCCCGCTGGCCGAGCGCCGGTATTCTGGGCCCATGCCGTATCGCAATGCCAGCCTCGCCCTCGTTTCGCTTGCGGCAGGTCTGGATGCGGCCATGCTGCTGCTCTTCGTGGTGATCGGTCGGGCCAGCCACGGTGAGGGCCTCTGGGGCGTGCTGGGCACCTTGTGGCCGTTCCTGGCCGGTCTGGTCGTTGCCTGGCTGGTTCTGACGGCCCGGCGCACACCGCTGCGGATCGTCTGGACCGGGGTGGGCGTGTGGCTGATCACCGTAGTCGTGGCGATGCTGCTACGAGTCGTCAGCGGTCAGGGCGTGCAGCTCAGCTTTGTGATTGTGACCTTCCTCGTCCTCGGGGTGTTCCTGCTCGGTTGGCGCGCCATCGCGCTGCTGGTGCAACGCCAGCGCCGCCGCGGCGCATCCGTAGAGGGCTCCCGCGTCGCCGGTTGAGCCTGCCCTCGCGGGTTGAGCGTGTCGAAACCCGGTGACGTGCCTGCGATACCCGGCCCGCTCGCGCGCCCCGACCCCGCCGATGCCCTGTGCCCGGCCGCCGGGCTGGGCCACAATATCTGCGAACGGTTCGCTCGCCCTGGCATCCCCGGGTGGCCCGACCCCGCAGGAGGATCACTCATGAGCACCCTGTCGATCGACCCGAAGACCCTGGCCGAGGAGGCCTACCTCTACCTGTACCCGCTGGTGTTGATGGAGGTCACCCGGCAGCAGAGCATCAACACGGCGCCGGGACGGATCTTCGGCCGGGGTCCCGAGAACACCTTCGTGCATACCCGCAGCTTCCCGGCGGCCGAGTTCCGCGACGTCGTGCGGCCCAACTTCGACACCCTGTATTCGATCGCCTGGCTCGAGCTCGGCGCGGGCCCTGTCGTGATCCACCTGCCCGACACAGCCGACCGCTACTACCTGTTGCCCCTGATCGACATGTGGACCGAGGTCTTCGCCAACCCGGGCAAGCGCACCACGGGGACCGCGGCGCTGGACATCCTCGTGGTGCCGCCCGGCTGGTCGGGCGAGCCGCCGGACGGCCACGCGCTCATCCAGGCGCCCACCCCGCGCGTCTGGGTCGTGGGCCGGTTCCAGACCAACGGTGTCGACGACTACCCGGTGGTGCGGGCGCTGCAAGACCAGCTGTCGCTCACCCTGCCGCCGGAATACGTGGAGTTTCCGCTCGACCCGACGGTGGACTCAACCACTCCGCCGTTGCGCACGGTGGCCCAGCTGAGCGGCGTGGAGTTCTTCCGCCGCGCCGCCTCGGCGTTGCGGACCGTGCCGGTGCACGGGACCGACTTCTCGGTCCTGGCCCGGATCCGGCACCTCGGCATCGTGCCGGGTCTGTCCTTCGACAGCGCGCGGCTGGATGCGGCGGACACCGCGTTGTTGGAGGACGGGGTGGCCGAGGCCAGGGCGACCATGCTGGCCACCCTGCCGCTGCTGGGCCGGCGCGTGAACGGCTGGTTGCTCAACGTGGAGACCATGGGCAACTACGGCAACGACTACCTCAAGCGCGCCGTGGTCGCGCTGGTGGGCCTCGGCGCGAACCCGCCGGAGGACGCGGTCTACCCGATCCTCATGACGGATGCCGACGGCCGGCCCCTCGACGGCGGGAACCGCTATCGGCTGCATTTCGAGAGGCACGAGCTGCCGCCCGTCGACGCGTTCTGGTCCCTGACCATGTACGACGCGGACGGTTTCCCGGCCGCCAACCCGATCGACAGGTACGCGATCGGCGACAGGGATGCGCTGCACTACAACGCCGACGGGTCCCTCGACCTGATCCTGCAGCACGAGCGACCGGCGGATGACTTGATCGCCAACTGGCTGCCGGCGCCGCTGGGGCCGCTCGGGGTGACGATGCGCCTGTACGGCCCTCGCCGCGAGGTGCTCGACGGCGCCTGGGTGCCCCCGGCGGTCACCCGGCTTGAGGTAAGGAAAAGGTGACTTTACCAGGACGGGATCGGACGCAGCATCCCTTTTTTTAGACGGATGTCCTGATCAACGGCCGTCAGCCGCACGAGGCCCCGCACGAGCAGTCGCCCAGGCGCGACGCTGCCGATCCGTCCCACCAGGGTCAGCGGTCGACGGACTCGTCATCGTCAGTGTCGTCGCCGAGGTCGACGAGCCGGTTGTCGGCGTCGTCGCCCCACTCGTCGGTGGTCTCCACGTCGGTCGGCGCGATGTCCTCGGCGTTGGGAAGCAGCTCTTCGTCCGCGGGGATCTCAAGGTCGTCGACGACGCGGTTATCGTCGAGCGCCTCGGGGTCGTGCGGCCACAGGCCGTCGGATTCCTGGGTCATGATCGAACCTCCTTCGGACGCGAGCCGACGCTGAACGGTGCGGGTATCGGGTGACCGGGACGGCTGCAGTGCGCGGGTCCCGGTGCAGGACACCGTACCGTCGTCGGTGGTCGGCGACAAGGCGTCGGTGGCCCACACGGCACGGGTCAGAGTGGGGTGCCGGCGCGCCGGGCCAGGCCCGCGCGGGTGGCGACCACGATCACCAGGGCGACGGCGCCGCCCAGAACCGTTTCCACGACCCTGTCGACCAGAAGGTCCGACACCGGCACCGGGCTGCCCAGGTGCGACACCGTCAGCGCCAGCGGTGTGATGAACAGCAGCGCGGCACCGTAGTGTTTGCCCACCAGGATCTCGGCGCCGAACTGGCCGATCGCGATCACCAGGATCAACACCCAGACGGGCGGGCCCGGCAACAGCACCAACCCCGTCACCAGGACCCCGAGCGCGGTGCCGAAAATACGGTGGAACGCGCGGGAGGTGGAGTGCCTGGCGCCGGGCGGCGGCAAGACTGCCACCACGCTCACCACCGCCCAGTACGGATGACCGATGCCCACGAGAATGGCCAGGCCGCCGGCGACCAGGCTGCCCACCACCATCTGCCCGATCGACAGCCAGACCCGGCCGTCACGGTACGCGGTCGGGTTGAGGCGGGGCTGCCTCGGCAGCTGCTTGAACAGCGGGGCCGACCGCTCCGGCGCGGCCCTGCGCAGCAGAGCGCCCGACATCGTCACCAGCCAAGCGAAGGCGGCACCGGCCACGCCCACGAGCAGCCGGGTCAGCACCTGGTCGGGCTCGGTGGGCACCTGGGCGCACACCGTGTAGGCGAACACGAAGAACAGCGGCGTGCCGGGGAACAGTCCCATCGTGTTGACCAGCAGCACTCCGAGAACCAACACCACGATCAGGCCCAGCGTCAGCAGGCCGAGCGGCGCCCCGAGCGCCGCCAACAGCAACCCGAAACCGATGCTGCAGACCATCCCCACGGCCGCCACGCTCACCGACCTGGCCCGCAGCCGGTACGGTTCGCTGCGTCCGAACAGGGCCGTCATGCCGCCGAACGAGGCGTACACGGCCCAGTCGATGCGCCCGGCAAGCACCAGCACGATGAGCGGAATCACCATAGCCAGCGTCGCCCGGGTGGCGACCTCCAGGTCGAGGGCGCGCAGGGACCGCGCCCACTGCCTCAGTGTCTCGGGCCGGGAGCGGGCATCCGCTGAATCGTCGTGGTGTGGCGCCGTCACTCGATCTTCTCGATCGGGGCGATCTTGATCAAGAGCTTCTTCGCCCCGCTGGTGTCGAACTGCACGTGCGCGATGCGTTTGGTGCCTTCGCCGGTGACCTGGTTGACCTTGCCGTCACCGAAGTCGACGTGACGGATGCGGTCTCCCGCGTTCAGGCTGAGGTCACCGTTGTCGCGCACCTGCGCGGTGACCCGGTTGGCCCACTCGGTCTTCGGCTTGGGTGCCGGCGGCAGCTGGCCCGGGGTGCCGCTGCGGCTGCCGAAGCCGCCGCCGTCGCGGCGCGCGTTGAGCGCCCGTGGCTGGGTGCCGCCGCGGGAATTGGCCATGCCGGGCGACTGTTTCCAGTCGATCAGCGTGGCCGGGATCTCCTGCAGGTAGCGGCTGGGCATGGCCACGTTGACCTCGCCGAACTGGGCGCGGGTCATCGCCAGCGACAGGTAGAGCCGCTGCCGGGCCCGGGTGATGCCCACGTAGAAGAGACGCCGTTCCTCGGCGGGCCCGCCGGGTTCACCGGCCGACATCTGGTGCGGCAGCAGCCCCTCCTCGACGCCGGTGAGGAACACGGCCTCGTATTCGAGGCCCTTGGCGGTGTGCAGCGTCATCAGCGACACGGTGCCGGAGGCGTCGTCGAGGTCGTCGGCGGCCGCGACGAGGGACACCTGGGTGAGGAAGTCGACCAGGCCGGCGTCGGGGTTCTCCCGGTTGAAGTCCTTGGTCTGGGCGACGAGCTCCTCGATGTTCTCCGCCCGCACCTCGTCCTGCGCGTCGCGGCTGGCGCGCAGCACCGCGAGCAGACCGCTGCCGTCGAGCAGGAAGGTGAGCAGGTCGCTGACGTTGGCGGCTCCGGCCGGGTTCTCCGGGTCCATCATGAGGGCGGCCGAATCGAGCAGGGTTGCCAGCTGCAGAATCGCGCCGGTCACCTTGGGCCCCAGGCCCAGCCCGCCGGAGTCGCGCATGGCCTGGCGGAAGGAGATGCCGTTGGTCTCGGCGAAGCTGGCCAGCTGGGTTTCGGTGGCCGGGCCGATGCCGCGCTTGGGGGTGTTCAGGATGCGGCGGAGCGCCAGTTCGTCCAGCGGGTTGGCGACGGCGACGAGGTAGGCCAGCGCATCCTTGATCTCGGCGCGTTCGTAGAACTTGGTGCCGCCGACGACGCGGTACGGCACCGCGGCGCGTACCAGGATTTCTTCCAGCGCACGGGTCTGCGCGTTGGTGCGGTAGAACACCGCCATGTCGCGGTAGGCCATACCAGCGCGGTGCAGCACCTCGATCTCGTCGGCCACGAATTGGGCCTCGTCGTGCCCGTTGTACGCGGTGTAGCCCACGATCTTCTCGCCGTCGCCGCCGGCGCTCCAGAGCCGCTTCTCGCGGCGGTCGAAGTTGTTGCCGATCACGGCGTTCGCGGCCGAGAGGATGTTCTGGGTGGAGCGGTAGTTCTGCTCGAGCAGGATCACCTTGGTGCCGGGGAAGTCCCGTTCGAACTCGGTGATGTTGCGGCTGGAGGCGCCGCGGAACGCGTAGATGGACTGGTCGGAGTCGCCGACGACGGTCAGCGACGCACCGGGGATCTGGCCGGAGGCATCCTGCAGGTTCTTGACGTGCAGGCCCGCATCCTCCATGTCGTCGGCCAGTTCGGCGTCGACAGGGCGGGTGAGCTCACGCACCAGCGCGTACTGGGCGTGGTTGGTGTCCTGGTATTCGTCGACCAGGATGTGCCGGAACCGGCGCCGGTACAGTGCCGCGACCTTGGGGAAGGCCCGGAACAGGAACACGGTCTCGCCGATCAGGTCGTCGAAGTCGAGGGCGCTGGCCGCGCGCAGCCGCCGCGTGTACTGGCGGAAGATCTCGACGAACATGACCTCCTGCGGGTCGCTCATGTTCGCGTTGCGGGCGTAGGAATCGACATCCGCCAGCTCGTTCTTGAGCTTGGAGATCTTGGACGCCACGTTGCCGGGTGTGAAGCCGAGGGTATCGGCGTCGAGCTGTTTGATGATGCGTTTGATGGTGACCTTGGAGTCGGCCGAGTCGTAGATGCTGAAGTTCGCCGACAGTCCCGCGCTCTCGGCCTCGCGGCGCAGGATGCGCACGCACGAGGAGTGGAAGGTGCTGATCCACATGCCGTCGGATGCCTGACCGAGCAGGGCCTTCACTCGTTCGCGCATCTCGGCGGCGGCCTTGTTGGTGAACGTGATCGCCAGGATCTGGCTGGGCCACGCCTCGCGGGTCTCGATCAGGCCGGCGACCCGGCGGGTGAGCACGCTGGTCTTGCCCGAGCCGGCGCCGGCGACGATCAGCAGGGCCGGGCCGCGGTACTTGACGGCCTCGAGCTGCTGCGGGTTGAGGCCGTCGAAGAGCGGGCTCTGCTGCTCGGAACCGGCGTCGGGGCCCGCTCGTCCGTCGAGGATGATCGGGGTCGCGGACGCCCTGGTCGCGGGGGCGTTGGGCAGGTCTGGAGACAAAGTCATGGCCAGCCAATTCTAGGCGCAGCCGCCGACATCCGCCCCGCGGCGGGTAGGGGTCAGGCGGGTGAGAGCGGATGCGGCAGCCCGGCGGACAGCCCGTCGCGCACGTGTACCGCCAGGTCGGGCTGGTCGGCGAAGACCCCGTCGATGCCGGTGTCCATGATGGTGCGGAACTCGGCCTGCCAGTTGCCGAAGTCGGCCTTGCGGGTGCCGACCCTGAAGCTGGGGGCCAGGAACCGGTTCTCCGGTCGCAGCGTCCAGGTGTAGATCGCCAGGCCGGCGGCGTGGGCGGCGTCCACCAGGTCTGAGGCGCCGTCGATGTTGCCGTCAGGGCCGGTGTGCAGGATGAGGGATTTGGGCACGCTGATGCCGTCGAGCTGGTGGCCGAGCTGGTACAGCGCCAGGTCGGTGAGGTAATCCGCGTAGGTGGTGGCCCGGTCGCCGAACCTGGCAACGAGATCGGCGGGTGCTCCGCTGGCCTCGAGCAGGAACACCCGACGGCCGAAGACGCCGCGCGCCTGCACCTGGGCCAGCACCGTGCGTTCGAAGCTCTCGATGGTGACCCGGCCCTCCCCGGTGTTCCAGCCGGCTTCGTTGACCTCGGCGGCGAACAGTTCGTCCAGCGGCAGCCCGATGGACTCGAAGTAGCTGGCGTGCTTGATCTCGGCGACAACGCCGAGCTCCCGATCCAACGGCGCCTCCACCCGATCAACCAGACGGAACACATCGCGCAGCCGCAGGATCGGGAAGAGTCCGTCGAAGCTGGCGCTCAGGCCGCGCAGGGCGGGCAGCCGCTCGCGGGCGCGCAGGGTGCGCAGCTCCGCCCAGGTGAAGTCCTCGGTGAACCAGCCGGTCATGGCGACACCGTCGATCACCTTCTCCGTGCGGCGGCCGGCGAATTCGGGGTGGGAGGCCACATCCGTCGTGCCGGAGATCTCGTTCTCGTGCCGCACCACCAGCACGCCGTCCTTGGTGGCGACGATGTCGGGCTCGACGGCGTCGGCGCCCAGGGCGAACGCGAGCCTGTAGGCGGCTTCGGTGTGCTCCGGGCGGTAGCCGCTGGCACCGCGGTGAGCGATCACGAGGGGTGGCATGTCCCAAGGTTAGCCGCGGCCTGCCAGAATCTTGTGTTGTGACCACCTGGATCGACCCGACACCCCGCGTTCGCTGGGGCGACCCCCGATGGCGGTATGCGGTGGGCCTCCTGATGATCCTGCTCGGCGCGGCCCTGACCAACATGGTCAGCACCTACAGCCTGTGGTTCGTGGTGGTCGGGCCCTGCGCGCAGCTGCTCGGCTGGCTGATCCTGCCCGGTGCCCTCTGGCGCCGGCTGGTCGTGATCCTGCCGTGCCTGCTGGCCGCGCTCGTGCTCATCGCCGGCCCGGATTTCGCGGGAGCATTCGCGGTGTTGCTGGCCGGATGGCTGTTCACCCGGCACCGGCCGGGGCGCAGCTATCTGGCCCTGATCCCGGTGATCGTCCTGAGCTTCGTGCTCAAGGGCGCCCTGAACGAGTACAGCCAGCACTGGATTGGGCTGCTGAGCGGTTCTCTGGCCAGTGTGGCGTGCGCCTGGTTGGGCTGGGCGCTGGCGCTCTGGCGTCAACGCGAGATGGCCGCCGGGCCCGCCGCAGCCACCGTTCCCGACCCGGTCAAGGCTGAGTAGACTCTCAGCAAACTACGGGTTGATCCGGTAGATTTGTGGCACAGACTCGCGCGTCGGACACCGGCGCGCACCCCTCACCAGCTGATTGTTAGGCAGGAAACCATGGCTACCTCCAACCCCGCATTTAGAAACGCCGCGTTCGGCGCTCCCGGCGCCGTTGCTACGTCCAAGGTGCTCTCCGACAACGACCTGCAGGCGCTCTACAACTCGCCCTCCGCCGGTTCGCAGGACACCGACCGGATGACCTACGAGGACACCATCGGGAAGACCGTCCTGGCCTTCGCGATCCTGCTGGCCGCCGCGGCGACAGCGTGGGTGCTCACCCCGGTGATGCCGTTCCTGGTCATCCTCGGTGCGATCGGCGGGCTCGTGCTCGGCCTGGTCAACGCCTTCAAGAAAGAGCCGTCGCCGCCCCTGATCCTCGCCTACGCAGCGCTTGAGGGACTGTTCGTCGGTGGCATCTCCCGCATCTTCGAGCAGATCGCCCCCGGGGTCGTCGTGCAGGCCGTCATCGCCACCCTCGTGGTCGTCGGTGTCACCCTGGCGCTGTTCTCCAGCGGCAAGATCCGCGCCTCGAAGCGGGCCACCAAGGTGTTCCTCATCGCGATGGTCGGCTACGCGGTCTTCTCCCTGGTCAACTTCGGCATGATGATGTTCGGCGCCGTCGACGGTGCGTTCGGCATGCGCAGCGGCACCATCGCGATCGCCGGTTTCGAGATCAAGCTGGGCCTGCTCATCGGGGTGCTGGCCGTGCTGATGGCGGCGTACTCCCTCGTGCTCGACTTCGACTTCATCCAGAAGGGCGTCAATAACCGCGCTCCCCGCAAGTACGGCTGGAGTGGCGCGTTCGGCATCATGGTCACGGTCGTCTGGCTCTACATCGAGCTGCTGCGCATCTTCATGATCGCCCGCGAGTAGCGCTCCCCCGCACACCCCGAAAGGGCCGGCCCACCTCGGGCCGGCCCTTTCGTCGTCTCGCAGGCGCCAGCGCCCAGTTTGGGCTAAGCGGGCTAGGCGCCGTTATGCGGGTGGCGCGCCACC
Source organism: Cryobacterium sp. TMB3-10 (assembly GCF_004402305.1). Lineage (NCBI taxonomy): Bacteria > Bacillati > Actinomycetota > Actinomycetes > Micrococcales > Microbacteriaceae > Cryobacterium > Cryobacterium sp. TMB3-10. The sequence continues at coordinate 22,759 of NZ_SOGH01000012.1, read as the reverse complement.
CGCAGAGCGGCGCCTGACCCGCATACCGCGCCCGTGGCCCCCTAACGACGGAAGCACCCTCGCGCAAGGCGAGGGTGCTTCCGGCACAACTACGGGAGCGGCGGAACGCCTACTCCCATTCGATGGTCCCCGGCGGCTTCGACGTGACGTCGAGAACCACGCGGTTGACCCCGTCGACCTCGTTGGTGATGCGGTTGGAGATCTTCGCGAGCAGGTCGTACGGCAGGCGGGTCCAGTCGGCCGTCATGGCGTCCTCGGAGGACACCGGGCGCAGCACGATCGGGTGACCGTAGGTGCGGCCGTCGCCCTGCACGCCCACCGAGCGCACGTCGGCCAGCAGCACCACGGGGCACTGCCAGATCTCCCGGTCAAGGCCCGCGGCGGTCAGTTCGGCGCGCACGATCGCATCCGCCTGGCGCAGCAGGTCCAGACGCTCCTGGGTCACCTCGCCGACGATGCGGATGCCCAGGCCGGGTCCGGGGAACGGCTGGCGTTGCACGATCTCGGCGGGGAGGCCCAGCTCGGCGCCGATGGCCCGCACCTCGTCCTTGAACAGGGCGCGCAGCGGCTCGACCAGCTCGAACTGCAGGTCCTCTGGCAGGCCGCCCACGTTGTGGTGACTCTTGATGTTGGCGGTGCCGCTGCCGCCGCCGGACTCGACGACGTCGGGGTACAGGGTGCCCTGCACGAGGAAGCGGATCGGGTCGCCGTCGATCTCCGCGGCCTCCTTGATGAGCTCGGCCTGAGCCTGCTCGAAGGTGCGGATGAACTCGCGGCCGATGATCTTGCGCTTGGTCTCCGGGTCGCTGACGCCGGCCAGCGCGTTGATGAACTGCTCGCGCACATCCACCGTGACCAGGCGGATGCCGGTGGCCTTGACGTAGTCTTCTTCGACCTGGCGGCGCTCATCCTCGCGCAGCAGGCCGTGGTCCACGAACACACAAACCAGCTGGTCGCCGATGGCCTTGTGCACCAGGGCGGCGGCGACGGCGGAATCGACCCCGCCGGAGAGACCGCAGATGACCTTGCCCGTGCCCACCTGAGCCTGAATCAGCGCGACCTGCTCCGCGATGACGTTGCCGCTGTTCCAGTCGGCGGGGATGCCGGCGGCGCGGTGCAGGAAGTTCTCCAGCACGTGCTGGCCGTGCGCGGAGTGCTTGACCTCGGGGTGCCACTGCACGCCGTAGAGCTGGCGTTCGTCATTGGCGAACGCGGCCACAGGGGTCGACACCGTGGAGGCGAGCACCGTGAAGCCGTCGGGGGCCTTGGACACCGAGTCGCCGTGGCTCATCCACACGGTCTGCTCGGCGGGCTGGTCGGCGAGCAGCGCGTTGGTGCTGTCGGAGACGACCACCGGGGTGGAACCGTATTCGCGCTGGCCGGTGTGCGAGACCTCGCCGCCGAGGGCGGTGGCCATCACCTGGAAGCCGTAGCAGATGCCCAGCACCGGGATGCCGAGGTCGAAGATCGCCGGGTCGAAGGTGGGGGCACCCTCGGCGTAGACGCTGGACGGTCCGCCGGAGAGCACGATGCCGATGGGGTTCTTCTCGGCGACCTCCGCGGCGGTGATCGAGTGCGCCACGATCTCCGAGTACACGGATGCCTCGCGCACGCGCCGGGCGATCAACTGCGCGTACTGCGCGCCGAAGTCCACCACGAGCACCGGGCGGCTGATGCCGGAGGTGGCAACTGAAGCGGCGCCTTCCTCGGTTCCGATCAGGTTCTCCAGGCCCTCAGCGCCCTCGGCGCCGTCGGCGCCCACGACGTCCATCGGGTTCACGGCGCTCATGCGCGGACCCCGCTTTCGACGGCGGCGACGGGGTGCGCGGCGAGATATGCCTTGACCCGCTGGCCGACCTTAGCCTCGAGGAAGAAGGACAGGAATGGGATGATGCCTCCGAGTGCGATGAGTAGGAAGGTGGGGAAAGGCCAGCGCATGATGCTCCAGATGCGGAAATCGGCGAACAGATACAGAACGTAGAACCAGCCGTGCACCATCAGCAGTCCGGTGCTCAGATTGACGGCCGTTACGGTGCCATCCGGCACCAGGGCCAGGAAACCGTTCGGGCCGCCGGCTTCAAGCTCGGTGCCGAAGAGGTACTTGGCGATCACCTCGGCGCAGAGCAGTAGCAGCAGAACACCGGTGATGATCGACGAGACCTGGTACAGCCGAAGCGCACCGGGGATTCTGGGCAGGTCGGCGGGCTTGGGTTCAAGTGGCATGGGCTAATTCTACGGGGCGTTGGCGTGCGACCGGTCGGTGCCAGCGGCCGGGCCGGCTGCCTCGTCCGGCGTACCGGCGGCGTCCTCGGCCGCAGCGGCAGCGGCGACCTCGGCCTCCTCGGTTTCGCGCTCCCAGGCATCCCGCACCAGGCGGTACCAGAGGAACACGGCGAAGCCGGCGAAGACGACCCACTCGAGGGCGTAGAAGATGTTCAGCCAGTTCAACGGAACCTCGACTTCGGGCTCCGGGGAGTCGATGACCGTCAGACCGTCGGGGGCGACGGTGTCGACGATGTAGCCCTGGTAGACGGACTGGTCGGACCAGTTGGCCCAGAGGTTGATCAGCGCCGCGGTGGACACCGTGGTCATCGTGTGCGGGTCGGCGTCTTCGTCGGGCAGCGCGGGCGCCTCGGACGAGAGGAACCGGCCGGTGAGCGGCTGGAGGGACAGGATCGACATCTGTGTGGCGAGCCGTTCGCGGACCGCGGCCGCCTGGTCGGCGTCTGCGGTCCAGCCGCGGGCCACCGCGATGCTGGCACCCTCATCGGTGACGAAGTGGCTGACTACCCAGAAACCGGATCCGCCGCCGTTGTGTCGGCCGCTGATGATCTGCTCGTCACCGGCCACGAACGAGCCGATCGTCTCGATCATCTGGCCCTCCGCGACCTTCGCGGGCGGCCCATCCGGTGACACCGTGTCTTTGAGTGGTTGCACGGTCTCGGTGGTGCGCTCGATGACCTCGCCGGACGAGATGGCGCGGGCCAGCTGCCACTGGCCGAGGGCAGCGAAGGCGCCGGCGATGGCCAACGCCAGCAGCAGCGCGGCGATCCACCGGGGCCGCACCATCATGCGCATCATGAGTAATCACCCGTCTGGTCGTCCTGGCCGGCCTGGTCGGTTTTTTTCTTCGGGGTCGGGTACGTGTCGGAGATGAAGTCCACCATCGGGTCGCCGGATTTCTGGTCATGGGTGACCGCCTCAACCAGAGCGATCTCTTCGGCGCGCATGGCGTCTCGCTCCGGGGTGCGGGTGGGCGGATGCGCCGCTCGGGAGCGCCGGCTGAGGGCAGCGCCGATCTTCTCCGAGTTGGCGGTGAACAGGGGGCCGAGGATCGCCATGGTCAGCACGTAGAGGCCCGCGAAGGGCTGCAGCCGCGGGTCAAGGCCGGCGCTGACCGACAGGGTTGCCAGGATCAGGGTGAACTCGCCGCGGTTGACGAAGATCGCGGCGGTGTTCAGTCCTTCGCGCAGCCCCATCTGGTGCATCCGGGCCAACAGCGCGCCCGAGGCCAGGCTGAGCGCGAAGGTCATCACGATGGCGATTCCCACCAGGACGATGACCGAGCCGAATTCGGCCACGTTCAGCGCCAGGCCGAAGTTGAGGAAGAAGAACGCCCCGAAGACGTCGCGCAGCGGCACCGCCACCCGTTCGATGCGGCCCCGGTAGGTGCTCGCGCCCAGGACCACGCCAATAAGGAATGCGCCGATGGCGTCGGTGACGCCGATGATCTCGCCGATGCCGGCGAAGAGCACGGCCAGGCCGAAGAACAGGATGGTGAAGAGTTCGTCGTCCTTGGTGCGCATCAGTCTGGACACGACCCGGCCGCCCCACCGGGCGACGGAGAACATCACCACGAGGAACAGGAACGCGATGCCCAGTTGCAGCACGATCGGCCAGATCTCGGTCTTGCCGCTGAGCACCACGGACACGATGGCCAGGTACACGGCGATGAAGATGTCACCGACGACGGTCACCCCGAGGATCATCGGGGTTTCCTTGTTGGCCAGCCGGCGCAGTTCGATGAGCAGTTTGGTGATGATCGCACTGGACGAGGTGCCGGTCATGCCCGCGATGACCAGGGCTTCCCTGGCGCCCCAGCCTGTCATCAGGCCGAACGCGAACCCGGCGCCCATGTTGATCAGGATCCAGGAGCCGCCGGAGATCAGCAGTTTTCCGGCGTCGCCGAAGAAGGCCTCCTGGTCGAACTCGAGCCCCAGGCTGAACAGGAGCAGGATGAGCCCGAAGACCGCGATCAGTTCGATGTCGGCCGAATTGAAGTCCAGCGGGAACCATCCGGTGTACGGGCTGGCCAGCAGGCCCACGATCATGTAGATCGGGATCGACGGCAGGCCGATCAGTTTGCCCAACCGGCCGAGCACGTAGGCCACCACGAGCAGGATGCCCAGGGTGAGGAGATCTTCACCGAGGTGCATCGGCTACCCTCCTGGCGGCGCGTCGGCGGGCTTGGACGTGATCGCACCGGTGCGGAAGAAGGCGAAGGCCTTCGCCACCTTCTCGGGAGAGCCGGCCACGACGAGGGTGTCGCCGGGGAAGACCTTGAAGTCGGGCGCGGGCGCGGGGTTGGCGGATTCGCCGCGCACCACGGCCACCACCGTGAGCCCGGCGATGCCGCGCTCGGCGGGGTTGCCCAGCGGCTGGCCGGCGATGTGGTCTTCGTAGTCCACGGTGAACCAGTCGATGCTGAGCCCGGGGATCTGGTCGAGCGCGGTGAGCGACTCGGTGATCTGGGTGCCGCCGAGCAGTTCGGCGAGGGTGTGCGCCTCGTCCTCGCTCAGGCGCAGCGACACCTTGCTGGCGTCGGGGCCACCCTCGTCGTCGGCGAAGGTGATCAGATCGCTGTGACCGGAGCGGTGCGCGATGACACCGACCTTGCCGCCGTCGTCGGTGATGAAGGTGTGCAGTACACCCACACCGGGGAGCTTGACCCGTCGAACGTCAACCATGGTGCGACTCCTGAAGGCTTGAGGGCGGTCTAGTCATTCTACCGGAGCGTGTTCGCCGGTCGGGCGGGCCGCGGCACCGGCGCATCCGCTCGGCTCGCCCCGCCCCGTGATTGCCCCGGGACGGGTTCGGTGCGCCTCCTACGGGTGACGGCGCCCGCTATAGCGGGCGCGATCGGCCACACGAGGTGCAGTGACGGGCGGGTCGGGCGGGCGGGTTGGGCGGTCGGTCTGCGATCCACAGCCTGGGGACGGGCCGAGGAAGTGCACAGATACGTCCCGCCGCCGCCGCCGGGCCCGACGATGCGCCAGCCTCGGGGCATGACCACCACATCATCAGGCAGCCTGGACGTCCTCGCCGCGTTGTCCGGCCACAGCGGGCTCATCCTGGCGAGCGACGCGGCGCGAGTCGGCCTCCACCACGAGCTCCGCCGAGAATACGAACGTCACACCGTCATCCGCCTCCGCCGCGGGGTGTACACACGCGCTGCCGAGTGGGATGCCCTGGGCGCGGATGCGCGTTACCTCCGTCGGATCCACGCACATGCCGCCACGGCGGAGGCACCGGCTGTGTACTCGCACGTCTCGGCGGCGGCGCTATGGGGATTGCCGATTGTTGGTGCCTGGCCGGCGGATATTCACCTTGCCACCACGACGGCGGCGGGCGGACGGTCCCGGCGCGGCGTGATCCGTCATCCGCAGGAGCACAGCCTCGACGTCGTGGAGCACGAGGGGCTTCGGGTGACCTCGGTCGCGGCGACCGCGGTGGCACTCGCCAGGGTGCTCAGGTTCGGCCAGGCGGTGGCGGTCGTGGACAAAGCCATCCACCAATCACGCGACGGTCACGCCCTGGCGACCCGAGCAGACCTCGACCGCGCGTTCGACCAGCTCGGGCGGGTTACCGGTCGCGCGGCCGCTGGGCGGGTCCTGGAGTTCGCTTCACCGCTCTCCGGGTCGTCCGGAGAATCGATCAGCCGGGCCGGAATCTTCTTGCTGGGTTTTCTCCTGCCCGAGTTACAGGTGCCACACTGGGATCACGCGGGCCTGATCGGGTTCACCGACTTCTTCTGGCGCTCCGTCGGCAGGGTCGGCGAATTCGATGGGCACGGTAAGTACCTGCGCGACGAGTTCACCGGCGGACGCTCCACTGCCGATATCGTCATGGCCGAAAAGATACGGGAAGACCGACTGCGCGCACTGGGGTTGGGCGTGTTCCGGTGGGACTGGTCGGTTGCCACATCCCTCCCTGCTCTGGGAGATCTCCTCACCCGCAACGGCATCCCCCGGGCTCGCTGAGAGCGCGACCTCACCCGCTGCGACCCGCGCCGCTCACTGCACCTCGTACGGGCGACCGCGCCCGCTATAGCGGGCGCGGTCGCCGACAGGAGGCGCAGTGACCCCGCGGGCTCAGCTCGTCACGATGTCCGGCGCCTCCAACCGCACCCGGTCGGCGGATTCGTCGTCGGGCTGGGTCTGCGAGGCCCGTTCGGCGGCGACCCGCTTGAGGTAGATCGACACCTCCCGCTCCTCACGCTCGGTGTCCCAGCCGAGCACCTCGGCCAACAGCCGGGCCGCGACGGGTGCCGCGGACACCCCGCGGTCCCAGGCCTCGATGGAGATGCGGGTGCGTCGGGCGAGCACGTCCTCGAGGTGCAGCGCGCCCATGTGGGTGGCGGCGTACACAACCTCGGCCTGGATGTAGTCGTCGGCGCCGGGCAACGGGTCGGCCAGCTCCGGCTTCTCTTTGATCAGGTCGAGCAGTTCGTCGGTGAGGGTGCCGTAGCGGTTGAGCAGGTGCTCGATGCGCACGGTGTGCAGGTTGAACGCATGGGCGATCTTGCCGCGCTTGTTCCACGCCGCCCGGTAGCCCTCGGCGCCGAGCAACGGGATCTCCTTGGTCGTGGACGGCGGAACCAGCCCGTCGAGGGCATCCACCGCGGCGTCGATCGCGTCCTTGGCCATCACCCTGTAGGTGGTCCACTTGCCGCCGGCGATCACTACCAGGCCGGGCACCGAGTGCCCGACGAGGTGCTCGCGGGAGAGCTTGGAGGTCTGCTCGGACTCCCCCGCCAGCAGCGGGCGGAGGCCGGCGTAGACACCCTCCACGTCTTCCCGGGTCAGCGGCACCTGCAGCACGGCGTTGACGTGTTCGAGCAGGTAGTCGATGTCCGCGGCCGTGGCGGCCGGATGCGCCTTGTCCAGGTGCCAGTCGGTGTCGGTGGTGCCGATCAGCCAGTGCCGACCCCACGGGATCACGAAGAGCACGCTCTTCTCGGTGCGCAGCAGCAGGCCCATCGACGACTGGAACCTGTCCCGCGGCACGACGAGGTGGATGCCCTTGGACGCGCGCACCTTGAAGGTGCCGCGTTCGCCGACCATCCGCTGGGTGTCGTCGGTCCAGACGCCGGTGGCGTTGACGACCTGCTTGGCCCGCACCTCGAAGCGCTCCCCTGTCTGCAGGTCGTGCGCCTGCACGCCGACGACCCGTTCGCCCACCTTGAGGAAACCCTCCACCCGCACCCGGCTGGCCACGTGGGCGCCGTAGGCCGATGCCGTGCGCGCCAGCGACGCCACGTAGAGTGCGTCGTCGACCTGAGCGTCGTAGTAGGTGATGCCGCCGACGAGGGCGTCGTGGCTGAGGCTGGGCACCAGCTTCGCCACCTGGCTGCGGCTGAGGTGCCGGTGGTGCGGCACGCCGGGCCGACCGCCGATATAGGAGAGCACGTCGTAGAGCAGCATCCCGGCGCCCACATAGCCGCGTTCGACGACCCGCTTCTGCAGCGGGTAGAGAAAGCGCACCGGCTTGACCAGGTGCGGGGCGATGCGCTTGAGCAGCAGACCGCGTTCGGTGAGGGCCTCCCGCACCAGCCGAAAGTCGAGCTGTTCCAGGTAGCGGATGCCGCCGTGCACGAGCTTCGACGAGCGGCTGGAGGTACCCGACGCCCAGTCTCTGGCCTCGAGCATGCCCACGCTCAGCCCGCGGGTGACGGCATCCAGCGCGCTGCCGGTGCCGACGATGCCGCCGCCGACCACGAGAATGTCGAGTTCCTTGGATTTGAGGCGTTCGATCGCCGCCGCGCGTTCCTCAGGTCCGAGCTTCGTGGACCTGGTAACCGAGTTATCGTGCGTCATCTGCAAACTCCCATCGCCATCGGTGGTGCTTGCTTCGACGCTAGTTCACTCAGTACGGCGCGACAACTACCTCAACCCGTTGAAATTCCTTGATTCCGCTGTAGCCGGTGGTCGCCATCGAGCGGCGCAGGGCGCCGACCAGGTTAGCGGTGCCGTCGGCGACCGGTGCCGGTCCGTAGAGGATCGCCTCGAGCGGGGCGACGGTGCCGACCTCCACGCGCTTGCCGCGGGGCAGCTGCGAGTGGTGGGCTTCGGCACCCCAGTGGAAACCGCCGCCGGGGGCGTCGGTGGCGCGGGCCAGGGCGGTACCGAGCATCACGGCATCCGCACCGCAGGCTATGGCCTTGACGATGTCGCCGGAGGTGCTCAGCCCGCCGTCGGCGATCACGTGCACGTAGCGGCCGCCGGATTCGTCCATGTAGTCGCGGCGAGCGCCGGCGACGTCGGCCACGGCGGTGGCCATGGGGGCGTGGATACCGAGGCTGGTGCGGGTGGTGGACGCCGCGCCGCCGCCGAAGCCGACGAGCACGCCGGCCGCGCCGGTGCGCATCAGGTGCAGCGCCGCGGTGTAGGTGGCGGCGCCGCCGACGATGACGGGAACGTCGAGGTCGTAGATGAACTTCTTGAGGTTCAGCGGCTCCTGGTTGCGCGAGACGTGCTCGGCACTGACCGTGGTGCCGCGGATGACGAAGAGGTCGACGCCGGCGGCGACGACGGTCTCGTAGAGCTCCTGGGTGCGCTGCGGCGACAGGGCGGCCGCGACGGTGACGCCGGCGGCGCGGATCTCGGCGAGACGCTCGGTGACCAGGGCCGGCTTGATCGGCTCGGCGTAGATTTCCTGCATGCGCGCCGTGGTCTTGTCGGCGGGCAGCTCACGGATCTCGGCCAGCAGCGGCTCCGGGTTCTCGTACCGGGTCCAGAGGCCCTCGAGGTCCAGGACACCGAGGCCGCCCAGCTGGCCCATCATGATCGCCGTCGTCGGGGAGACGACGGAGTCCATCGGGGCGGCAAGGAACGGGATGTCGAACTGGTAGGCGTCGATGGACCAGCCGACCGACACATCCTCGGGGTCACGGGTGCGCCGACTGGGCACCACCGCGATGTCGTCGAAGGCGTATACGCGGCGTGCGCGCTTGGACCGGCCGATTTCGATTTCCATACTCACCCGCTCAGTTTAGTCGCAGCCCGCACTCAGCCCCGCCCCCGACCCTTCTGTTGCCAAAACGGACATGTGCGCCCGGCGTACCGGGCGCACATGTCCGTTAGGGCAACAGTTACGGGATGTTAGCGGCGGTAGTTGGGCGCCTCGACCACGATCTGCACGTCGTGCGGGTGGCTCTCCTTCAGGCCCGCGGCGGTGATGCGCACGAACTTGCCCTTCTGCTTGAGCTCGTCGATGGTGCGCGCGCCCACGTAGAACATCGACTGGCGCAGCCCGCCGATGAGCTGGTACGCCACGTTCGACACCGGGCCACGGTAGGGCACCTGGCCCTCGATGCCCTCGGGGATGAGCTTGTCGTCGCTGGGCACATCCGACTGGAAGTAACGGTCCTTCGAGTAGGAGGTCTTGTTGCCACGGGTCTGCAGCGCGCCCAGCGATCCCATGCCGCGGTAGGTCTTGAACTGCTTGCCGTTGACGAAGACGAGCTCGCCGGGGCTTTCGTCGCAGCCGGCCAGCAGGGAGCCGAGCATCACGGTGTCGGCGCCGGCGACGAGCGCCTTGGCGATGTCACCGGAGTACTGCAGTCCGCCGTCGGCGATGACCGGCACGCCGGTCTCCCGTGCGGCCAGGGAAGCCTGGTAGACCGCGGTGATCTGCGGCACGCCCACGCCGGCGACGATGCGGGTGGTGCAGATCGAGCCGGGGCCCACGCCCACCTTGATGGCATCCGCGCCCGCGTCGATGAGCGCCTGCGCGCCGGAGCGGGTGGCGACGTTGCCGCCGATGACGTCGACGTCGGCGAAGGCCGAGTCGGACTTCAGCTTGCGGATGATCTCGAGCACGCCGGCGCTGTCGCCGTTGGCGGTGTCGACCACGAGAACGTCAACGCCCGCCTCGAGCAGGGCGGATGCCCGGCGCCAGGCGTCACCGAAGAAGCCGATGGCCGCGCCGACGCGCAGGCGCCCGGCGTCGTCCTTGGTGGCGTTGGGGTATTCCTCGCTCTTGTCGAAGTCCTTGACGGTGATCAGGCCGGTCAACCGGCCGGCGTCGTCGACGAGCGGCAGCTTCTCGATCTTGTGGGTGGCGAAGATGGCCACGGCGTCCATGGGGGCCATGCCCACCTTGCCGGTGATCAGCGGCGACGTGGTCATGACCTCGCGCACCCGGGTGGTGTGCTTGGCCACGGCGGAGACGAAGCGCATGTCGCGGTTGGTGATGATGCCCACGAGCACACCGTCGTTGTCGACGACCGGCAGGCCGCTGATGCGGAACTGCCCGCAGAGGGCATCCACCTCGGCCACGGTGGCGTCGGGCGAAGTCGTTACCGGATTGGTAATCATGCCGGATTCGCTGCGCTTGACCAGGTCCACCTGCTCGGCCTGGTCGGCGATCGACAGGTTGCGGTGCAAGATGCCCAGGCCGCCTTCACGAGCCATGGCGATGGCCATGCGGGTCTCGGTGACGGTGTCCATCGCGCTGGACAACAGCGGCGTCGCGACGCTGATTCTGCGGGTTAGCCGGGACTTTGTCTCGGCCTCGCTCGGAATGACGTCGGTGTGACCCGGCAGGAGAAGGACGTCGTCGTAGGTGAGTCCGGTGAAACCGAACGGATCTGGCTGATCCATGAAACCCCTTTTGCATTCGCGGATATGGAAAAAAGTCCGGAAATCCCTGGGATGCAACCGGTACTCAATGTTAAGCGACGATGCGCTTGGCGCATTCCGCGATCCAAAATCGATTGCCCTGAATTCGGCGTACGAAACATATGCGACATAATCGGCACGTACTGTCAGCAAGGTCGCTGGCAGGCAAGTCCGTGCCAGTTCGAATACGCACCGACGGTGCCGCCATGGAGGTGCAGTGAGCAATACACACGCTGTCCGCAGATTCACGCCCAGGATGATGGTGCTGCTTTTCGGCCTACTCCTGACCGCCCTGACGTTTTCAACGTTCGCGGCGAGCGCGGCTCATGCCGACGAGATCAACACTGACCAGTACGAATATGTGCTCTCGGGAAATGTGCAATTCGGTGGCGAACCCATCGAAGACGTGCTCATCTCCGTTGAAGGCTCCGGCTACGAGGCCGAGGTCGTCACGGATGCCGAGGGCAAGTGGCGCATCGGCGTTCCGGAGAAGGAGACCTACACGGTCACCCTCGACGAGGACACTCTCCCTAAAGGTGTGGTCGTCGCCAAGGGCGGTGCCGAGATCGAAGCCGAGTTCGGCCTCACCCAGGTGAAGTCGGTGAACTTCTTCCTCGGCGAGGGCGAACGCACGACGGTCAGCTTCTTCGACCAGTTCGTGAACCGCTTCGTCAACGGTCTGAACTTCGGTTTGCTGCTGGCCTTGGCCGCGATCGGCATGTCGCTGATCTTCGGCACCACGGGCCTGAGCAACTTCGCGCACGCGGAGATGATCACCTTCGGCGCGTTGGCCACCCTCACCCTCAGCACGACGCTCGGGCTGCCGATCTGGCTGGCGATCCTGTTGGCGATCGCCCTCAGCGGGCTGTTGGGCTTCGGGCTCGACGCCACCATCTGGAAACCCCTGCGGAAGAAGGGCGTCGGGTTGATCCCGCTGATGATCGTCAGCATCGGCCTCTCGCTGGCGCTGCGGTACACCTTCCAGCTGTTCTACGGCGGCGGCACCAGCCAGCTGCCCGGCTCCGGCATGACCGACCTCAAGTTCGGCCCGATCTCGCTGTCGCCGATCGACCTCGCCAGCATGGGTATCAGCATCGTCGTGCTTCTCGCGGTCTCCTACTTCCTGCTGCGCACCCGGATCGGCAAGGCCACCAGGGCCGTTTCCGACAACCCCAGCCTCGCCTCCGCCAGCGGCATCGACGTGGATGGTGTCATCCGCATCGTCTGGATCGTCGGCGGGTCGCTCGCCGGCCTCTCCGGTGTGCTCTGGGCCTACTTCCGGCCGGGGGTCAGTTGGGACATGGGCTTCCAGATCCTGCTGCTGGTTTTCGCTGCCACCACCCTCGGCGGTCTCGGCACGGCGTTCGGCGCCCTCGTGGGATCGATCATCGTGGGCCTGTTCGTCGAGATGTCGACGCTGTGGATTCCGTCCGACCTGAAATACGTCGGTGCACTTGTCGTTTTGATCCTGGTGCTGCTGCTTCGGCCGCAAGGCATCTTGGGTCGCAAAGAGAGAATTGGCTAGGGGCTGACGATGATCGACTGGGGAGCAATCTTTAGCAACGCGGCCGTCGAGCTGATCAGCCCGACCACCGCCGCCTACGCCCTCGCGGCGTTGGGACTGGCAATTCACTTCGGCTACACCGGCCTGCTCAACTTCGGCCAGGCCGGCTTCATGGCCCTCGGCGCCTATGGGTACGCCATCTCGACCCTGAGCTTCGGCTTCCCGGTCTGGGCGGCGGTGCTCGTCGGGATCGGCGCATCCGTGATCTTCGCGTTGGTTCTGGGTATCCCGACCCTGCGGTTGCGGGCGGACTACCTGGCCATCGTCACCATCGCGGCCGCGGAGATCGTGCGCCTACTGTTCACGACCAACACCTTCGAACCGATCACCGGTTCGGCCAACGGGCTCAGCGGGTACAAGGGCGGATTCGCTGCCCTCAACCCGATCCCCGACGGCACCTACGGGTTCGGTCCGTTCGAGTACAACGCCTACGACTGGTGGCTGCGCATCGTGGCCTGGACCATCGTGATCCTCGCCTGCCTGTTCACCTGGCAGATCATGCGCAGCCCGTGGGGCCGCGTGATCAAGGGCATCCGCGAGGACGAAGACGCCGTTCGCGCCCTGGGCAAGAACGTGTACTTCTACAAGATGCAGTCGCTGATCCTCGGTGGCGTCTTCGGCACCATCGCGGGCATGATCTTCGTGCTGCCGCGTGCCGTGGTGCCGTCGAACTACCAGACCTCGCTGACGTTCTTCGTCTACGCCATCCTGCTGCTCGGTGGAGCGGCGACCATCCTCGGTCCGGTCATCGGCTCGATGGTCTTCTGGGTGCTGCTGTCGTTCTTCTCCGGGTTCATCGCCCGGGCCGTGGAGGCCGGCTGGATCCCGTTCCTGACGAGCATCCAGGCCGGACAGCTGCGTTTCATCCTGGTGGGCGTCGCGATCATGCTCATTGTGATCTACAGACCCCAGGGCATCTTCGGAAACAAGAAGGAGCTGGCTTTTGTCAAGTAACAGTGTTCCCACCGGCAAGCCCGTCAAGACAGTTGACATGCACATCGGCGAGGCCGTCCCCGGCTGCAAGAAGAAGGACCCGATCCTCGTGGTCGACGGCGTCAGCCGCACCTTCGGCGGCCTCAAGGCGGTGGATGTCGAGCACCTCGAGATTCCCCGCGGCGCCATCACCGCTCTGATCGGGCCGAACGGGGCCGGCAAGACCACCCTGTTCAACCTGCTCACCGGGTTCGACAAGCCGGACACCGGCTCGTGGACCTTCGAGGGCACCCCCATCGGCGGCATGGCCGCGTTCAAGGTCGCCCGGATGGGTCAGGTGCGCACCTTCCAGCTCACCAAGGCCCTGGGCCTGCTGACGGTGATGGACAATATGCTGCTCGGCGCGAAGGCGCAGGTGGGCGAGAACCTGTTCCGCGCCGTCCTGCCGTTCCTCTGGCGTCAGCAGGAGGCCGACAACAAGGTCAAGGCGCTGGACCTGCTCACCCGGTTCAAGCTCGACACCAAGAAGGACGACTACGCGGCCAGCCTCTCCGGCGGGCAGCGCAAGCTCCTCGAAATGGCACGGGCGCTGATGAGCGACCCCACCCTGGTGATGCTCGACGAGCCCATGGCCGGCGTCAACCCGGCGTTGACTCAGTCGCTGCTCGACCACATCCTCAACCTCAAGGCCGAAGGCATGAGCGTGCTCTTCGTTGAGCACGACATGCACATGGTGCGGCACATCGCCGACTGGGTGATCGTGATGGCCGAGGGCAAGGTGGTCGCCGAGGGCGACCCGCACGAGGTGATGCGCAATCAGGCTGTCATCGACGCGTACCTGGGCCAGCACCACGACGAGGACCTCGGTGAGGATCCCGACGCCGAGAAGGAACATGTCGGAGCCATTAAGGAGCTGCTCGATGACGAACTCTAGCCCGCTGATCGACGCCACCCCGGCCCCGGTGCGGAAGGCGGTCGTCGAGGTCAAGAACGTGACGGCCGGGTACGTGCCCGGCGTCAACATCCTCAACGAATGCTCGCTCACCGCCTACGACGGCGAACTGATCGGCATCATCGGCCCGAACGGGGCCGGCAAGTCGACCCTGCTCAAGTCGATCTTCGGCCTGGTCAAGGTACGCGAGGGCGAGATCCGGTTGCGCGGTGACGACATCACGAACCTCAAGGCCAACAAGCTGGTCGCCAAGGGCGTGGGCTTCGTGCCGCAGACCAACAACGTCTTCCCGACGCTGACGATCCAGGAGAACCTGGAGATGGGCATGTACCAGAAGCCCAAGGGCCTGGCCGAGCGGCTCGAGTTCGTCACCGAGATCTTCCCGGAGCTGCGCAAGCGCCTCGGCCAGCGGGCCGGGTCGCTTTCCGGCGGCGAGCGCCAGATGGTGGCGATGTCGCGGGCGCTGATGATGGGCCCGCACGTGCTGCTGCTCGACGAGCCTTCGGCCGGTTTGTCCCCGGTGCGTCAGGACGAGGCGTTCCTGCGGGTGAAGGAGATCAACAAGGCCGGCGTGACCACGATCATGGTGGAGCAGAACGCCCGCCGCTGCCTGCAGATCTGCGACCGAGGCTACGTGCTCGATCAGGGTCGGGATGCCTACACCGGCACCGGGCGGGAGCTGCTGAACGACCCCAAGGTGATCGGCCTGTACCTGGGCACCCTGGGTCAGGACGACTAACCCTCCCCGCACCATCCGCACCACCGACTTGCCCCGTTGCGGACGAGTTGCCCCGGTCTACCGGGGCAACTGGTCCGCAGCGGGGCATCTCGCGTTTCACCGGCGGCGCCAGGAGCCGTTCTGACGCCCTTGGCCGCCCCAGCCGCGCAGCTCCGCGCCTCCGCCGCCTTAAGACCCGCAGCGGGCCCGTGGCGGCCGCCATCTACTGGCCGGCCTCCGCTGCTGCCGCCCACGGCTGCCGCTCCCCCTGGCCGGCATCCGGCGCCCCGTCACTCGGCGGTGACCGGCCACTGGGCACGCGAAAGGGCCCCGGCCGAAGCCGGGGCCCTTCTGTGCGTGTCGCGGTACGTCTGCTGTGGTGTACCGCGAGTCAGCGGGGGTGACTAGTTGATGCGGCTGTACTTGTTGTCTGCACCGAATTCGAAGATGCCGATGGTTGCGTCGGTCGGGTCGCCGTTCTCGTCGAACGTGATCGTGCCGGAGTAACCGTCGTAGTCGATCTGCTTGCCCTCGGCGAGGAGCGCGGCGCCCGACGCGAAGTCGGTGACCTTCTCGCCCTCACCGGAGCCACCGGATACCTGCTGGAGGTACTTGGCGATCGACTCACCCGACACGTCGTTGGCTGCGTACGCAGCCAGGGCGATCAGGATGACGGCGTCGTAGGATTCAGCCGCGTAGCTGAAGTCGGTCAGGGCCGGGTCGATCTCGAGCAGACGGCCGGTGAAGTCACCGAGGGTCGCGGTGTCCAGGCCGGGCAGCGTGCCCTTCGAGCCCTCGATCAGGCCGGCAGCGAAGTCCTCGCTGTAGTCGGCCAGGTTGCCGTCGACGAAGTACAGCTTGTCGCCGGGGAAGCCGCTCGCCACGAGGTCCGGGGTGATGACCTTGGCCTGGTCGAACGTGATCAGAGCGATCGCGTCGGGGTTGGCCGCGGTGACTTCGGCGATCTGGGCCGAGAAGTTGGCGTCGCCCTCGTTGAAGCTCGCGCTGGCGACGACCTCTCCGCCGGCAGCCTCGAAGGCCGTGGTGGTGAACTCGGCCAGGCCGGTTCCGTAGGCGTCGTTGAGCACGATCAGGCCCAGGGTGCTGTTGCCGTCTTCGGCGATCAGGTTGCCCAGGACTTCACCCTGCAGGATGTCGGACGGAGCGGTGCGCCAGAAGAGCCCCTTGTCGTCGTAGTCCGTGAAGTCGGCCGAGGTGTTGGCCGGCGAGAACTGCACGACGCCGGCGCCGGTGATCTGGTCGATGACGGTCTTGGAGACACCCGAGGACGCCGCACCGACGATCGCCGAGACATCCTGCGAGAGCAGGTCGGTCACGGAGACGGTGGCGGTATCGGTCGTGGTGTCGCCCGAGTCGCGGAGGATGGCTTCGATGTCGATGCCCAGGCCGGCAGCTTTGATCTCCTCGACGGCGAGCTGAACACCGGCTTCTTCGGGCGGGCCGAGGAAGGCGAGCCCACCACTCTGGGGGAGGATCGTGCCGACCTTCAGGTCCAGGGCGCGGTCGCCGGCGGTGATCTCAGCGACAGTGCTTTCCGCCGCGGGTGCGTCCGAAGCGGCCGGCTCGGCTGCGTCGGTGCTGCATCCGGTGAGCAGAAGGGCGCTGACGCCGAAGATGGCGACGCCGGTGACGACGGCGCGGGCCGAGCGGGAGGCCGAGGCCTTCGCGAATACGCTCATGTTGCTCCTAGGGTAAGGGGAATCGAAGGTTAGAGCACGGCAAACGATCGTTGCCGTGCTGCAAAGGTATTCACCCGAACGACATCAAACAAGGCGGTCGTGTTACAGCCGTGTAACGCGACCAAATCGTTACGAACGGCCCCCTGATCAGGATGCTTGGCTCTGAGCCCCTAAATCGGGTCGATAACCGGCCGGCGCTGCGCCCGCCCCGCCCGCACCATATCGACGGTCAGCACGATCAGCGCGAGCCAGACCAACCCGAATCCGAGCCACCGTTCCGGCGGCATCGGCTCGTGCAGGATGACCACGCCGGCGATGAATTGCAGCACCGGTGCGAGGTACTGCACGAGTCCCATCGTGGTCAACGGCAGGCGCCGGGACGCGGCCGCGAAGAAGAGCAGCGGCACCGCGGTGAGCACACCGGTGCCGATCAGCGCGATGGTGTGCACCGTCGAGACGGTGCCGAAGGTGAGGCCGGAGATCAGCGAGACCACGACCAGTTGGATGATCGCGATCGGCGTGAGCCAGAGAGTTTCCAGGGTCAGCCCGGAGAGCGCGTCGATGTGACCGCCGACCCGCTTCTTGATCAGGCCGTAGAAGCCGAAGGAGAACGCCAGGATCAGGGAGATCCAGGGCACGGTGCCGTAGCCGACGCTGAGCACGATCACGGCGATGAAGCTGATCACCACGGCAGCCCACTGGGCCCTGCGCAGCTTCTCGTGTAGCACCAGGACGCCCAGCAGCACCGTGATGATCGGGTTGATGAAATAGCCCAGCGCCGTTTCGACGACGCGGCCGCTCAGGGTGCCGAGGATGAAGGTCTGCCAGTTGATGAAGATCAACACCCCGGCCAGCCCCATCGTCCACACGATGCGCGGCGAACGCAGTGCGGCCACGAGCGGCCGCCAGGCCCGGGTGGCCAGGATCAGGACCGCGCAGAACACCAGCGAGAACAGCACCCGCCAGGCCACGATCTCGAACGCTCCGGTCGGGGCCAGGAAAAGGAAATACAGCGGCAGGAATCCCCACATGCCGTAGGCGCAGATCGCGAAGATGAGGCCCGTGCTCGCGGAACTGCGGACCGGGCGCATCCCGCTCCGGGCCGCATCCACCGGCTCGGTCGGCTCGGCGGCCCCGGTGGGATCTGTCGGATTCTCGTGCACGTTGCTACCCCTCTGGACGCGAAAAATCCCGGATGGCCGAGGCCATCCGGGATTCAACGATATGCGGTGTGACTAGCGAACGACGACCGCGAGAACGTCGCGAGCCGACAGAACGAGGAGGTCCTCGCCACCGAACTTGACTTCGGTTCCACCGTACTTGGAGTAGATCACCTTGTCGCCGACGGCGACGTCGAGCGGGATGCGGTTGCCGTTGTCGTCGATGCGGCCGGGGCCGACGGCGACAACTTCGCCTTCCTGGGGCTTCTCTTTGGCGGTGTCCGGGATCACAAGTCCGGAAGCGGTGGTCTGTTCTGCATCCACCTGCTTGATGACGATGCGATCTTCGAGCGGCTTGATGGAGACCGACACGGTTGACCTCTTTCTTAGCTAAGACGTAGTTAGCAGACTCACAGCGAGAGTGCTAAGTCGAGTTTAGGGCGCAACTGGCACTCACGCAACGTGAGTGCCAGAGTGCTCGGGGTGCGGCCCGGTTTGGCTTGATAGGTTTGCGGGATGGAACGCGCCGAGCTCGTTGAGCTGCTCTCACCCGAAGGCCTGCGCCTGCTGGACTCCCTGCCCGTCTACGAGGCCGGTGCCGACGTCGTGCGCACGGTCAGTGCCCTACGCAAGGCCGGGCACTCCCCCGCCCTGGTCAACGCGGTGCTCTACCAGTCCCGGCTGCGGGCGAAGGCGACGGGCAAGTTCGGCGACTTTGCCAGCCGGATGCTGTTCACCGAGGCCGGCCTGGAGCAGGCCACCCGGTTGCGGGTCGCCGCCCTGCACGCCGGCCGGTTCGTGGAGGCCGGCCTCACCCGGGTCGCCGACGTGGGCTGCGGCATCGGCGGCGACGCCATGGCGATGGCCGCGATGGAGCTGACGGTGACCGCGATCGACGTCGACGAGGTCACCGCCACGGTCGCCAGCTTCAACCTGGCCCCCTTCCCGACCTCCTCAGTGCGCTGCGCCGACGCGGCCGACATCGACCCCACCGAGTTCGACGCGCTCTGGTTCGACCCGGCCCGCCGCACGGCCGGGCACGGCAACACCAGCCGGCTCACCCGGTCAGAGGACTACTCCCCCAACCTCGATGACGTCTACGCCCTGAGCAAACGGATGCCCGTCGGCGTCAAGCTCGGTCCCGGCCACGACCGCGACCAGATCCCCGAGACCGCGGAGGCCCAGTGGGTGTCGGTGGACGGCAAGCTGGTGGAGATGGGGCTGTGGTTCGGTGCGCTCGCGCGGCCGGGCATCCGCCGGTCGGCGCTACTGCTCAGCAAGGACGGAGTCGCGGAGCTGACCGCGCCTGCCGACAGCGAGGATGTGGCTGTCGGCGAGCTCGGCGACTACGTGTACGAACCCGACGGCGCCATCATCCGCGCCCGGCTGATCGGTGACCTCGCCCGATCGATGGATGCGTCGATGCTCAGCGAGGGCTTGGCCTACCTGACCAGCCCGACGCTGACCCGCACCCCGTTCGCCACGGCGTTCCGGGTGCTCGAGGTGCTGCCCACCGACGAGAAGAAGCTGCGGCTGGCGCTGGCTGAACGGAAGATCGGCACCCTGGAGATCAAGAAGCGCGGCGTGGATGTGGATCCGGCGACCCTGCGCACCCGGTTGAAGCTCAAGGGCCCGGAATCGGCCACCCTGGTGGTGACCCGCGCGGCCGGGCACAAGGTGGCGCTGCTGGTGGAACGGGTCTGACCGGCGTCAGCCGGCTCGCGGGTTCGGCTCAGCCGAAGTAGGCGGGCAGCATCCGGGTGATCACGACGAACCACAGCACCGCCATCAGGATGCCCAACAGACCGCTGAGCAGGCCGAGGAGCCAGAGGCCGCCGGAGCGGCGCTCCACGTACCTGGCCACCAGAGCGAGCACGACCGCGGCGATGCTCAGGGGCGCCCCCCAGATCACGAATATGCCGGCCAGCACCCCGAGCACCCCGCAGACCGCGGCAGCGACGCCGAGACCACGGCGGGCCGCATGGGTCTGGATCTCGGCGGTGGTGTACACGTACGGCACCCACTCGGTGGGCGCGGTGATGGTGGACTCGTAGGCGAGCTCGCCGGCGACCGGCGGCCGGGTCAGGTCGGGCGAACGCCCGGCGGGTGCCCGCAGCTCAGCGGCCCTGGCCTCGGCAGCCCGCGCCTGTGCGCGCGACAACGCCGGCGTCCCGGCGGGCGGAACTGACTGCTCCCGCTCCGCCCGGGTTTCGGGCTGCCCGGACTGCGACATGCGTGTGGACTCGATTCTCGACTACTCGCTGTGCGGTTAGTAGTTGTAATTGTTCATCGGCACGGTCGCGAACACCAGCGCCCAGAGCAGAATGCTGAGCAGCGCCAGGGCGATACCCACGAAGCCTGTGATGATCCCGGTCAGCCAGAAGCCCTTGCCGTTCGGTTCCTTGTTGCGGGCGATGAAACCCAGGACCACGCCGGCGGCCGGCAAGATGATGGCGAGGATGCCACCGAAAATCGGGAAGAACGCAACCGGGGACCCGAGGATGCCGATGACACCGGCGATCATCGACAGGATGCTCAGGATCGGCTGCTTGGTGGCCGACGGCATCCCGGGCTGGCCGGCGTAGTAGCCGGCGGCGGGGCCGCCAGAGGGCGGCGGGGTGCCGTAACCGGAGCCCGGCGGGGTGTAGCCCGGCGGCGGCGAACCGTAGGGCGGCGGGGTGCCCTCGCTCGGGGCGGGCGGGCCGTAGGCGGGCGGCGGCGTCGGCTGGCCGGCCGGACTCACCGGCGGAACCGGCGGCGGCGGCTGGGCGCCCGACGGGGTGGATTCGGCATCGCCGGCGGGGCCGCTCTGGCGATCCGGTGGGCCGCCGGCCATGCTGTCCTGCGGGAAGTCGGGCACCTGCGGCACGTCGGGGACCTGCGGCACGCTCGGAACCTGGGGAACCTCGGGATGTGGTGTGTTCGGATCGGTCATGATCGTCATTCCTTTCCTGTGAACGCCTGGTCTGATCCAGGCCGCCCGGCCGCCCGATCGGGCGGCCGGGGTGGCCGGCGAGCGCGGTCTGCCGAGCCTTCTAGTAGGTGGTGTACGAGCCTTCGCTGATGCCCGCCATGATCACGCCGATCGTGACGATGAGGAAGATGAGTCCGCTGATCAGGCCGACGTAGCCGAGCACGAGGCCGGCGATGGCGAGGCCGCGACCCTTTTCGCCGGTGCGCTTGATCTGGCTGAGCGCAATGTGGCCGCAGATCACGGCGGCGAGGGACACGATGAACGCGCTGACCAGGGAGATGATCGCGAGAACGTTCCACTTATCGCCGGCGGCCGGCTGCCCGTAGCCCTGCGGTGCGTAGGCCTGCGGGGCGGCGGGTGCGGCGCCGTAGGCCGGGGCGGCCGGGGTTGCACCGTAGGCCGGCGGCGCGGGCGGGGAGTAGGCCGGCGGCGGCGTGGGCTCGTTCGAGTCCGGCTTGTTCACGGCGGGCTGGTTCGGGTCGGTCATGGGTGACTCCTTCACGTGGTGCAGCGTAGGGAATGCAAGGGCACTGGGTGCGATGGGTGCGATGGGTGCCATAGTGGCACCCGCGCCGTGGGGGTGTCAACGTGCTGGCTCTGCGTAAAACCCCCACCATGACAGTATCGCGTCCGCGCGAGAAACTCTTGGTGAGATGCGGTTTCAGGCCTGGATGAGGCCCACCGGGAGGGTAGAGTCCGCCCCGAAATCGAGGGTGGAGGGCGCGCGCCCCGCCATGATCAGCTGCGCGCCGAGCGCCGCGATCATGGCGCCGTTGTCGGTGCAGAGCGACAGGGGCGGGATGCGCAGCGCGATACCGGCCGCATCCGTGCGTTCCTGGGCCACCTGGCGCAACCGCGCATTGGCGATCACCCCGCCGCCGAGCAGCAGCCTGGGCACCCCGAGGTCGGTGCAGGCCGCGACGGCCTTGGTGAGCAGCACGTCGACGACGGCCTCGCGGAAGCTCGCCGCAACGTCATTGATCGGCACGGTTTCGCCGGAGTCACGCTTCTGTTCCACCCACCGGGCCACCGAGGTCTTCAGGCCGGAGAAGGAGAAGTCATAGCGGTGCTTGGCGACATCCTTCTGGTGGCTGAGGCCGCGCGGGAAACGGATGGCGGTGGGGTCGCCGGTGACCGCGACCCTGTCGATCTGCGGCCCGCCGGGGTAGGGCAGGCCGAGCACCCTGGCGACCTTGTCGAAGGCCTCACCGGCGGCATCGTCGATGGTCTCGCCGAGCAGCTCCACGTCGGAGACCAGGTCGCGCACCAGCAGCAGCGAGGTGTGCCCCCCGGAGACCAGCAGGGCGATGGTGGGGTACTCCAGCGGCGCATCTGTGTCGACGCCCTCGCCGCGCAGCAGGTCGGCGCCCACGTGGCCGACGAGGTGGTTGACGGCGTAGATCGGCACGTCCAGCGCCACCGCGAGCGATTTGGCAGCGCCGACGCCGACCATGAGTGCACCGGCGAGGCCGGGTCCGCTGGTGACGGCGATGGCGTCGATCTCGTCGAGCCGGATGCCGGCTTCAGCGACGGCCGCGTGGATGGCGGGCACCATCTCTTCGAGGTGGGCGCGAGCGGCAACCTCCGGCACGACGCCGCCGTAGCGGGCATGCTCGTCCATCGACGAGGCGATGGTGTTGGAGAGCAAGGTGGTGCCGCGCACAATGCCGATGCCGGTCTCGTCGCAGGAGGTTTCGATGCCGAGCACCAGCGGGTTGGTGCGGTTGAGCGGGCGGGCCGGGGCGGCTGATGCGGCAGGGTCGGCGGCGGGTGCGGCCGGGTCGGCAGCGGGTGCGGCCGGGTCGGCAGCGGGTGCGGCCGGGTCGGCAGCGGGTGCGGCCGGGTCGGCAGCGGGTG
>NZ_SOGH01000021.1:0-164392 GCF_004402305.1 Cryobacterium sp. TMB3-10 | reverse complement strand
TTCCAAAGGAATCTCTTTCGCGGTATCCCCTAGAAAGGGACCCTACGACCGAGGTTTTTGGCATTTGACATTGTGCACGCTGTTGAGTTCTCAAGGATCGGACGCACCCAGCCGCCGGTCAATTGACCTTTGCACTGAGGCACTTCGATGTTGTTCTGTTTCCGTCAAGTCCGGCATCCGAATGAATTCGCTGCCAACACTTGGAAGTGGTCCCGCTTGAGGCCGGGAAGCTCTTCGGCTTTCCGCACCTGTGGGGTGACAAGAGATGACATTACGCGGGTTCCGAATGCCCCGCAATCCCGGGAGCATCCCGGGCGTGTCGCAGATAGACACCCGCCCGCAATGCGGTCGTAACCTGCCGGTCACACAGCGGGCGGGCGGGGCCTATTCGACGAAAACGCCGGCGAGGGTCTTCTTGCCACGACGGAGCACAGCCACTCCCCCGGGCAGGACCGATCCTTCAACGGTGGCCGTCTCATCGGTGACCTTCACGTTGTTCAGGTAAACGCCGCCCTGGCCGATCGCGCGGCGGGCTTCACCCAGGCTCTTGGTCAGTCCGGTGTCCACGAGTAGCTGCATCACCTGCGCCTGCGGGAACGTCGTGGTGTTCGGCAGCGCCCGAAGCGCCGACTCGAGGGTTTCGGCATCAAGATCGGCGAGCTCGCCCTGACCGAAGAGGGCCTGCGTGGCCCGAATGGCCGCATCCGTCGCCGAGACACCGTGCACCAGGCTGGTCACCTCGTAGGCGAGGGTGCGCTGGGCTTCGCGCTTGAACGGCTCGGTGTCCACCAGCTCCTCGAGCGCA
Source organism: Cryobacterium sp. TMB3-10 (assembly GCF_004402305.1). NCBI lineage: Bacteria > Bacillati > Actinomycetota > Actinomycetes > Micrococcales > Microbacteriaceae > Cryobacterium > Cryobacterium sp. TMB3-10. The sequence continues at coordinate 163,587 of NZ_SOGH01000021.1, read as the reverse complement.
TCGATCTGCACGCGAGTGAGGAACGTGAAGATCTTGAGCCGGGCGATGACGTCGGCGTCGTCGGTGTTCAGCCAGAACTGGTACATCGCGTACGGGCTCGTGAGAGTGGGATCCAGCCATACCGCGTTCCCCTCGCTCTTGCCGAACTTGGTTCCGTCGGTGTTCGTGATCAGCGGGGTGCCGATCGCGTGCACGCTCGTGCCCTCCGCGCGGTGGATGAGGTCGGTGCCGCTGGTGAGGTTGCCCCACTGGTCGCTGCCCCCGGTCTGCAGCACACAGCCGTGGCTGCGGTAGAGCTCGAGGAAGTCCATGCCCTGCAGCACCTGGTAGCTGAACTCGGTGTAGCTGATGCCCGCGTCGGAATTGAGCCGTGCGCTCACCGCATCCTTCTTGAGCATGGTGCCCACCCGGTAGTACTTGCCGATGTCGCGCAGGAAGTCGATCGCCGACAGCGGCGCCGTCCAGTCGAGGTTGTTCACCAGGGTGACGGCGTTGTCGCCCTCGGCGCTGAGGAAGCGGGTGACCTGAGCCTGCAGGTAGCCGACCCACTCGTTGACGACCTCCGGAGTGTTCAGCGTGCGCTCCGCCGTGGGGCGCGGGTCGCCGATGAGCCCGGTGGAACCGCCGACGAGGCCGAGCGGCCGGTGGCCGGCTAGCTGCAGCCGACGCATCAGCAGGAGTTGAACCAGGTTGCCGAGGTGCAGGCTGGCCGCGGTGGGGTCGAAGCCGCAGTAGTACGTGATCGGGTCTCCGGCGAGCAGGGCGCGCAGCGCCGACTCATCGGTGGAAACGTGGACCAGGCCACGCCAGGAGATTTCCTCCCAGACGTCGGCGAAGGTGGGATCGTTGGCTTGCTGAGCAAGGATGCTGGGGTCTGACACGAAGCCAGATTACCAGCGCAGGCGGCCGGGTTCTCGGGATTCAGCCTCCGACACGGGCCGGATATCAAGCCCTGAAGCTAAATACAGCTGGATTAATGCTTGAAGCTTGATTAGGCTGTGATTAGGACGGAGGCTTAACCCATGTTTGTGATTACCGCCGATCAAATCGACAGCCGCCATGATCGTGATCGCGCCAGCGACATGATCGCCGAGTTGGTGCAGCGCCACGCCGAGGCTTTCACGCTGCCCCCCGACCAGACCTCCGGCGACGAGATCCAGCTCCTCGTCGGCACGGCCGCCGACGCGTTCGCTATTTTGCTCGATCTGCACCGCACCGGATTCTGGAGCGTCGGGGTGGGCGTCGGCCCGGTGCGTACCCCGCTGCCGGCCACCACCCGGCAGGCCACGGGTGACGCGTTCATCGCCGCCAGGGCCGCGGTGACCCGGGCCAAACGGGCCGAGGCCCGCTTCGCGCTGGACACCCCGCCCGCCGCGGACCGGCCCGGAACTTCGACAGCCACGGAAGTGGAGGCACTCGTGACGATGCTGCTCCTGCTGCGCCAGCGCCGCAGCGGTGAGGGGTGGGAGGCGGTGGACCTGCTCGAGAACGGGCTCGCGCAGACCGACATCGCCCGCAGGCTCGGCATCTCCACGGCCGCGGTGAGCCAGCGGGTGAAAAGCGCGCAGTGGAAGGTGGAGCGCGCCGCGCACCGGGCACTGGTTAGGCTGCTAGACAATCTTGACAGTGGCACCCTCACCAGTGACACCCTCGACAACGACACCCACGACAGCGACACCAGTGAAATGGATGGCCTCCGCCGATGAATGCCCTGACTTCCCTCGACGTCGTGCAGTACCTGTACTGGGTGCTCCTGCTCCTGGTCACAATGGCCTCGTTGATCCTGGCCGTCCTCGCCTTCCGGCTGGGTAAGCAGCCGTTCGCGATCGCGTCGGCCGGGGCGTTGGGCGGGGCCCTGCTGCTCGCCGCCCTCCCCCTCGGGGAGGCGCCGGTGGTCTTCGGGGTGGTCATCGGCCTGGCCGCGCTGGCGTTGGCCGTGATCGGCGGCGGTCCGGCCGCCGTACTGGCCCTGCAGCTGGCCACGAAGAACTCGGTGGCGCCCGGCAGCCACGGCGGCATCCTCGTCGGCACCGAGTCCTCCCCCGCCGCCGACACGGCATCCGTCGGCGATGCGGTCCCGTCGACTGCGGTGCACGAGGTGCTGCGCGGCGGTCTCACCATCGGCATCCTGGAGCGTTTGGCCGTCGCCGGCGCCATCCTGGCGGGCTTTCCCGAGGCCCTCGCCGTTGTCGTCGCGATCAAGGGCGTCGGCCGTTTCACCGAGCTGGCATCCTCTGAGGCGCGCGAACGGTTCATCATCGGTACATTCGCCAGCCTCATCTGGGCGTGCGCCTGCGCCATCCTTGTGAGCCTCGCGCAGTCCTGACGCCGGCTGCGGCCGCCCGCACACATGAATACAAGCCCGGCCCGCAGGATCATCCTGCGGGCCGGGCTTGTTGGTTGCGGGGTGCTTAGTCTTCGAGCACCGCGTCGAGGGTGATCTCCACGCCGGTGAGCGCCTTGCTGACCGGGCAGTTCTCCTTCGCGGCCTGCGCCGCGGCGAGGAAGGTCTCACTGTCGATGCCGGAAACCTCACCGGAGACGGTGAGGTGGATGCCGGTGAGGCGAAAGCCACCGGCGGGGTCGGCACCGAGGGTGACATCCGCGGAGACGTCCAGGGCCTCGATGGTTCCGCCACTGGCGGCCAGTTCGGCGGAGAGCTGCATGGAGTAGCAGGCGGAGTGGGCGGCGCCGAGCAGTTCCTCAGGGCTGGTGATCCCATTGGCGTCGTCAGCGGCGCGCCGGGGGAACGACACGTCGTGGGTGCCGAGCTGCGAGCTCGTCAGTTCGACCTGGCCTGCGCCGTCGTCGAGAGTTCCGGTCCAGGCTGTGCGGGCGGTACGTGTGGGCATTGATGCTTCCTTCTGTGTCGCTTTTCTGGGGATAGCCAGAGTAACTGGCCGGTAGGTATGAGAATCATTGGAGTGCGTGCGGATGCCGTCGGTACGCGGACACCGTCCGGTCCCCCGGAATCCAGAACCGCCAGGCGTACTCGGTGCCGCCGCCGGGGCCGCTCACTCCGGTCCGCGGGCCGGTCTGCACCGCCGGAGCCTCCTCGGCCAGGCTCAGCTCGAACGGTTCGGCGCCGAGGTCGGCACCGTCCTGGTGCAGCCCGATTCCCAACGCCTGGGTGAGGCGGGCCGGACCGCGCGCCAGGTCCCGCACAGCCACCGTCGGACCGCGACGGGCGCGAGCCGCCTCGTGGCCCGCCACGATCTCGCCGGCCCGCAGCAGCACCGCCGACGCCTCGCCCTCGGGAGAGCAGACGATGTTGGCGCACACGTGCATGCCGTAGCTGAAGTACGCGTACAGGTGACCCGGCGGCCCGAACATGGTGGTGTTTCGATCGGTGCGCCGACGGAAGGCGTGCGAGCCGGGGTCCGTTCCGGCCAGGTACGCCTCCACCTCGGTGATGCGCAGCACGGTGTCGCCGTGCCGGAGCAGGCCGCCCAGCAGCAGCGGAGCCACGTCGACCGCGCCCCGGGCGAACAGGTCAGGGTCGACGGTCATCCGCAGCGTTTTCGTCGGGGCGTGCCGGTGCTCAGCGGTACGCTCAGCGAGCCAACGCCGTGGCCAGGGAATGCACCCGGGCCACCAGGGCGGCGCGCTGCTCGGCGACGCGCACGGGCGCGGTGCCGGCCTGGCCGTCACGGCGGTTGACCGAGCCCTGGATGGTGAGCACCTCGCGCACCTCGGGAACGAGGTGCGGCGAGATCTCCGCGAGTCCGGCGTCGTCGATCTCGTGCAGGTCGAGGCCCTGGGCCTCGGCGACCTTCACCAGGGTGCCGGTGATCTCGTGCGCGTCCCGGAAGCTGACGTGCCGTTTCACCAGCCACTCCGCAACATCCGTGGCCAGCGAGAAGCCCTGCGGCGCCAACTCGGCCATGCGCTCGGTGTGGAAGGTAATCGTGGCGATCATGCCCGTGAACGCGGGCAGGAGCACCTCGAGGGTTTCGATGGAATCGAAAACCGGCTCCTTGTCCTCCTGCAGGTCGCGGTTGTACGCCAGCGGCAGGCCCTTGAGAGTGGTGAGCAGCCCGGTGAGGTTGCCGATCAGCCGACCGGACTTACCGCGCGCGAGCTCGGCGATGTCGGGGTTCTTCTTCTGCGGCATGATCGACGACCCCGTGGAGTACGAGTCGTGCAGGGTGACGAAACCGAACTCGCGGGTGTTCCAGAGGATGATCTCCTCGGCCAGGCGGGACAGGTCGATGCCGATCTGCGCCGTGATGTAGGCGAATTCGGCCACCAGGTCGCGGCTGGCGGTGCCGTCGATGGAGTTCTCCACGACGGCGCCGAACCCGAGTTCGGTGGCGATGAGGGTCGCGTCGAGGCCGAGGGTGTTGCCGGCCAGCGCGCCGGAGCCGTACGGGGAGAAATTCGCCCGCTTGTTCCAGTCGGTGAACCGTTCGAGGTCGCGCACCAGCGGCCAGCAGTGCGCGAAGAGGTGGTGGGCCAGCAGCACCGGTTGCGCGTGCTGCAGGTGCGTGCGGCCGGGCATGATGGCGGTCTCGTTCGCCTCGGCCTGCGCGGCGAGGGCGTCGATGAGGTCAACGACGAGCCGGGCGATGACGGCGGCGTGGTCGCGCAGCAGCATCCGCACCAGGGTGGCGACCTGGTCGTTGCGGCTGCGGCCGGCGCGCAGCTTGCCGCCGAGTTCGGTGCCGACGATGTCGATCAGCCCGCGCTCCAGCGCCGAGTGCACGTCTTCGTCGGTCGGGGCCGGCTGGAACCGGCCATCGTTGACGGCCTCATCGAGGGTGTCCAGGCCGGCGAGCATGCCGGCCAGTTCGTCCTCGGTGAGGTAGCCGGCAGCGGCCAGGGCACGCGCGTGGGCGCGCGACCCGCGGATGTCGTACCCGGCCAGCTGCCAGTCGAAATGGGTGGATTTGCTGAGGCGCGCCAACTCCGGCGACGGTCCGCCGGCGAAGCGGCCGCCCCAGAGGGCGCCCGCCTCACCCGCACGGTTGATGCTCGTGTCGCCGGTCATGCCGGGACCTACTTCGCGGCCTGGTCGCGGCGGGCCGCGATCTTGCTCGGCAGGCTCCACAGCTCGATGAAGCCCTTGGCCATCGACTGGTCGAACGAGTCGCCGGTGTCGTAGGTGGCCAGGTCGAAGTCGTACAGGCTCTGCTTGCTCTGACGCCCGGTGACGACGGCGGTGCCGGCGTGCAGCGTCATCCGGATGTCGCCGGAGACGTACTTCTGGGTGTCGTCGATGAAGGCGTCCAGCGACTTCTTCAGGCCGGAGAACCAGAGGCCGTCGTAGACGAGCTCGCTCCACTTGGCTTCGACGCCGCGCTTGTAGCGGGCGACGTCGCGCTCGACGGTGACGTTCTCGAGCTCTTCGTGCGCCGTGATCAGGGCGATTCCGGCCGGGGACTCGTAGACCTCGCGGCTCTTGATGCCCACGAGACGGTCTTCGACGATGTCGATGCGGCCGACACCCTGGTCGCCGGCGAGCTTGTTCAGCAGCACCACGGCCTCGAGCGGGGTGACCGGCTTGCCGTCAACGGCAACGGGAACACCCTGGTCGAAGGTGATGATGACCTCGGTGGCCTCACGCGGGATGGACGGGTCCTGCGTGTAGGTGTAGAGGTCCTCGATCGGCGCGTTCCACGGGTCTTCCAGGAAGCCGGTCTCGACGGCGCGACCCCAGACGTTCTGGTCGATGGAGTACGGGCTCTTCTTCGACTGCGCGATCGGCAGGTTGTGCAGCGCGGCGTACTCGATTGCCTTGTCGCGGGTCAGCGCGAAGTCGCGCACCGGAGCGAGCGAGGTGAGCTCGGGAGCCAGGGCGGTGACGGCGGCTTCGAAGCGCACCTGGTCGTTGCCCTTGCCGGTGCAGCCGTGCGCGACACTGTCGGCGCCGAGGGCGCGGGCGGTGGCGGCGAGGTGCTTGGCGATCAGCGGGCGGCTGATCGCGGAGACCAGCGGGTACCGCTTCTGGTACAGCGCATTGGCCTTGAGCGCCGGGACGATGTAGTCGTTGGCGAATTCGTCCTTGGCGTCGACGACGATCGACTCCACGGCGCCGCAGTCGAGGGCGCGCTGTCGGATGACATCCATGTCCTCGCCCTCTTGTCCGACGTCGACAGCCAGTGCGACGACCTCTTTGCCGGTGGCGTCCTTCAGCCAGCCGATGCCCACCGAGGTGTCAAGGCCCCCGGAATATGCCAGTACAACCCGCTCAGCCATGGTTCTCCTTCATAAGTTTTGCGTGATTCAAGTTTATTGGTGGTGCGTGCGAGCCGGCGGTTAGCGCGCGTTGTGCGCGAGCAGCCAGACGAGCAGCGCCTTCTGGGCGTGCAGGCGGTTTTCCGCCTCGTCCCAGATGATGCTCTGCGGACCGTCGATGACGTCGGCCGTGACTTCGTAACCACGGTCGGCCGGCAGGCAGTGCATGAAGTGCGCGTCGGGTTTGGCCAGGGCCATCAGGTCGGCGTCGACGCGGTAGCTGCCGAGGGAGCCGAGCCGGATGGCCTTTTCCTCTTCCTTGCCCATCGACACCCAGGTGTCGGTGATGACGACATCAACGCCGGCAACGGCCGCGGCCGGGTCGGTGAACAGGGCCACGGAACCGCCGGTCTGGGCGGCGATGGCCTCCGCGTCGGCGACGACCTGCGGGTCGGGTGTGTACCCGGCCGGCGAGGCGATGCGCACGTGCATGCCGGCAGTCGCCCCGGCGAGCAGGTAGGACTGCGCCATGTTGCACGCGCCGTCACCGAGGAAGGTCAGGGTCTGACCGGCGAGGTCGCCGCGGTGCTCCCGGATGGTGAGCAGGTCCGCGAGCAACTGGCAGGGGTGGAAGTCGTCGGAGAGCGCATTGACCACGGGCACCGTGGTGTTCAGGGCCATCTCTTCAAGTCCGGCCTGGCCGTAGGTGCGCCACACGATCGCGGCGACCTGACGCTCGAGCACCCGGGCAGTGTCAGCGGCGGTTTCCTTGCCGCCGAGCTGGCTGCTCGCGGTGCTGATGATCAACGGGCTGCCGCCGAGGTCGGCGATGCCGACGGCGAACGAGACCCGGGTGCGGGTGGAGGACTTGTCGAAGATCACAGCGACAGTTTTCGGTCCGGCCAGCGGCTGGACCGAGAATCGGTCTCGCTTCAGTTCCAGGGCCAGATCGAGGATCTCGGCCTGTTCGGCCGGAGAAATGTCGTCGTCGCGCAAGAAATGGCGGGTCACGGGGTCACTTTCGCTGAATTCTGAGGTGTAATGCGGGATTCCTCCACCTTATCTCGTGGCGGGTTACCTAGTGGCGGGCACGAGACCCGAACTGGTCACACGGGCCAGGGCCGCCCGAAAACGCTCGTCGAAGTCGGCCAGCTCGGCATCACCGACGATCAGTGGCGGTGCGATCCGGATGCTGAATTCGTTCGCGGCGTTCACGATCAGGCCTTCAACCAGCGCGGCGGCGGCCAGCTTGAGGGCCACCGGTTCGCTCAGGCCGATGCCCAGCAGCAGCCCGCGGCCACGCACTTCACTGATCAGGGGCGAATCCATGCCGACGATGAGCTCACGGATCTCCTCGCCGCGACGGGCGGCGTTGCCGACGAGGTCGTCGCGTTCGATGACGCCCAGCACCGCATTGGAGGTGGCCGTGACGAACGGGTTACCGCCGAAGGTGGAGCCGTGCTGGCCGCGGAGGAACAGGTCGCTCGTGTCGCCGAAGGTGACGAGCGCTCCGATCGGCACTCCCCCACCGATGCCCTTGGCGACAGTGACGGCATCCGGCACCACGTTGGAGTGTTCGTAGGCGAACCACTTGCCCGTGCGGCCGGCGCCGGTCTGCACCTCGTCGATGATGAGCAGCACGCCGTGCTGGGTGCAGAGCTCGCGGGCACGGCGCAGGTAGCCCTCCGGCAGGTCGATGACGCCGGCCTCACCCTTGACGGGTTCGAGGAACAGTGCGGCGACGGTGTCGTCCAGTTCACGCTCGAGGGCGGCGATGCTGGTCTCGATGTGCTGCACACCACCGGGAACGGGTTCGAACGGGGCGCGCATCAGCGGCTTGCCGGTGAGGGCGAGCGCGCCCATGGTGCGGCCATGGAACGAGTCGTTCAGCGCGAGGATCCGGCTGCGGCGACCGCCGGCGGTGTTCAGCCGGGCGAGCTTGAACGCGGCCTCGTTGGCCTCGGCTCCGGAATTGCAGAAATAGACCCGGCCGGCGTCGCCCGCACCGGTGAGGCGTTTGAGCCGCTCGGCCAGCTCGATCTGCGACGGCGAGGCGAAGTAGTTGGAGATGTGCGCGAGGGTGCCGATCTGCTGCTGGGCGGCGGCGACCATGTCGGGGTGGGCGTGGCCGAGGGAGTTGACGGCGATGCCGGCCAGGAAGTCGAGGTATTTGGTGCCGTTCTCGTCCCAGACGTAGCAGCCCTCACCGCGCACCAGCACGGCCAGCGGGGGCGACAGGGTTTTCATCATTGCGTCTGCGTAGCGTTCGTGCAGGGTCATGCGGGAACCACCTCAGTACCGATACCGCTTCCGGTGAAGATTTCGACCAGGATCGAGTGCGGCACTCGACCATCGATGATCGCCGCTTTGGCGACGCCGCCCTCGACGGCGTCCAGGCAGGCTGTCATCTTGGGGATCATTCCCGATTCGAGATCGGGAAGCAGGGTGCGGAGCGCATCGACGTCGATGACCGACACGAGAGAGTCGCGGTTGGGCCAGTCGCTGTACAGGCCGGCCACGTCGGTGAGGATCACGAGCTTGGCGGCGTTCAAAGACACGGCGAGGGCCGCGGCGGCGGCATCCGCGTTGACGTTGAGCGACTGGCCCGGCACCTCAACGTCCGGCGCGATCGACGAGACCACCGGAATCCGGCCGGCGCTCAGCTGCGCGTGCACGGCCTCGGGATCGACGCCGATCACGTCACCGACCAGGCCGAGGTCCACCTCTTCGCCGTCGATGACGACACCGCGGCGGCGTCCGCGGAACAGGCCGGCGTCTTCGCCGCTGAGGCCGGCGGCGAGGGGGCCGTGCGCGTTGATGTGGCTGACCAGGTCGCGGTTGATCTGTCCGGTGAGCACCATCCGCACCACGTCCATGGCCTCGGGGGTGGTGACCCTGTAGCCACCGCGGAATTCACTCTCGATACCGAGGCGGGCGAGCATCGCGGAGATCTGCGGGCCGCCGCCGTGCACCACGACGGGGCGGATGCCCGCGTAGCGGAGGTACACCATGTCCTCGGCGAACGCGCGCTGCAGTTCCTCGCTGACCATGGCGTTGCCGCCGAACTTGACGACGATGATCTGGTCGTGGAACTTCTTCAGCCAGGGCAGGGCCTCGATCAGCGTGGCGGCCTTGACCTTCGCCTCCGCGGGGGTGTTGTCGACGTCGTCGAGGGTGGGAACCTGTGGCGGTGTGGCGGGAGTGGCGGTGCTCATCGGCTCGGTGCTCATCAGCTGGAGTACGCGCTGTTCTCTTCGACGTAGTCGTGGGTGAGGTCGTTGGTCCAGATCGTGGCGCCCGCGGTGCCGGCGTGCAGGTCGATGACCACCGAAACGGCGCGCGGGGTGAGGTCGACCAGCTCGCGCGGCTGGTCCGGCTCGCCCGCCGTACAGACCTGGATGCCGTTGATGGCCACATCGATGCCATACGGGTCGAATGCCGCGTCGGCCTCGGGGATGGTGCCCACCGCGGCGAGCACCCGGCCCCAGTTGGGGTCGTTGCCGTAGATCGCGGCCTTGAACAGATTGCTGCGCGACACGGCGCGGGCCACCGTGACGGCCTCGGTTTCGGACGCGGCGTTACAAACCTCGATAGCCACATCGTGCGAGGCGCCCTCGGCGTCGCCCTGAAGCTGCAGGGTCAGGTCGCGGCACAGGTTGGTGAGCGCGGTGGTGAATTCTTCGGGGTCCGCGTCGACGCCGCTGGCGCCGGAGGCCAGCAGGCTGACGGTGTCGTTGGTGGACATGCAGCCGTCGGAGTCGAGCCTGTCGAAGGTGACTCTGGTGGCTTGCCGCAACGCGGCATCCAGCTGTGCGGAGGACAGGACGGCGTCGGTGGTGATCACGACGAGCATGGTGGCCAGGCCGGGGGCGAGCATCCCGGCACCCTTGGCCATCCCGCCGATGGTCCAGCCGGCCGGGGACACCTGGGTGGCCTGCTTGGGCCGGGTGTCGGTGGTCATGATCGCCTGCGCGGCGGCGAGGCCTGCGGAGGCGGATGATGCGGCGGCGTCCTTGAGTGCCACGCCGGCGTCGAAGACGCCCGCGGTGATCTTGCCGAGGTCGAGCTGCTCCCCGATCAGGCCGGTGGAACAGACCAGAACGTCGCCGGAGGAGACCTGGAGCTGTTCGGCGACGGCCTCGGCCGTGGCGTGGGTGGTCTGGAAGCCGATGCTGCCGGTGTAGCAGTTGGCGCCGCCGGAGTTGAGGACGATGGCGCTGACGCGGCCGTCGCTCATCACCTGCTGGCTCCAGATGATCGGGTTGGCCTTGCACCGGTTGCTGGTGAACACCGTCGCGGCGTTGGCGAGCGGGCCGAGGTTGGCGACGATGGCCAGGTCGAGGCCACCGGACTTCTTGAGGCCGGCGGTGACGCCGGCGGCGGCGAATCCGGCGGGGGCGGTGACGCTCACGGGGCAACTCCATTCGTGCTGAGACCCCGGGTTTCGGGCAGCCCCAGGGCAATGTTGGCGGACTGGATGGCGGCGCCGGCGGTGCCCTTGACGAGGTTGTCGACGGCGGTGACCGTGACCACCCGGCCGGCGGCTTCGTCGATCGCGAGGCCGATGAGGGCGGTGTTGGCGCCGAGAACGTCGGCGGTACGCGGGAACTGTCCGGTCGGCAGGACGTGCACGAACGGTTCGTCGGCGTAGAGGGATTCCCAGGCGTGGCGCACGGCGGCGGCGCTGGTGCCAGGTACCAGGCGGGCCGTCGAGGTGGCGAGAATGCCGCGCGACATCGGCACGATCACCGGGGTGAACGACACGGTGGGCCCGGTCGCGCCGGCCCAGCGCAGGCTCTGCTGGATCTCGGGGATGTGCCGGTGGCTGCCGCCGACGGCGTAGGGGTTGGCGGAGCCGAGGATCTCGGCGGCGAGATTGGGCACCTTGAGGCTCTTACCGGCGCCGGAGGGGCCGACGGCGAGCACGGCGACGATGTCGGCCGGTTCGATCACGCCCGCGAGGATGCCGGGGGCCAGGGCGAGGGCGACCGTGCTGGCGTTGCAGCCCGGCGCGGCGATGCGGCGGGCGCCGATCAGCCGGTCACGTTGCCGGCCGCCGGCGACGGGCAGTTCGGGCACACCGTAGGCCCAGGCGCCGAAGTAGTCGCCGCCGTAGAACGCGGCCCAGTCGGCCTCGCTCTCGAGGCGGTGGTCCGCGCCGCAGTCCACCACGAGGGTGTCGGCACTCAGTTGGGTGGTCAGTGCCCCGGATGCGCCGTGCGGGAGGGCGAGGAAGACGACGTCGTGGCCGGCCAGGGTGGTCGCATCCGTGTCGGCCAGCACGAGGTGGGACAGTGAGCGCAGGTGTGGTTGCACGTCGACCAGGCGCTGGCCGGAGTTGCTGTGCGCAGTGACCGTGCGCACCTCGAAATCGGGGTGAGCGGCCAGCAAACGCAGCAGCTCACCGCCCGCATACCCGCTGGCGCCCGCAACCGCTACCGAAAAGACCATGGACCAAACCTACCCGGCCGCCAGCACAGCCCGACAATCGCGCATTGCCCAATGAAGCCCCGCGGCACGCGCAAGTCCCCGCGGCAAGCGCAAGTCTCCGCGGCACGTGCAAACCCCCGCGGCACGCGCAAGTCCCCGCGGCACGCGCACCAAAACGTGCCGCCGCACTCGGGACGTGCCGCCACGCTCGAGACCTGCCGCCACGCAGCCCGACCGGATCAACCCGGTTCGGCGAAAGGAGTGACGGCAGGGCTCGGCAGCGTCGAAATTATTCGCGTAGGTGCGCTCCGTAGCGGGCGGCGGCGAGCTGCACGCCGGCCAGCTTCGCGTCGCTGGCCTCTGCGGCGGTGAGGGTGCGGTCCGGCGCCCGGAACCGCAGCGCGAAGGTGAGCGACTTCTGCCCGGCCTCGATGCCCGTTCCGCGGTAGTCGTCGACCAGCTCGATGCTTTCCAGCAACGTGCCGCTGCCCTCCCGCACGGCCGTGAGCACGTCCCTGGCCGGAACCTGCACACCCACCACGAGCGAGAGGTCCTGGGTGGCGGCGGGCTTGGTGCCGATCACGGTGGCCTGCAGCTCCCCGGTGACCTGGGCAAAGACCGCGGACAGGTTGAGCTCGACGACCGCGACCACGGCGGGCAGGTCGGCGCCGCGGGCCACGGCGGGCAGCAGTTCGCCCGCGAAGCCCACCGACAGCTCGCCGGCATCCGTGGCCACGAACAGCTCGGCGGTGCGGCCGGGGTGCATGGCCTGGTGGGTGCCCTGGCGCACCAGGATCGGCAGGCCGACCGCGAGGCCGATCTGCGCTACGGCGGTGAGGGCGTCCTGCCAGGATGCGGCGATGGGTGCCTGGCCGGGCTGGTGCCGCACGGTGTTGCCGAGCAGCACGATACCGGCGGTGAACGGCTGCGGCGGGATGCCGGCGTTCAGTTTCGCCTCGAGTTCGGCGCTGGGCCGCACCGCGGCCGGCGGCACGATGGTGCTGCCGTAGCTGACGCCCTCGACCGGGCGGAAGACCGAGCCGAGCTCGAAGATCGCCAGGTCGGTCGAGCCGCGGGACAGGTTGCGGTGTGCGATCTGCAGCAGGCCGGGCAGCATCGAGGTGCGCATGAACGGGGCCTCGCCGTCGAGCGGGTTGGCGACCTTGATCTGCGGAACCGTGCTGCTGGCGGGGTCGCCGAACAGGTTGTTCGCCTTCTCGGCGACGAACGGGTAGGCCAGCACCTCGGTGTGTCCGGTGGCGGCGAGCACCGTGGCGACCGAGCGCTTGAGCTGCTGGGTGCGGGTGAGGCCGCGGCCGGGCGGGGCGATGGGTAGCACAGACGGGATGCGGTCGTATCCGACGATGCGGGCGACCTCCTCGGCGAGGGTCCACTTGTCGGTGAGGTCCGGACGCCAACTCGGCGCGGTCACGGCCAGGCCGGTCGCGGTCTCGGTCATCGAGGCGCCGATCTCGGCCAGCGAGGTGCGCACCTCCTCGCGGGTGTACTCCAAGCCGATCAGGCCGGAGACGAAGCCGGTGGGCAGGTCGATCGGGGCACGCTCCGGGGTGGCGTCGTGCAGCGAGCCGAGTCCGTCGGCCACTCCCCCGGCGAGTTCCACGAGAAGCTGCACCACCCGGCCGGCAGCCACGGCGGCAACCTCGGGGTCGACGCCGCGCTCGAACCGGCGGGACGCTTCGCTGGGCAGCTTGTGCCGGCGGGCGGTGCGTGCGATCGACACCGGGTCGAAGTTCGCGGCTTCGATCAGCACGTTGGTGGTTCCTGCGCCGATCTCGGTGGTCGCGCCGCCCATCACACCGGCGAGGCCGATCGGGCCGGACCCGTCGGTGATCAGCAGGTCTTCGGGGTTGAGGGTGCGGGTGACGTCGTCGAGGGTGACGAGCTTCTCGCCGGGCTGCGCGCGACGCACGACGAGGCCGCCGGTGAGCTTGTCGAGGTCGTAGCCGTGGATCGGCTGGCCGAGTTCGATCATCACGTAGTTGGTGATGTCCACGATCAGCGAGATCGAACGGATCCCGGCCAGCTTGAGCCGGGCGATCAGCCAGGCCGGCGACGGCCGGGTGGGGTCGACGCCGCGCACGACGCGGGTGACGAAGACGCTCGCGCCGATGCGGTCGCGGATCGGGGCGGTGTCCTCAATCGAGACCGGGAAGACCTCGGTGGACGCTGTCGCGGTGACGGCCAGGGCCGGGTCGCGGAAGGTCGCTCCGGTGGCGTGCGAGTACTCGCGGGCCACTCCGCGGATCGAGAAGGCGTAGCCGCGGTCGGGGGTGACGTTGATCTCCACGGCGGAGTCGTCCAGGCCCAGCAGGCTGATCGCATCCGTGCCCACCTCGGGGTCGAGCCCGAGGTCGCCGAGCACCAGGATGCCGGCGTGCTCGTCGCCGAGGCCGAGCTCACGGGCCGACGCGATCATGCCGTCGGAGACGTGGCCGTAGGTCTTGCGCGGCGCGATCGGGAACGGGCCGGGCAGCACGGCGCCGGGCAGGGTCACGACGACCTTGTCGCCGACGACGAAGTTGTGCGCGCCACAGACGATGCCGTGAATGGCGGGGCCGCCGTCGGCGGCGAGTTCGCCGTCCGCGGCGACGCGCACCTGGCACCAGTTGATGGTCTTGCCGTTGGTCTGCATCTCACCGACGAACTCGAGAACCTGGCCGACCACGATGGGTCCGGTCAACTCGAAGCGGTGGATCTCTTCTTCTTCCAGGCCCACGCTCACCAGGGCGGCGTGCACGGCTTCGGGGGTGGTGCCGGGTTCGAGGTCGACGAATTCGCCAAGCCAGCTCAGGGGAACGCGCATCAGACGGCCATCCCATACTGCTGGCTGAACCGAACGTCGCCTTCGACCATGTCGTGCATATCCTTCACATCGTTGCGGAACATCAGTGCTCGTTCGACGCCGACGCCGAACGCGAATCCGGAGTAGACCTCGGGGTCCAGGCCGGCGGAGCGCAGCACATTGGCGTTGACCATGCCGCAGCCGCCCCACTCGATCCAGCGGGCACCGTCCTTGAAGGTGGGGTGCCAGAGGTCGAGCTCGGCGCTCGGCTCGGTGAACGGGAAGTAGTTGGGGCGCAGGCGCACCTTGGCTTCGTCGCCAAACAGGGCCTTGACGAAGTGGTCGAGGGTGCCGCGCAGGTGCGCCATGGTGAGGCCCTTGTCCACGGCGATGCCCTCGATCTGGTGGAACACCGGGGTGTGGGTCGCGTCGAGCTCGTCGGTGCGGTAGACCCGGCCGGGCGCGATGCGGTACACGGGCGGCTCGGTGCCGAGCAGCGCGCGCAGCTGCACGGGCGAGGTATGGGTGCGCAGCACCAGGTGCGCCTCGGGCGGGTCGATGAAGAAGGTGTCCTGCATGGCGCGGGCCGGGTGGTCCTCGTCGAAGTTGAGCGCGTCGAAGTTGAACCACTCGCTCTCGAGCTCTGGTCCTTCGGCGACCTCCCAGCCCATGCCCACGAACACGTCAGAAACGCGTTCCTGCAGCAGGGTGAGCGGATGGCGCGCGCCGGCCCGCCAAGTGGAGGCGGCGGCGGTGACGTCGACGGCTTCAGCGGCGAGCTGGGCGGTGGCCTCGGCTTCGACGATGGCGGCTTCGCGGGCGCCCAGCGCCTGGTTCACCCGGGCGCGGGCCTGGCCGACGAGCTTCCCGGCGGCGGCCTTCTGGTCGCCGGGCACGCTGCGCATGAGGGCGTTCAGCGCGGCCAGCGGCGAGGCCTCGCCGACGTGCGCCGAGCGCACGGCCTTGAGGGCGACGGAGTCAGTCGCGGCGTCGATGGCCGCGAGGGCGGCGTCGACGGCCGCGGTGACAACGGGTTCGGATATTTCAGTGGGGGCAGACACGAGACCCAAGTTTAGTGCCCGGCCGCGGGTGGGCTGCGGCCGGGCACAACGTGGTCGGGTCAGCGGCCGGAGTCTCCGCCGTCGGCACCGGCACCTACACCGGCACCCGCACTCAGTGAGCTATCGGGAATCGGCTCCGGCGCCATGGGGCCGATCAGTTTGCCTGACTTGGGGCCTGAACGCCGGGCGATGAACCGCGCGAACCACGACAGGGACAGGTTCATGGCCAGGTAGATCACGAGGACTACGAGGAAGAAGGAGAAGAAGTACCGGTTACCGAAGTAGTCCGGCAGGTTGCGCGCGCCGACGCGCAACAGTTCGCTGTAGCCGACGACGAAGGCCAGCGAGGTGTCCTTGAGCAGCACCACGAGCTGCGCGATGATGATCGGCAGCATCTGACGGAACGCCTGCGGGAACTCGATGCGGAACCGGGTCGACAACGGGGTCAGGCCGATGGCGAGGCCGGCTTCGCGTTGACCGCGTGGCAGCGACTGGATGCCCGCTCGGAGCGCCTCACCGATGATTGCGCCGTTGTACAGGCCGAGGGCTGCGACACCGGCCCAGTATTGACCGCTGGAAAAGACCAGCAGGATGAAGAGCATCATCAGCAGGACGGGCATCCCGCGGACGAACTCGAGGATGATCGCAGCCGGGATCGCGATGGCCTTGTGGTCGGCCGCGCGGGCGAAGGAGAACACGACGCCAAGCACCAGTGCGATCACGGCGGCGACGCCGGCCATGCGTAACGTGGCGAGCACGCCCTCGCCGATCGATCGCCACACCTGGACGTCGGTGAAGACGTCCCATCGGGTCGGGTCCCAGAGACCGGGCTGCACGGCGCCGTTGGCGTTGGGCTTGGGGGCGCCGAGGGCGAGCACCAGCAGGGCCAGGCCCGCGAGGATGATCACGATACCGACAACGGAAATGACTCTGGAACGGGCGCGGGCCCTGGGCCCCGGCGCGTCGTACAGGACCGAGGTCATCGCAGCACCGCAACTTTCTTTTCCACCCGGGCGGCGATCTGCCCGAGCGTGATCGTG
Source organism: Cryobacterium sp. TMB3-10 (assembly GCF_004402305.1). Lineage (NCBI taxonomy): Bacteria > Bacillati > Actinomycetota > Actinomycetes > Micrococcales > Microbacteriaceae > Cryobacterium > Cryobacterium sp. TMB3-10. The sequence continues at coordinate 147,076 of NZ_SOGH01000021.1, read as the reverse complement.
ATGATCAGGTAGAAGAACGCCACGGCGAGCAGGATCGCGATGACGGCGTCGCCGCGGTCGTTGACGACCCGGCGGGCTGCCCCGAAGAGCTCGAAGACGAAGAAGGCGCCGGCGACGGAGGTGTTCTTCGTGAGTGCGATGAGAACGTTGATCAGAGGCGGGATCACCATGCGGATGGCCTGGGGCATGATCACGTAGGACAACGACTGTCCGAAGGTGAGGCCGACGCTGCGTGCCGCCTCGGCCTGGCCGACCGGGACCCCGTTGATGCCGGAGCGCAGCGCCTCGGCGATGAACGGCGAGGTATAGACCGTCAGACCGATCACGGCGAGGGGGAAGTAGCCTGGCGAGAATTGCAGGTACGGCAGCATGAAGGCGCAGAAGAACAGCACGAGGGTGAGCGGGGTGTTCCGCACGATTTCGGTGTAGACGGTTGCAAATCCGCGGAACGATGCGATGGGCGAGATTCGCAGGGCGGCGACGATGGTTCCGAGCACGAGCGCGCCGATGCCGGAGAGAATCAGCAACCCGAGCGTGTTCCGGAAGCCTTCCAGAAAGAGCGGCAGGTTTTCGATGACTGCGTCCATGACTCACCTCCTCTTCTGTGTTGGTCTTCAGTTGGGTCTGGGTGTTTCAAAAGCGGAAAAACTGCCGATCGGGGTGGCCGGTGCGGCCACCCCGATCGGTCGGTGCGGTGGTGCTAGTAGCGGTCGACCGCCGGCGGCTCAGGCGTTTCGAGCACGGAGCCCGCGGTGCCCTCCCAGGCCTCGGCCCAGGTGCCGTCCTCGTAGGCTTCTTCAAGAACGTCGTTGATGAAGTTGCGGAACTCGGTGTCGTCCTTGGCCAGGCCGATGCCGTAGGGCTCCGCGGTGAACGGGTTGCCGACAACCTCGAACTCACCGGCGTTCTGGTCGGCGAGGCCGGCCAGGATCACGTTGTCGGTGGTGACTGCGTCGACCTCGCCGCTGCGCAGCGGGCCGAGGCAGTTGGAGTAGGTGTCGGTCGCGATGACGTTGGTCGTGTACGCGGCGATGTTCTTCTCCGACGTCGAACCGCTCACGGTGCAAACCTTCTTGTCAGCGAGGTCCTCCGGTCCGGCGATGTCAGCTTCGTTACCCGCGAGAACGAGGAGATCCTGTCCAGCCTCGTAGTACGGGCCGGCAAAGGAGACAACTTCCTTGCGCGCGTCGTTGATCGTGTAGGTGGCGACGACCAGGTCGACGTCACCGTTCTGGATGAACGGCTCGCGGTTAGCGGACACGGTCTCGGTCCAGGTGATGCCCGACGCCTCAATGCCGAGCTTCGATGCGATGAGCTTGCCGATTTCGACGTCGAAGCCGACCGGGTCCCCATCCGGGCCCTTGAGGCCGAAGAGCGGCTGGTCGAACTTGGTGCCGATGGTGATCTCGCCGGCCTCGTTCAGCGCCGCCATGGTGGTGCCCTCATCGAAGGTCACCTCTTCCACGGGTGCCGCGGACGGCGTGCTTGCGCCCGAATCGGTGCAGCCGCTCAGCGCGAACGCTCCGGCCAGAGCGATGGCTGAGATCATTAGACCCTTGTTGCGTCTCATGGTTTCCTCCTGTGTGCTGTGTGTCTCGCCGACAGATTAGTGGGCAAGTATTTTGGAGAGGAAGTCCTTCGCTCTCGTGCTCTGGGGGTTGGTAAAGAATTTCTCCGGGGTGGTTTCCTCGACGATGTCACCCTCGGCCATGAAGATGACCCGATCGGCGGCCTTCCGGGCGAAGCCCATCTCGTGCGTGACGACGATCATGGTCATGCCCTCATTGGCGAGGTTGACCATCACTTCGAGCACCTCATTGATCATCTCGGGGTCGAGCGCGCTGGTGGGCTCGTCGAGCAGGATCACCTTGGGGTCCATGGCCAGGGCCCGGGCGATGGCCACACGCTGCTGCTGGCCACCGGAGAGCTGGGATGGCATCTTCTTGGCCTGGTTGGCAACCCCGACGCGTTCGAGCAACGCCATGGCCTTCTTCTCGGCGTCCGCCTTGCTCATGCCGCGCACCTTGATGGGGCCGAGCGTCACGTTCTCGAGCACGGTCTTGTGCGCGAAGAGGTTGAACGCCTGGAATACCATGCCCACGTCGGCCCGGAGATGGGCGAGGGCCTTGCCCTCGGCCGGCAGTTCCATGCCGTCGATGGTGATCGAGCCGGAGTCAATGGTCTCGAGCCGGTTGATGGCCCGGCACAGGGTGGACTTGCCCGAGCCGCTGGGACCGATGACCACCACGACCTCGCCGCGGGTGACGGTGGCATTGATGTTCTTCAGAACGTGCAGTTCCCCGTAGTGCTTGTTGACGTCCGTCATGACGACCAGGGGTTCGCCCCGGCGCACGGTGATGTTGGACGTCGCCGGTGATGCGTCTGTTGGCTCCATACCCTCCAACTTAGGCCCGTGCTGCCAGACCGACCACCTTTACCGCAGCTTTAACCCGGTCGGTAACCCAAACGTAATAGACGCCCGACCGGGAAAGATGCTAAGGGCGGTGCGAGAACGCGCTTTCGTAGAGACACACCGAAGCGGCCGTCGCCAGGTTCATCGATTCCGCGTGACCGTAGATGGGAACGCTGATCGAACGGTCCGCCATGGCCAGGTCTTCCTCGGTGAGACCGCGGGCCTCATTGCCGAACAACCAGGCGGTGGGCCCGGCGAGTAGGCCGCTATTGCGGGCCGCGAGCAGGTCCTCGCCCTTGATGTCGGCGGCGAGGATCTGCATGCCGGCGAACTTCGCCCGCTCACGCACATCGGTGAGAGTGACGCCAACGGCGACGGGCAGGTGGAAGATCGAACCGGTGGAGGAGCGCACCACCTTGGGGTTGTACAGGTCCACGCTGCGGCCGGTGAAGATCACGGCGTCGGCGCCCGCCGCATCCGCTGCCCGGATGATGGTGCCGGCGTTGCCGGGATCGCGCACCTCTTCGAGGATGGCGATGAGCTTGGGCTCGTTGGCGAAGATCTTCTTGATCGAGGTGGGGAACTGGTGGCACACCGCGATGAAGCCCTGCGGGGTGACGGTGTCGGCCATCGTCTCGAGCACCTGCTCGGTGACGAATTCCACGTCCACGCCGGCGGCGACCGCGGCATCGCCGATCTCGGTGTAGCGCTCGAGGGCCGTGGGAGTGGCGTACAACTCCACGACGAGTTCGGGGCGGAAGGTGAGGGCTTCGGAGACGGCCTGCGGACCCTCGAGGAGGAACAGTCCCGTCTCGGAGCGGGCGGCTCGGTTCGCAAGTTTCGCGACGGCACGCACGCGAGGAGATCGGGGGTTATCTAGCATGCACCCAGTTTAGGTGCCGGGCACCCCGGCCATCTAATGCGCCGCCGGGTACGCAAAACGGGAGCGACCATCAGTGATGGTCGCTCCCGTGAAACAAGCAGGTGTGACTACTTGGCAACCTTGGCTGCGGAGGTGTCAGCGGGCAGTGCTGCCTTGGCGCTCTCAACGATGGCCGCGAAGGTGGCGGGCTCGGTGACGGCGAGGTCGGCGAGGATGCGACGGTCAACCTGGATGCCGGCCAGGGCGAGGCCCTGGATGAGGCGGTTGTAGGTCAGGCCGTTCGCACGGGACGCAGCGTTGATGCGCTGGATCCACAGGCGACGGAAGTCACCCTTGCGTGCACGACGGTCACGGTAGCTGTAGACGAGGGAGTGAGTGACCTGCTCCTTGGCCTTGCGGTACAGGCGTGAACGCTGACCGCGGTAACCCTGTGCGCGCTCAAGGATTACGCGACGCTTCTTGTGGGCGTTTACGGCCCTCTTTACTCTTGCCATTTTCTAATTCCTTTAGGGGTACGGGGCCTAGTGGCCGAGAAGCTTCTTGATGGCCTTGACGTCGGCCTTGGCGAGAACCTGGTCCTGGTTCAGGCGGGACTTGCGCTGCGTGCTCTTGACCTCGAGGTTGTGGCGAAGTCCGGCCTGCTGCTTCATGATCTTGCCGGAGCCAGTGACCTTGAAACGCTTCTTTGTCCCAGAGTGGGTCTTCTGCTTAGGCATTCTTTTCCTCCTGTTTGGCTGCTTTATCTGCAGCTCTATGTGCATTGGCCTCTGCCTTGGCCTCTGATTTGTTCTTCAGCGGGCCAATCACCATGACCATGTTTCGACCGTCGATGGTCGGGCTCGATTCCACAGAACCGAATTCCGCGACATCCTCGGCAAATCTCTGAAGCAGACGTACACCCTGATCGGGACGGGACTGTTCACGGCCACGGAACAGAATCATGGCCTTGACCTTGTCGCCGGCCTTCAGGAAGCCTTCGGCGCGCTTGCGCTTGGTCTCGTAGTCGTGCTTATCAATCTTGAGACGGAAACGAACCTCTTTGAGGATCGTGTTCGCCTGGTTGCGCCGGGCTTCTTTCGCCTTCTGCGCAGCTTCGTACTTGAACTTGCCGTAATCCATGATCTTCGCGACCGGCGGCTTGGACGTGGGGGCTACTTCGACCAGATCGAGGTCAGCCTCCTGTGCCAGGCGCAGGGCGACATCAATCGCCACGACCCCAACCTGTTCGCCGTTGGGACCAACGAGACGGACTTCGGGGACGCGGATACGGTCATTTGTACGGGGATCGCTGATGCGTCTCTCCTCTACTCAAGCATCGTGGCTACAGCCTGACAACGGATGTCGTCCGGAGACGAAGAGGAGACAATCGCGCGCGCAATTCCTGGGATCGGGAACATTTCCTTGTTCCGTCACTCATCAACCACGTACGGCACCCTATCTACCGTGCAAGCTGGAAACCAGCGAGCGACGGCGGAGTGCAAACAACCCGGTAACCTTTATGAAGCGGTCAAGCGCGGGTGGGAGATTATCCACTTTCGTACCGAGACTTTCATCTCGGAGCCCGGGTAAGCATAGCAGAGGAAACCAGTGAGCGACAATTACGATCAGGACCAGTCCGGCCAGGCCACGAGAGACATCGCGGATGTGGCGGCGGTGGAGATCATCACGACCGCGGCGGTGCACCTGATGAGCGCCTCGGCGGTCAAGGTGGGCCTCGCCGACGACCCCGACACGCAGATCGACCTGGACGAGGCGCGCAAGTTGATCACGGCCCTCGCCGGCCTGATCACGGCATCCGCCCCCGATATCTCGGACATGCACGCGCGGAGCCTGCGCGACGGGCTGCGGTCGTTGCAGCTGGCGTTCCGCGAGGCGTCGACCATCCCGGACCCCATCGGCCAGGGCCCCGGCGAGAAGTTCACCGGCCCGGTCAACTAGCTCCGTCCCCCGCAACTGTTGCCGAATCAGACATGTGCGTCCGGTGCGCCGGGCACAATTGTCCGGACGGGCAACAGTTGGCTCAGGTTTGGCAGCGCGGGCACCAGTAGGTGACCCGCTGTTCGAGTTCGCTGCGGCCCAGCCGGCCACTGCGGATGCTCGTGCCGCAGCGCCGGCACGGCTGCCGTTCGCGCCCGTAGACGAAAGTGCGTGCGCCCCGGCGCAGGTTGCCGGTGGTGGTGCGCTCCGAACGGTCCCGGTTGGCCATGATCAGCCGGTGCGCCAGCGCGACCAGGCCGGCGACATCGGTGACCTCAGCGATCGGCCGGGTGGGCAGCAGCCCGCGCAGGAAACACAGTTCGTTGACGTATACATTCCCGAGCCCGGCGAGGTTGCGCTGGTCGCCGAGGGCGACCGCCACCGGCCGGTCCCCCGCTGCACTGTCTTCGGCAGTGCTGTCTCCGGCCGTTCTGTCTCCGGCCGTGCTGTCCCCGGCTGCGCGGAGCCGGCGCACGGCCTCCGCGGCGTCCCAGTTCGGGCCGAGCAGGTCGGGACCGAGGTAGCCGAGGTGCTGCTCGTCCTCCGGGGTGGGAAACAGCTCGAGGGTGCCCAGCTCGAATCCCACGGCCACCCAGTCCGCGGTCTCCAGCACGATGCGGGCCTGGAATGCGGGCCGCTGCCATTTGGTGCCGTGCCGGTAGAGGTGCCAGGTGCCCTCCATCTTCAGGTGCGAGTGGATGCTGGTCTCCCCCACGTGCGCCACCAGGTGTTTGCCGCGGCTGATGACCTCGTGCACGGTCTGGCCGGTCAGGTCGACGGTGGCGAAGGCGGGCACCCGGATGTCGCAGCGCGTGAGGGTGGCGCCGTGCAGGGCGTCGTCGAGGCTGCGGGCGCTGCGGTAGACGGTGTCACCCTCAGGCACTGAGCCTCAGCCCCCTCGGCGTCTCGGTGAAGCCGGCGGCGCGCAACGCGTCGCCCACGGTGGTGCCGAGCACAAACTCGGCGTTCACGGTTTCCACGGCGAGCTTGGGCACCCGCCCGGCGGTGACGGTCGCGGCCAGCGACCGGGTCGCCGCGAGCACGGTCTCGGATGCCGCCGGTCGTGGGGTGCCCGCTGTGCCCGGTGCCGCGCGGGAGGCAGGTGCCGTCGCCGGAGCCGAACGGGGCGTCGCGGCGGGTGCGGGTGCGTCTTCGGTGGCACCCGCACCGGTCTCGCCGGCCTCTCCGTCAACGGCGGCGGCCGGATCGAACACCAGCATCGACTTGCCGCCGCGCTCCACGTAGAGCACCAGGTGCCCGTCGACGAGTACCACCAGGCCGCCGGCCTTCCGGCCGGGCCGGTGACCGGTGCCCTCGGGCAGGGCCGGCCAGGGCAGCACGGCGCCGTAGGGGTTGGCCGGGTCGGTGGCGGCGAGGGTCACCGCGGCGGAAACCGACCTGTCGCCGCGTTCGGCGCGTTCCCGCTGGTCGACGTAGCCGCGCATCCGGTCGATGGTGCCGGCGGTGGCGAACTGGGAGGCGCCGAGGCCCTCCACGAAGTAGCCCCGGCGGCAGCGGCCCATCTCCTCGAAGCCGCTGAGGGTCTTATAGACCAGGGCGAAGCCGCCGAGCACGTTCTCGCCCATCACGGCGCCGCGGGTGACCACGCCGTAGCGTTCGAGCATGGTCTCGCCCAACGCGTGTGCGCGGCGGGTGGCCGAGGTGTCGGCGACGGGCACGATCGACCAGCGGCCGGAGACCGTGGGCGGGCCCTGCCGGCTGGGCAGGCTGGGCCGGGGTAGGGCGCGGCCGCGGTGCAGCCGGGCGCGCGGTGCGGCCCGGCGGGTGGAGTGCGCGGTCTTGCCGCCGGAGACCAGCGAGCGCACCGGGGCGAAGGTGTCGTTGCTCACCAGTCCGGACCAGACCAGGTCCCACAGCGCGTCGACGAGGGCACCGTCGTCCTGGCTGCCGACCGAATCGGCCAGCTGCCGGAAGAAGTAGCCACCACCACCGCCCAGCGTGGCGAGGATCTCCCGCTGCAGCGCCGTGGTGTCCAGCTCGGTGGGCACCGGCAGGGTGAGCGGGGCGGTGTCGGCCAGATGCAGGCTCACCCAACCATCGTTGCCGGCGAGCGTTCCGGCGCCGGCCCAGAGCACCTCGCCGGCGTTGGTGAGTTCGTCGAGCATGCCCGGGTTGTAGTCGCTCACCCGGGCGGGGAGGATCAGGGTCTCCCAGGCGGAGGCCGGGATGCGAGCGCCCTCGAGCTGTTCGATCACGGAGACCACGCCGTCGACACCACGCAACTTACCGCCCACGTGCTGCCAGGCCGGCAGGAATCGACCGAGGGTGGCCTGGTCGACAGGCTCCACCTCGTGTCGGAGCGCGGCGAGCGAGCGTCGCCGCAGGCGCCGCAGCACCTCGGCGTCGCACCATTCGCTGCCGCTGCCGTGCGGGCGGAACTCGCCCTCGACGATCCTGCGGGCATCCGCCAGGCGGCGCAGGGCGCCCAAGGCGATGGCCGTGCCGAACCCGAATCTGGCGGCGACATCGGCGGTGGTGAACGGGCCGTGGGTGCGGGCGTACCGGCTGACCAGGTCGCCGAGCGGGTCTTTCACACTTTCGGTGAAGGCCTCCGGGATGCCCGGTGCCAGCGGAACGCCGAGGGCGTCACGCAGCCGGCCGGCGTCCTCGATCACCGCCCAGCGCTCCTCGCCGGCGATGCCCACCCTGAGGGCGCGGCGCGCGGCGGTGAGCGCATCCAGGTGTGCACGCGCCTCGGCCTCGCCGGCGGCGGGCGGGGCGGAGGCGCCGTCGGACTCCGACTCACCGACCGCATCCGCCGGCTCGCTCCGTTCGGCCACGCCGGTCGCGGCTTGCAGTCGGGCGGCGACCTCGGCCACGGTGAGCGGGCCGAGCCCGCGGAGCAGGTCGGCCACGCCCTCCAGGCCCTTGGCCCGGCGGTCGGGGGCCAGGCGCTGCAGCTCCGCGTCGGTACGGTCGATCACGACGGGATCGAGCAGCTCCCGCAGTTCCACCCGCCCGAGCAGTTCGGCGAGCAGGCCGGAGTCGATCGAGAGGGCGGTGGCCCGGCGTTCGGCCAGCGGCGAGTCGCCCTCGTACATGAACGCCGCGACGTAACCGAAGAGCAGGGCGTTGGCGAACGGGCTGGCCGAGTCGGTGCTGGTCTCCACCAGGCGGATGGCGCGGCTGGCCACCTGCTTGGCCAGGGCCACGAGGGCGGGCAGGTCGTAGACATCCTGCAGGCATTCGCGGATGGTTTCGAGGATGATCGGGAACGACGGGTATTCGCGCGCCACGTCGAGCAGCTGGGCGGCTTTCTGGCGTTGCTGCCAGAGCGGTGAGCGGCTGCCCGGCCGGTACCGGGGCAGCAGCAGCGCCCGGGCGGCGCACTCCCTGAATCTGGAGGCGAACAGGGCGGAGCCGCCGACCTCGTCGGTGACCAATTGCTCGAGTTCGTCGGGGTCGAAGACGAAGAGGTCGGCGCCGGGCGGTTCGGCCTCGGTGTCGGGGATGCGCACGACGATGCCGTCGTCGCTGGCGACGCAGGCGCCGTCGATGCCGAAGCGTTCCCGCACCCGCGCGCCGACCGCCAGGGCCCACGGGGCGTGCACGGTGAGGCCGAACGGGGAGTGCAGGATGACTCGCCAGTCGCCGAGCTCGTCGCGGAACCTCTCGACGACCAGGGTCTGGTCGGTGGGCAGGTAGCGGGTGGCTGCACGCTGCTCGTCGAGGAAGACCAGCAGGTTGGTGACCGCCCGTTCGTCGAGGCCGACGGCCAGGCAGCGGGCTCGGGCCTTCGCGGGCGTGAGCGCGGACACCTCGCGGAGGAACGCGCCGATGGCCGCGCCAAGCTCGGCGGGCCGGCCCAGGCCGTCGCCCTTCCAGAACGGCAGCCGGCCCGGTTCGCCGAACGCGGGCAGCACGAGCACCCTGTCGTGGGTGATCTCCTGGATGCGCCAACTCGTGGCGCCGAGCGCGAAGACGTCACCGACGCGGGACTCGTAGACCATCTCCTCATCGAGCTCGCCGACCCGACGGCCGGTGGGCTGGTCGCCGCCGACCATGAAGACTCCGAACAGGCCACGGTCGGGGATGGTGCCGCCGCTGGTGACGGCCAGGCGCTGTGCGCCGGGCCGGCCGGTGAGCAGGCCGGTGTCGCGGTCCCAGATGATCCGTGGGCGCAGTTCGGCGAACTGATCGGACGGGTAGCGTCCGGCGAGCAGGTCGAGGGTGGCCTCGTAGGCGGAGCGGGGCAGGGTGGCGAACGGGGCGCTGCGCCGTACGGCGTCGAACCATTCCTCGGCGTCGATGGGTTCGAGCGCGACGGCGGCGATGGTCTGCTGGGCGAGGATGTCGAGGGGGTTCGCGGGCACCTGCAGCGACTCGATCATGCCCGACACCATCCGCTCGGCGGCGACGGTGGCGTGGATGAGGTCGGCCCGGTGCTTGGGGAAGATGATGCCCCTGGACACCTCGCCGACCTGGTGGCCGGCCCGGCCCACGCGTTGCAGGCCGCTGGCCACCGACGGCGGCGATTCCACCTGCACGACCAGGTCGACCTCGCCCATGTCGATGCCGAGTTCCAGGCTCGACGTGGCCACCACGCAACGCAGCCGGCCGGACTTGAGGTCGTCCTCGATCATGGCCCGCTGTTCCTTGCTGACCGAGCCGTGGTGGGCGCGGGCGAGGAGCAGCTCGGCACCTTCGGTCTGGCCGCTGCCGCCCATCAGCTCGGCGGGCGGCCGCGGTGGCGGTGCGGTGGCGGTCGTTCGGGCAGCGGATGCTGCGCCGGCCTGGGCACCGGCCGCTCCCCCGGCGTCCGGGCCGCCCGCGAGCACCAGCTCGGCCTCCTCGGCCGCGGCGAGCCGCTCACTGTAGATCTCGTTGAACCGGGCGGTGAGCCGTTCGGCGAGGCGGCGGGAGTTGGCGAACACGATCGAGGAGGAGTGCGCGAGCACGGCGTCCACGATGGCTTCTTCCACGTGCGGCCAGATCGACCCGGTTTGCGGGGCCGCGGCGGAGGTGGCGCCCTCCGAGGCGGGCACGGCGCCGAGCTGGGTCATGTCGTCCACGGGCACCACGACGCGCAGGTCGAACCGCTTCTCGTTCTTGGGCGCCACGATCTCCACGGGTGCTTGACCGCCGAGGAACCGGGCCACCTCAGACGCCGGCCGCACCGTGGCGGACAGGCCGATCCGCTGCGCGGGGGTGGCCAGGAGCGCGTCGAGGCGTTCGAGGGACACGGCGAGGTGGGCGCCGCGCTTGCTGGCCGCGACGGCGTGGATCTCGTCGATGATGACGGTGTCGACGCCGCGCAGGGACTCGCGGGCGGCGGACGTGAGCATCAGGAAGAGCGATTCGGGGGTGGTGATGAGGATCTCTGGCGGTGTCTTCACGAGCGCCCGGCGGTCCGCGGCGGGGGTGTCGCCGCTGCGCACGCCAACGGTCACCCGCACCGGCGCCAGGCCCAGCCGTTCGGCGGCCTGGCCGATGCCCACCAACGGGGCGCGCAGGTTGCGTTCCACGTCAACGCCGAGAGCCTTCAGCGGCGAGATGTACAGAACCCGGGTGCCCGTGGGCGCGGCGGCCGCATCCTGTTCAACCGGTGTCGTGGAGGTCGAGTACAGCTTGTCGAGGGCCCAGAGGAACGCGGCCAGGGTCTTGCCCGACCCGGTGGGCGCGACGACGAGGGTGTGCGATCCGCGGGAGATGGCGTCCCAGGCGCCGAGCTGGGCCTCGGTGGGCGCATCGAACGCGCCGGAGAACCAGGTGCGGGTGGCCGGTGAGAGGCGCTGGAGGATCTCCGTCATCTACCCATCCTTGCCGATACCCCCGACATCGGCTCGTAAAGCCGCTCTTATCTGTTGCCGATGCGGACATCTGCGCCCGGTGCGCCGGGCGCACATGTCCGCTTGGGCAACAGTTGTTTCTGCGGGTGACGGATGGGCCGGGCGGCCGGCGGGCGTGGAGGGTCAGGCCGAGGCGACGAGCTGCACCCGCAGGGAGTCCACCCCGGTGGCGATCACATCGTTGGCCGCCCAGCGCGCCGCGAGGCGGGCCAGGGTGGCGTCCAGGAGGGCACGGCTGAGCCCGTCGACGAGTTCGAGGCGCACGATCAGTTCGGGCCCCGCCAGCCGGGACTGCGGGTCGCCCGCGGTCAGGCTCACGGAGAGCACTGACAGCTCGGTCGCGATGGACTCCTCGAACGCCACGGCGACGGAGCGGCTGGCGTAGCTGGGGGTCCAGGGCGCGCCCTGGGCGATCGCCCAGAGCGCCGGTCGGCGCACCGCGAACTCGGTGTCGGCGGTGGGGTCGAGCACCACGAGGTCGGTGCTCTCCTGGGCCGCCGCCAGTGCCACCCGCACGGCGTCGGCGGGCACCGGGCGCGCCTGGGCGTTCCACTGGTGCATGGCCGCGGCCGAGGAGAACACCGGGAGCACCGCGCGGCCGTCCGGGCCGGCCACGGTGATGATCGACAGTTCCTGGGTCTTGTCCACCCGCAGCCCGTGCGGGCCGGCGGCTCCGTCTGAAACGGTGCCGGCCTCATCCGCGCCGAGGGCGGTGACCAGAGGGATCAGCAGGCGCGCCGAACGGAAGGCGTCGACGACGTCCTCCTCGCCGGTCTCGCGGGCCTGAAAGCGGCGGAGCGCGCGCAGCAGGGCGGGCGGCGCGAGGCCGTCGTCGTCGGCGAACGCGGTGTCCTCCAGCGACCGGTTCGCCCAGGGCTGGCCGGCCGAATCCGCGGACGTGTCGCCGGCAGCCCCACCGGCGGAGCCGCCGACGGGGTCAGGCCGACCGGTCGAGCCGAGGTTACGCGCCGGAGACATCCAGCGCCTCGGCGAGGGTGAAGGCGCCCGCGTAGAGGGCCTTGCCCACGATCGCGCCTTCCAGGCCGAGGGGTACCAGTTCGCGCAGCGCGGCGATGTCGTCGAGGCTGGAGATACCTCCGGAGGCGATCACGGGGCGGTGGGTGCGCTCCATCACTTCGCGCAGCAGTTCGATGTTCGGTCCCTTGAGGGTGCCGTCCTTGGTGACGTCGGTGACGACGTAGCGGGTGCAGCGGGCCTCTTCGAGGCGCTCCAGCACCTGCCACAGGTCGCCGCCGTCCTTGGTCCAGCCGCGGGCGGCAAGGGTGGTGCCGCGCACATCCAGTCCCACCGCGATGGCGTCGCCGTACTGGGCGATCACGCTGGCGGCCCACTCGGGGTTCTCCAGTGCGGCGGTGCCCAGGTTGATTCGCTTGACGCCGGTGTTCAGCGCCGCTTCGAGCGACTTGTCGTCGCGGATGCCGCCGGAGAGCTCCACATTCACGCCGCGGAGCTGCTTGATGACCTTCTTGAGCACAGCGGTGTTGTTACCGCGCCCGAATGCGGCGTCGAGGTCGACGAGGTGGATCCACTCCGCGCCCTGGTTCGCCCAGTCGAGGGCGGCATCCATCGGGTCGCCGTAGTTGGTCTCGGTACCGGCCTCACCCTGGGTGAGACGGACGGCCTTGCCGTCGGCGACGTCGACGGCGGGCAGGAGGACCAGCTTCGGGGTCTTGTTGAACTCGCTCATGATGTGCTGTGGTGACCTTTTCGTGTTGGTGCGGCCGCGATGGAGCGACCGACGGGGGAATGTCTAGTCGCGGAGCGTGCCGAGCCAGTTCTTCAGCAGCCGGATGCCCGCGTCGCCGCTCTTCTCGGGGTGGAACTGGGTGGCCGACAACGGACCGTTCTCCACGGCGGCGAGGAACGGGGCGCCGTGCTCGGCCCAGGTGAGGCGGGGAACCGGGAAGGGCGGCATCACGTCGAGGCTCCATTCCTGGGCGGCATAGGAGTGCACGAAGTAGAACCGTTCCTCTTCCAGCCCGCGGAACAGCACGGTGTCGGGGTCGGGCGTGACCGTGTTCCAGCCCATGTGCGGCAGTACCGGTGCCGGCAGGGCGGTGACGGTTCCCGGCCACTCGCCGAGGCCCGCGGTGTCGATGCCGCGCTCGACGCCGTGTTCGAACATGACCTGCATGCCCACGCAGATGCCCATCACCGGCCGCCCGCCGGAGAGGCGCTTGTCGATGATGTCGCCGCCGTGGGCGTCGTTCAGCGCCGCCATCACGGCGCTGAACGCGCCGACGCCGGGGACCAGGAGTCCGTCGGCCTCGAGCGCGAGCTTGCGGTCGCCGGTGAGGGTGACGTCGGCGCCGGCGAGTTCGAGCGCCTTGACGGCCGAGTGCACATTGCCCGTGCCGTAGTCCAGGACGACGACCGAGGTCACAGTGCGCCCTTGGTGGACGGGATGCCGGAGACCAGCGGGTCGTAGGCCTTGGCCTGGCGGAAGGCTCGGGCGAAGGCCTTGAACTCGGCTTCGGCGATGTGGTGGGGGTCGCGGCCGCCGAGGACGGTGACGTGCACGGTCAACGCGGCGTTGAAGGAGATGGCCTCGAAAACGTGCCGCACCATCGAGCCGGTGAAGTGCCCGCCGATGAGGTGGAATTCGAATCCGGCGGGCTCGCCGGTGTGCACCAGGTACGGCCGACCGGAGATGTCCACGACGGCCTGCACGAGGGCTTCGTCCAGCGGCACCAGGGCGTCGCCGTATCGGGAGATGCCAGCCTTGTCACCGAGGGCCTGCTTGATGGCCTGGCCCAGGACGATGCCGATGTCCTCGACGGTGTGGTGCACATCGATCTCGATGTCGCCCTTGGCGTGCACGGTGAGATCGGTCAGCGAGTGCTTCGCGAACGCCGTGAGCAGGTGGTCGTAGAACGGCACGCTGGTGTGGATGTCGCTCACCCCGGTGCCGTCGAGGTTGATCGAGAGGTCGATGCTCGATTCGCTCGTTTCGCGCTGCAGGTGGGCACGGCGAGGCGAGGGCGTGACGTTGCTCATGGCGTTAGTTTATTCGGCTATCGGGCGGAGCCGTGCGATGGCGGCCAGGAACGCGCTCGTCTCGGCTTCGGTGCCGGCCGAGACCCGGAGGTGGCCGGGGATACCGACGTCGCGGATCAGGATGCCTTCGGCCAGGAGCGCTTGGAAGATCGCGTGCGGGTCGGAGACTCCGCCGAATAACACGAAGTTGCTTCCGCTGCGCAGTGGGCTGAAGCCGAGGTTCGTCAGTTCGGTCACCAGGCGATCGCGTTGCACCCGGATGTCGTCGACCATGGCGAGCATCTCACCGGTGTGGGCGAGCGCGGCCACGGCCGCCGCCTGGGTGAGGGCGGACAGGTGGTAGGGCAGCCGGACCAGGCGTAGCGCATCCGTGACAGCCGGGTCGGCGGCCAGGTAGCCCAGCCGCACGCCGGCGAAAGCGAAGGCCTTGCTCATGGTCCGGGACACGAGCAGGCGCTCCCGGCCGGGCAGCAGGGTGAGGGCGCTGTCGGTGCCGTCCGGTGCGAACTCGGCGTAGGCCTCGTCGACGACAACGATGCCGGGGGTGGCGTCGTAGACGGCCGCGATGGTCTCCAGCGACAACGGGGTGCCGGTCGGGTTGTTCGGTGAGCAGAGGAAGACGATGTCGGGCGAGGTTTCCTCCACCCAGCGGGCGGCGGTCTCCGGCGAAAGTTCGTAGTCGGCGTCGCGGCCGCCGGGGATCCAGCGGGTATCGGTGCCGGAGGCGAGGATCGAGTACATCGAGTAGGTCGGCGCGTAGCCGAGCAGCGACCGGCCCGGCCCACCGAAGGCCTGCAGAACCTGCTGCAGAACCTCGTTGGAACCGTTGGCGGCCCAGATGTTGTCGCGGGTGAGACCGTGACCGAGGTAGCCCGCGAGGGCGTCGCGCAGCGGGCTGAATTCCCGGTCGGGGTACCGGTTGACGGTGAGGATCGCCTCGGCCAGGGCCTCCGCGATGTCGGCGGCGACCGCGGGCGGGATCGGGTGGGTGTTCTCGTTGACGTTCAACGCCACCGGCACGTGCAGCTGGGGTGCTCCGTAAGGGGTTTGTCCGCGGAGGTTGGCACGCAGGGGCAGGTCGTCGAGGCTGGTCACCCGAACAAGCTTAGTTGCGCCCGCGGCCGACCCCTCGTATCCGAGGCGGGGCGGGGCGAGCAGCTCCGGGCTGATCGGCTCCGGGCTGAGCGGCTCGGGCTGAGCGGCTCAGTAGTCGGCGGGAAGGGCGAGGCGCTGGCCGGGCTGCACGGCCTCGGAGGACAGCTGGTTGAGGTTGACGATGTCGATGATCACGTCGCGCGGGTCTTGTCCGGGGGCGACAGACTCGGCCAGCTGCCAGAGCGACTGGCCGGCCTCAATGGTGACGTAGTCGAACGCGGCCGCGCCGATACCCGCGCTGCCCTCTGCCGCGGCCATGCCGCCGTTGACGGCGATGCCGATGACGCCGAGTACCAGGGGCACTGCGGCGAGGGCCGTGAAAACGGCCCGCCCGCGGCGGGTCAGCCGCAGGTGTGTGGTGGGCGGGGTGGCCGGGCTGTGGTTGTCCGGTGCTGCATATGCTGCGCTCATGTCAAACCTCCTGGTAACGCATCTGGCCCTCGGCCGGGAGGGCCAGATGCGAATCTATGTTCCGAATATATCTTCGAGTGTTCGAACAATCAACCCTGTTTCCGGATATTATGGAGACAGATTCCGCAACACACTCGAATGCATGTCTACGAACCGCTGCTCTGTGGCTACAGTTTCGATCGGGTAGCTGCACTCAAACAGACACCACCGACATTGCTGCCCGAGCCCGAGAAGTATGAGCTCGACGAGCACCAGCCCGGCGAGCACGAGCCCCACCAGCACCAGCCCGAACCGACTAACCAGAGGAGCGTCAACGTGGCACAACAGAGCACACCTCGGGACAAGGGCGGCACGCGACGCCGCAAGAGCCTGAGCGACAAACAGCGCGCGGTGATGGACGTCATCCAGCGTTCGGTGCGCGACCGCGGTTACCCGCCGAGCATGCGCGAGATCGGCGACGCCGTTGGTCTGTCCTCGTTGTCGAGCGTGACCCACCAGCTGCACCAGCTCGAGCTGAGCGGGTACCTGCGGCGCGACCCGCACCGGCCGCGCGCACTCGAGGTGCTCATCGAGCTGCCTCAGTCCTCAGAGGAGGTCACGCCAGGCGCCGCCGATGACTACCAGTCCGGCATCCAGGTGGGTGATGCGGCGATGGTGCCGCTCGTCGGCCGCATCGCCGCCGGTATCCCGATCATGGCCGACCAGCAGATCGACGAGATCTTCCCGCTCCCCCGCCAACTGGTGGGCAAGGGCGAGCTGTTCATGCTCAAGGTCGTCGGTGATTCGATGATCGACGCCGCCATCTGCGATGGCGACTGGGTGGTCATCCGCCAGCAGAAGACCGCGGAGAACGGCGAGATCGTCGCCGCCATGCTCGACGGCGAAGCCACGGTGAAGGTGCTGCGACAGCGCGACGGCCACACCTGGCTGCTCCCCCGCAACACCAACTTCGAGCCGATCCTGGGTGACTTCGCCGAGGTCCTCGGCAAGGTCGTCGCGGTGTTGCGTTCGGTCTAGATCCGCAACGCTCCAGGCACACAACAGGCCCGACCCCGCGAGGGGTCGGGCCTTCGTGTTGTGCCGGCGTAGTCAGGGCGGGCCAGGTCAGACCAGCGTCGCCCGAACTGCGCGGGTGGCATCGACGATGTTGCGCAGGGACTCTACGGTCTCCGCATACCCGCGGGTCTTCAGTCCGCAGTCCGGGTTCACCCAGACCTGGCGAGCGGGGATCGATTGCAGGGCCCGCTCGAGAAGTTCGGTGATCTCGGCCACACCGGGCACCCGCGGCGAGTGGATGTCGTAGACGCCCGGGCCGATGCCGTGGTCGAAGCCACTGGTCTGCAGGTCGGCGACGACCTCCATCTTCGACCGAGCGGCCTCGATGCTGGTCACGTCGGCGTCCAGGTTGCGGATCGCGTCGATGACGACCCCGAACTCCGAGTAGCAGAGGTGGGTGTGGATCTGGGTCTGGTCGGCGACCCCCGCGGTAGCGAGCCTGAACGACCCGACCGACCAATCCAGGTAGTCGGCGTGGTCCTTCTTCTTCAGGGGCAGCAGCTCGCGCAGCGCGGGCTCGTCGACCTGCACCACCCGGATACCGGCCGCCTCGAGGTCACCGATCTCGTCGCGCAGCGCGAGCGCCACTTGCCGGGCGGTCTCCCCCAGCGGCTGGTCGTCGCGCACGAACGACCAGGCCAGGATGGTGACCGGTCCGGTGAGCATCCCCTTGACCGGCTTCTCGGTGAGGGTCTGGGTGTAGCTGGACCACTCCACGGTGATGGGCGCCGGCCGCCGGACGTCGCCCCACAGGATCGACGGACGGGTGCACCGGCTGCCGTAGGACTGCACCCAGCCGTTCTCGGTGACGGTGAAGCCATCGAGGTTCTCGGCGAAGTACTGCACCATGTCGTTGCGCTCGGGTTCACCGTGCACGAGAACGTCGAGGCCGAGGTCTTCCTGCAGCTGCACGACCCGGCCGATCTCGGCGCGCATGAGCTCCTGGTAGTCGGCGGATGCGAGTTCACCCGAGACCAGGCGGGCGCGAGCGCGGCGGATATCGCTCGTCTGCGGGAACGAGCCGATGGTCGTGGTCGGCAGCGGGGGCAGGTCGAGCACGGCATCCTGAGCGGCCAGGCGGGCCTCGTAGTCGCCGCGGCTGAAGTCGGCCGGGGTGAGGGTGTCGAGGCGGGCGCGTACGGCTCCGTCACGCACGCCGGGCGAGACCCGGCGCGCCTCCAGCGACGCGGTGGCCGCGTCGAGATCGGCCTGCACGGCAGCCTGCCCCTCGGAGAGGCCGCGAGCGAGGGTGGCGACCTGACCGATCTTCTGGTCGGCGAACGCCAGCCAGCCGGTGAGGTCGGCGCCGAGCTTGGTCTCGTCGGTGACGTCGTGCGGCAGGTGCAGCAGCGAGGTGGAGCTGGAGACCGCGATCCGGTCGCTCAGCGCGCCCAGCTGGGCCACCTTGTCGAACGCCGCCGCGAGGTCGCCGCGCCAGATGTTGTGACCGTCGATCACGCCGGCCACGAGGGTGGTGTCGGCCAGGCCGGGCACGTCGGCGGGCACCGTGCCGCGCACGAGGTCCAGGCCGATGGCCTCGACCGGGGTCTTGGCCAGAACGGGTAGGGCGTCGTCGAGGCTGCCGTAGGGCGCGGCCACGAACAGTCCGGGCCGCCTGTCGAGGCCGCCGAGGGTGTCGTAGGCCCGGGCGAGGGCGGCGAGGGCACGGTCGCGCGGGATGTCGATGCTCTCGCTGACGAGGGCCGGTTCGTCCAGCTGTACCCACTCTGCACCCGCGGCGGCGAGGCGCTCGATCAGGGTGGCGTAGACCGGCAGCAGGTCGTCGAGGCGATCGAGCGGGTGAAAGCCGGCCGGGGCCGTTTCGCTCGGCTTGGCCAGGAGCAGGAAGGTGACCGGACCCACGATGACGGGTCGGGTGAGGAAGCCGGCGGCGACGGCCTCGTCGAATTCCCGCACGATGCGGTCGCTGGCGAGGTGGAAGTTCGTCTCCGGGCCGATTTCCGGCACCAGATAGTGGTAATTGGAATCGAACCACTTGGTCATTTCGAGCGGCAGGTTCTCGCCGGCGCCGCGGGCCAGGGTGAAGTAGCCGGCGAGGTCGAGGTGACCGTCGGCGTCGACGAGACCGGCGAAGCGGGTGGGGATGGCGCCGACGGTCACCGCCGCATCCAGCACCTGGTCATAGAAGGAGAAGCTCTCCGGAATCGACGAGTCGCTGCGGCCGAGCCCGAGGCCGACGAGCCGCTCCCGGGTGGTGTTGCGCAGGGCTGCCGCGGTGGCTTCGAGTTGAGCGGCGTCGATCCGGCCGGCCCAGAAGGCTTCGACGGCCTTCTTCAGTTCGCGGCGGCGGCCGATCCGCGGGTAGCCGAGGATCGTTCCGGTGGGGAATGCGGGGACGGTGATGGTCATCAGTAGTGGTCCTTCGTGGAGTGGATTCCGGCACGGGTGTCGGCAGGGCTGGTCGAGGGATGGGTCGGAGGTGGGTTGTGAGCGGAGACGACCGGTTGTGCCGGTGCGAGCGCGCCGGCGCGGTCGAGCACGGCGAGCACGGTCTCGTGCTGGTTGAAGGCGTAGAGGTGCAGGCCGGGAGCCCCGCCGGCGATGAGCTTCTCGGCGAGGGCGGCGGCGTGGCTGACGCCGATCTCGCGCTGGCCCTCGAGGGTGGGTTCCACTTCGAGCTGGATCGAGAGTTCGGCGGGCAGTTCCTCCCCGGAGAGCTCGAGGATGCGCCGCAGCCTGCCGGGGCTGGTGACGGGCATGATTCCGGGCAGGATCGGGAACTCCACTCCGGCTTCCCTGGCTCGCTGGATGAAGCTGAGGTAGTGGTCGGCGTGGAAGAAGAGTTGGGTGATGGCGAGGTTGGCGCCCGCCGCCTGCTTGGCCAGCAGGGTGTCGATGTCCTGCGCGGTGGATCGTGAGCGCGGGTGCCCGTTAGGGAACGCGGCCACGGCGATGCGCACGTGCTCACGTTCGGTCTTCACGGCGCGGGCGCGAGGGAGTCCGGGGATGGGGGTCTCCTGGTACGGCACTCGCTCGGCCTGTACCCGATGGATCAGTTGCACCAGCTCGCCGGCACTGTGCAGGTCGCCGAGGAAGGCGTCGTTCTCGGTCAGGCCCTCGGGCGGGTCACCGCGGAGGGCGAGGAAGCTGCTCACGCCGGCATCGAGGAACTCGCGGATCAGGCTGCTCGCCTCGGCGTGCGAGGAACCGACGCAGGTGAGGTGCGCCATCGGGTCCACGATGGTGGCCCGGCGGATGTAGCGCAGCACGTCCAGGGACGAGGTGCGGGAGGAGCCGCTGGCACCGTAGGTCACCGAGATGAACTTCGGACGGGCCGCAGCCAGGGCGTCGATGGTGGCATGCAGGGCCATCGTCGCGGCATCCGTCTTGGGCGGGTACAGCTCAAACGAGAACGGGATGCTCGACCGACAGTCGGGGTCCGTCGGTGGGGTCGTGGGGGTCGCTGTCATGGTTCCTCATTCGGCATGGTGGGTTCAGTTCGAAGGGCCTGGCGGCCGCGGACCGCCACGGATACCGGGCGGCTGCTCGCGGGCGGGTGCCGGGCTCGGCTGTCGCTCCATGCCGGGCAGAGTATCCCGCCGGCAACGAATGTGATGACTCTAACAACGCACCTTCGGGCGCGCTGCTGCGTGGCCGATTGTTACGTTCGCGGCCGATCTGGGGCGTTAACAGCCGAAGGCGGCACCCGTTCCTGGTTCAGGAGCGGGTGCCGCCTTCGGGCGGATCGGGGTCAGCCGGGGATGGCCGGTGCCACCACGAACGGGGTGAACTGGGCCTCGATACCGGGCGACACGAGGGCCGTTACCTGGGTGCCGGTCTCGGAGTAGTCCAACGCCAGAACCTTGCCCTGCTCGTGCAGGATCGGGATGAGGTCACCGCGGTCGTAGGGGATCAGCAGTTCCAGGCGGATTTCCGGACGGGGAAGCATGGTCTCGAGAACCCGCAGCACCTCGTCGATGCCCTCGCCGCTGCGCGCCGACACGAAGATCGCCTGGGGGGCGAGGCCCCGCAGCACGAGCCGGTCGTCGTCGCTGACCAGGTCGCTCTTGTTGAACAGCACCAGCTCGGGGATGTCACTGGCACCGACCTCGCCGATGACCTCGCGCACCGTGGCCAGCTGGCTGGCCGGGTCGGGGTGGGACGCGTCGACGACGTGGATGATGACATCGGAGTCCGCGACCTCCTCGAGGGTGGAGCGGAACGCCTCCACCAGCTGGTGGGGCAGGTTGCGCACAAAACCGACGGTGTCGGTGAAGGTGTACAGCCGACCGTCGTCCGTGGTGGACTTTCGCACCGTGGCGTCCAGGGTGGCGAAGAGGGAGTTCTCCACGAGCACGCCGGCCTTGGTGATGCGGTTGAGCAGGCTGGACTTGCCGGCGTTGGTGTACCCGACGATCGCGACCGACGGCACCGCGTTGCGCTTGCGGTTGGCGCGCTTGGCCTCGCGGGCGGGCTTCATCTCCAGCATCTGCTTGCGCAGCCGCGACATCCGGGTGTGGATGCGGCGCCGGTCGAGTTCGATCTTCGTCTCACCGGGTCCACGCGAGCCCATACCGGCACCGGCGCCACCGACCTGGCCACCGGCCTGGCGGGACATCGAGTCACCCCAGCCGCGCAGCCGGGGCAGCAGGTAGGCGAGCTGGGCGAGTTCGACCTGCGCCTTACCCTCCCTGCTCTTGGCGTGCTGGCTGAAGATGTCCAGGATCACGGCGGTGCGGTCGATGACCTTCACCTTGACCACGTCTTCCAGGGCTCGCCGCTGGCTGGGTGCGAGTTCGGTGTCGGCGATCACGGTGTCGGCGCCGAGCGCCGCCACGATGGAGGCGAGCTCGAGGGCCTTGCCCTTGCCGAGGTAGGTGCTGGGGTCCGGGGTGGCGCGGCGCTGCAGCAGACCGTCCAGCACCGTGGCGCCGGCGGTTTCGGCCAGGGCGGCGAGCTCGCGCATGGAGTTCTCGGCGTCGAGCAGGCTACGGGCGGAGTAGACGCCGATCAGGACGACGTTTTCCAGGCGCAGCTGGCGGTACTCAACCTCGGTGACGTCCTGCAGTTCGGTGGAGAGCCCACCGACGCGGCGCAGGGCGTTGCGGTCTTCACGTTCGGTCTGTTCGCCGTCGTGGTCGCCGCCGTCGAAACCGCCGTTGGCCGGGCGTGCCGAGAGGGCCTGCGCCGATCCGCTCGCGAACAGCGAGTAGCCGGAGGACCGGCTCTCGGCGCTGGCCAGCACGCGCGCAACTACATCGTCATCGCCATCGTGTGGAGCGTTTATATCAGTCATTGCTTTAACTCTAGTTCCTCTTTTTTCGATAAGTTCGCTGTATGGCTTCCGAACACTATTTCTCGTCGACTCCGGGCAGCGACCTGAAATTGCGGCAGATCACCGTGAAGATCGCCGGTCAAATCCGTGCGGTCACCACCGCGAACGCGATTTTCTCCCCCGAGCACATCGACACCGGTACCAAGGTGCTGATGCGTGAGGCTCCGCTGCCCTCCGGCGGCGGGGATGTGCTGGACCTCGGCTGTGGCTGGGGACCGATCAGCCTGCATCTGGCGCTGGCCGATCCCACGGCCACGGTGTGGGCCGTCGACGTCAACGAGCGAGCCCTCGAGTTGGTGCGGATGAACGCCGCCAGCCTGGGGCTCACCAACATCAACGCGGTCCTGCCGGCGGATGTTCCCGATTCCGTCGTGTTCGCCGGCATCTGGTCGAACCCGCCGATCCGGGTGGGCAAGGCCGAGCTGCACACGATGCTCGAGCACTGGCTGCCGCGTCTGAAGCCCGGCTCGGATGCCTGGCTCGTCGTGCAGCGCAACCTCGGCTCCGATTCGTTGCACCGCTGGCTCGCCGAGGAGTTCCCCGGCGCCGGGCAACCCGGCGCGCTCGAGGTTTCCCGCTACGCCACCGACAAGGGCTTCCGCATCCTGCAGGCCCACAAACCCGCCTGACGCTCCCCCTCGAACTGTGAGGTAGGCCCCACAACCCGGGGGCCTTTGTCACAGTTCGCGGCGGGGTTAGGCGAGGGCGAGGGTGCCGTCGAAGACCAGGGTGGCGGGGCCGGACAGGGAGACGTGCTCGCCGTCCTCGGTGGGGAACATCCGCACGCCCAGAACGCCGCCGGGGACCTCGACACGCCACTGGTTCGGCGCGCCCTGGCCGGCCCAGTGCCGGGTGGCCAGGGCCGCCGCGACGGCACCGGTGCCGCAGGACAAGGTCTCTCCGCTGCCGCGTTCGTGCACGCGCATACGGATGCGGCCGACGCCGTCGACGACGAGCGGGTCATGCGGCAGCACGAACTCCACGTTGGCGCCCTCGGCGGGCTCGGGGTCCAGCTGCGGAATGAAGGTCAGGTCGGCGCTCTCGAGCTCGTTTTCGTCGGCGAGGGCCACCACCACGTGCGGGTTGCCCACGTTGATGCCCAGCCCCGGGCGGGCAACGGCGAGGTTCTTGGCACGCACCAGGGTCTCCCCCGGTTCCAGCCGCCACCGGCCGAGGTCCACCTGGAACCCGGTGGCGTTCTGCTGCACGTCGCGCACGCCGCTGCGGGTGCCGATGGCCAGAGTGTCGCCGGGGCCGAGGTCGACGAGGCCCTGTTCGAGGAGGAATCGGGTGTACACCCGGATGCCGTTGCCGCACATCTCCGAGACTGTGCCGTCGGCGTTCCAGTAGTCCATGAACCACTCGGCGCCGTCGTCTTCGGCGAGGGCCGCGGCACCCGCATCGAGGTTGGCCGAACGCACCGCGCGGATGATGCCGTCGGCGCCGACGCCGAACTGGCGGTCGCAGATGCCCTGGATCTGCTCCGGGGTGAGGTCGAGTCGGCCGTCGGGGTCGGCGAACAGCACGAAGTCGTTGCCGGTGCCGTGGCCCTTGGTGAAGTGGAGATCGATGCCCATGTGTTCAGTTTAGGGACTCGGGCTACGGTATTCGGCGTCAGGGCAGGTGGCTGACGGCCTGGTCGACACGGTCCGCGTCGTCGGCGTCGATCCAGTGCGTGTGCGGGTCACGTTTGAACCAGCTCACCTGACGGCGGGCGTATCGCCGGGTCAGCTGCTGGGTCGCCTCGACGGCATCCGCCTGCGACATTGTGCCGTGCACCTGGCCGAGGGCCTGGGCGTATCCGATGGCCCGGCTGGCCGTGACGCCGCCTTCCAGGCCGGCGGGGATGAGGGCGCGCACCTCCTCGACGAGTCCGGCCGTCCACATGCGGTCCACTCGGGCGTCCAGGCGCGGGGTGAGCACCTCGCGGGGCAGGCGCAGCCCGAGGGTCACGGCGGGCATCCAGTAGACCGGGTCGCCGGGCAGGGCCGCGGTGTGCGGGGCGCCGGTGAGTTCGACGACCTCGAGGGCGCGCACGAGCCGGCGGCCGTTGCTGGCGCCGATGCGGGCGGCGGCGCCGGGGTCGACGGCCTTGAGCCGGTCGTACATCAGGCCGGGGCCCTGATCCACGAGCTCGGCCTCGAGGCGGGCGCGGAGCACCGGGTCGGTGCCGGGGAACTGGAAATCGTAGACGACGGAGGACACGTAGAGACCGGACCCGCCCACGAGGATGGGCACGGCACCGCGGTCGAGGATGCCGGTGATGGCGGCGCGGGCCTCCACCTGGTAGCGGGCGACGGTGGCCTCGTCGGCCACGTCGAGCACGTCGAGCAGGTGGTGCGGCACCCCGCGGCGCTCGGCGGGGGCGAGCTTGGCGGTGCCGATGTCCATGCCCCGGTAGAGCTGCATGGCGTCGGCGTTCACGATCTCCGCCGGCCGGCCGGCCGCGATCAGCCGTTCGGCGATGTCCAGGGACAGCTCGGATTTGCCGGTACCGGTCGGCCCGACGATGACAACGAGCACCGGGTCCTAACGTTCCGCGTCGTCGACCGGGTAGATCGGGATCGTCGTGGCGCCACCGTGCAGTGTCAGGCTGGGCCCGCCCACCCGCAGGGTCGGCAGACCCAACGAGACCGCGCCGCCGGTGGACGCCGCCGGGGCGGGCACACCGCAGGACTCGGCCTGCTCCCGGTCCCAGGCGTCGCCGGCGATGGTGCGGCGGATCCGGAGCGGCGTGCCGTCGAGGGAGTCGGCGATGAGGTGGAACGGTGCGGCCTGGGTGACGGTCACGGTGACCATGTCGCCGGGCCGGGGCAGGTCGGAGCCGGCGGGCACGTCGAAGTGCACGAGCCGGCTGTCGGGGGCCCGGCCGCTGAGCCGGTGGGTGTCGGCGTCCTTGCGGCCCTCACCGTTGGCGACGAGGAGTTCGACCTCACGGCCGATGATGGCGCGGTTCTCCTCCCAGGAGATCCGTTCCTGCAGGGCGATGAGCCGTTCGTAACGGTCCTGCACGACGGCCTTGGGCACCTGGTCGGCCATGGTGGCTGCGGGGGTGCCCGGCCGGATGGAGTACTGGAAGGTGAACGCCGTGGCGAACCTGGACTCTTCGACGACCCGCATGGTCTCGAGGAAGTCTTCCTCGGTCTCGCCGGGGAAGCCGACGATGATGTCGGTGCTGATCGCCGCGTCGGGCATCTGCGCGCGTACGCGCTCGAGGATGCCGAGGAACTTGGTGGACCGGTAGGACCGGCGCATGGCTTTGAGCACCCGGTCGGAGCCGGACTGCAGCGGCATGTGCAGCTGCGGCATCACAGCGGGGGTGTCCGCCATGGCGTCGATGACGTCATCGGTGAAGGCGGCAGGGTGCGGGCTGGTGAAGCGGATGCGTTCCAGTCCCGGGATCTGGCCGGCGGCGCGCAGCAGCTTGCCGAACGCCAGCCTGTCACCGAACTCCACCCCGTAGGAGTTGACGTTCTGGCCGAGCAGGGTCACCTCGATGGCGCCGTCGTCGACGAGCGCCTGGATCTCGGCGAGGATCTCGCCGGGGCGGCGATCCTTCTCCTTGCCGCGCAGGGCGGGCACGATGCAGAAGGTGCAGGTGTTGTTGCAGCCGACCGAGATCGAGACCCAGCCGCTGTAGCTCGAGTCGCGCTTGGTCGGCAGGGTGGACGGGAAGGTTTCCAGGGATTCGAGGATCTCCAGCTGGGCCTCACCGTTGTGCCTGGCGCGTTCGAGCAGGCTCGGAAGGGACCCCATGTTGTGGGTGCCGAACACCACGTCCACCCACGGCGCCTTGGCCAGGATGGTGGCCTTGTCCTTCTGCGCCAGGCAACCGCCGACGGCGATCTGCATGCCCGCGTGCTTGCGCTTGACCGAGGCGAGGTAGCCGAGGTTGCCGTAGAGCTTGTTGTCGGCGTTCTCCCGCACCGCGCAGGTGTTGATCACCACGATGTCGGCCTCGGCGCCCGCCGCCGACACATAGCCGGCCGCCTCGAGTGAGCCGCTGAGCCGCTCGGAGTCGTGCACGTTCATCTGGCAGCCGAAGGTGCGCACCTCATAGGTGCGCGCCCGGCCCTCGTCATCCCTCGCCGCCGAGGACGGCGCGATCACGGTCGCGCTGTGCGGCGACGGGTCGAGGGATGACGGGGTGGCGAGGGGTGGTGCGGTGACGCTGCTCATAGTTCCCCCAGCTTACGCGTGCCGTCGTGAACAGACCTCAGCGGAACCGCACCGTGGAGGTGCGGCCCGAACCCCGCCGGGACGCGAGAGCGGCCTTGACGGCGTCGCGCACCACGGAGGAGGCGTATCCCTTGCGCATCAGGAAGCCGGTGAGCCGACGATCGATGGTGGCATCGTCGAACCTGTCCAGCTGCTGCACCCGCTTGAGCGCCAGTTCGGTGGCCCGTTCGGCTTCGTCGTCCGGCATCTCCTCAAGCTTCTCGGCGATGAGTTCGGCGTCGAGCCCGCGCTGGCGCATTTCGGCGCCGACACCGCTGCGGCCCAGGCCCTTGCGTTCGTGGTGGCTGTGCATGATCTGGTCGGCGAGCTTCTCCTCGTCGAGGTAGTGCAGCTCGGTGAAGCGTTCGAGGATGTCCTGCACGGACTCCTCGTCGATCTCGGTGGACCGCAGCAGCTTCTGGGCCTCGACGATCGACAGGGACCGGCCGCGCAGGCGCTGCAGCAGTAGCTTCTCCGCGTGCTCGCGTTCCTCGGCCGCCTCGTCCTCGGCATCATCGGCCTGATCGGCCGGGCTCGCCCCGGGCAGGTATGTCACCGGGGCGAGGCCCTCCCGGCCGGCCGAGGAGCCGGCGTCGGTCTTGCCTCGGGAGGGTTCGAAGTGAACCATGGCGGCTAGGCGCCCTTGCGTGCGGCGGCCTTGGCCGCGATGGACGGAACCTTGGCACCATCCGTGCCCGTGGCGGCACCCGTTGCCGCGGCGGCCGCTGCGGCGGTGGCGGCGTCGTCTGCGGCCTTCTTGGCCGCCTTGCCCTCCGCGCCCACACCGAGCTTGTTGAGGATCTTGGTTTCGATCTCGTTGGCCATGTCCGGGTTGCGCAGCAGGAACTTGCGGGAGTTCTCCTTGCCCTGGCCGAGCTGGTCGCCGTCGTAGGTGTACCAGGCGCCGGACTTCTTGACGATGCCCTGGTCGACACCGAAGTCGATCAGGCTGCCCTCGCGGGAGATGCCGATGCCGTAGATGATGTCGAATTCGGCCTGCTTGAAGGGCGGTGCCATCTTGTTCTTGACGACCTTGACCCTGGTGCGGTTACCGACGGCCTCTGTTCCGTCCTTGAGGGTCTCGATTCGACGGATGTCCAGACGCACAGACGCGTAGAACTTGAGCGCCTTTCCGCCGGAGGTGGTCTCCGGGCTGCCGAACATCACGCCGATCTTCTCGCGCAGCTGGTTGATGAAGATCATGGTGGTGTTGGTCTGGCTCAGACCACCGTTGAGCTTGCGCAGCGCCTGCGACATCAGGCGGGCCTGCAGGCCCACGTGGGAGTCACCCATCTCGCCCTCGATCTCGGCGCGCGGAACCAGGGCGGCGACGGAGTCGACGACGATGAGGTCGATGGAGCCGCTTCGCACGAGCATGTCGGCGATTTCCAGCGCCTGCTCACCCGTGTCGGGCTGGGAGACGAGGAGGGCGTCGATGTCGACACCGAGCTTCTTCGCGTAGTCGGGGTCGAGGGCGTGCTCGGCGTCGATGAACGCGGCGATGCCGCCGTTCTTCTGGGCGTTGGCGATGGCGTGCAGGGTGAGGGTGGTCTTACCCGAGGACTCCGGGCCGTAGATCTCCACGATGCGACCGCGGGGCAGGCCACCTATGCCGAGCGCGACGTCCAGGGCGATCGACCCAGTGGAGATGATCTCGACGGGCGCGCGATCGTCGCTGCCGAGGCGCATGACCGAGCCCTTGCCGAACTGGCGGTCAATCTGGGCGAGGGCGGTGTCCAGTGCCTTCTCGCGGTCTGCTGCTGATGCCATGGTGTGCTCCTTTGGGTCGTGCGCGTGGCGCCTATAGGCTGTCGTTTCGACCAGCGGGAGGATCCCGGTGACCGCCCTCGACAAGGCAGGTGCGCGGTTGTCGTTGACGAATCCGACTGTACGCAGCACCACCGACACTGGCCGGCAGGCACCGCGACGGTGGACAATCCGTCTTCGACTTCTACTGTGGAGGAGCCTACCAAGAACCGAACAGACATTCGACGCTGGGGTGGTGTGTCGGAATCTTCTCGCGAAACGAGGAACGGCCCGGCTGGAGGGCCGGGCCGGTGGTGGCTCATGGTTCGCTGGTGTCTGGGTGCTGCCGGCGTGACCGGATCAGCTGCGGGCCGGAGGAAGCCCGGCGCCGTGGCGGCGGGCCGGCGGAACATCCGTTTCGGCACAGAGGGCCAACCAGACGTCGCGAGCGGGAACTCCGCCCGCGAGGGCCTGGTCGGCGGTCCGTCCGAGCGGACCCAGCACCAGATCCCGGGTGAGCACCCTGCCGTAGCTCTCGCCGAATTCGTCTTTCAGGGCCTGGCGGAACTCACTCAATCGCATGCGGTACTCACTCGGTTGATGCTCACTCGGTTGACGCGCACTCGGTGCGAAACGTGGAGAAGACCGATTAGCGCATCATCATGCTGGCGTCGAACTTGGCAACCAGCTCGTCGGGTACGGTGTCGGGGAAACGATCGATTCCCTCGATGACGGCCAGCCGATCGCCGACCTCGCGCATGATCACCGAGATCGGTGTGTCCAGCGCGTCTGCGACCGAAGCAAGAATCTCGGAAGACGCTTCCTTCTGACCGCGTTCAACTTCAGACAGGTAGCCGAGGGCCACACTTGCCTTGCTCGCAACCTGACGCAGGGTGCGACCCTTCTGCAGGCGGAAGTCCCTGAGCACATCGCCGATTTCCTGACGAACAAGAATCATCGGAACCTCCTTCTTCGTGCTGTCTAGTCTGCTGGGGCCCACTCAACCGGTCAGTTTTGTGTGGCGGATGGCCAACAGTACTCTATCCATCCGACACCTCAGATTACCGAGGATGACTGGACTTTACTTGTGAATATGTGTTCTGTAACCCACCGGTAACAGGAACTATTCCGCGATCTGAAGCTTTGTGGATTCAATCAGCTGACACACAGCTTCGATCGCGTGCGCAACTGTTTGCATCCGGATCTCTGCCCGGTCGCCGGTGAGACTAATCGCTATGGCCCGCACCCTATCCCCGAAAGACACTCCCAGGTAGACCGTGCCGACGCTCTGGCCGTCTTGTTCGTCGGGGCCGGCGACCCCGGTGGTCGAGATGCCGATGTCGGCCGGGCGCCCGTCGATCGCCAGCGCGGTGCGCACACCGGTGGCCATCTGTCTGGCGACCTCGGGGTGCACGGCACCGTGCTCGGCCAGCAGCAGGGCGTCCACGCCAAGCAGGGTGTGCTTGAGCGGGGTCTGGTACGCCACGACTCCCCCGGCCACGACGACGGATGCGCCGGGGATGCGCACGAGCTCGGCCACGAGCAGTCCGCCGGTCAGGGATTCGGCTACGGCGATGGTGAGGTGTCTGGCGGTGAGGGCGGCGACGAGGGCGGCCGCGGCATCCGGGCCCGACGTCGGTTCAGCGCCGGACGGGTCAGGCATTGCTGGTCGGCTTGGCCTGCTTGTTCTCCCGGCGCGCGGCGACGAGGTATTCGACGCCGGTGTACACGGTGAGCACCAGTGCGATCGTCATGGCGATGGTGTTGACCCAGTGGATCCAGTCGCCGAAGACCAGCCAGAGCGGCAGAAGGGCCAGCGAGATCGCCACGGACTGCGCGATGGTCTTGAGCTTGCCGCCGCGGGACGCCGGGATGACCCTGTCGCGCAGCATGGCGAACCTGAAGACGGTGATGCCGATCTCGCGCACCAGGATGACCAGGGTGACCCACCAGGGCAGCTCGGCGAGGATGGACAGTCCGATCAGCGCGGCGCCGGTGAGGATCTTGTCGGCGATCGGGTCGAGCAGTTTGCCGAGGTCGGTGACCAGGTTGTACCGGCGGGCGATGGCCCCGTCGACGCCGTCGGTGGCGATGGCCACGATGAAGAGCACGGCGGCCCACCAGCGGAGGGCCTCGTCGGCGCCGTTGTCGGCCAGCAGCATCCAGAAGAACACCGGTGCCAGCAGGATGCGCACGATGGTGATGATGTTCGGCAGGTTCCAATTGGACGGCGGGGCCGCAGGTGTCGGTGTAGCCATGGGGTCATTCCCTGTCGGTGAGTTGCCAGGCGTCTTCGTCCGAGTCGCCGTCTTCCTCAGCGTACCCTTCGCTCATCTTCGCCACCGGGTCGTCGGCGTAGCGCGGGTCGGGGGTGGCCTGCTCGTGCGCCTGCGACCGCTGGGACTCTTCGAACTGCGATCGGGCAGTGGCGGCGTGGTGCTCGGCGTCGGAGCCGCGCAGCTTGGCCAGGACGCTGGGCAGCTGTTCGGCGGTGACGAGCACGTCGCGGGCCTTGGAACCTTCGGACGGGCCGACGATCTCGCGGGACTCGAGCAGGTCCATCAGGCGGCCCGCCTTGGCGAAGCCCACCCGCAGCTTTCGCTGCAGCATCGAGGTGGAACCGAACTGGGTGGACACCACGAGTTCGGCGGCGGCGAGCAGCACCTCGAGGTCGTCACCGATGTCAGAGTCGATCTCCTTGCGCGGCGCCTCGGCGGAGACGTCGGGCCGGTAGTCCGGCCGGGCCTGCTGGGTGACGTGCTTGACGACCCGTTCGATCTCGGCCTCGTTCACCCAGGCACCCTGCACCCGCAGGGCCTTGGAAGCGCCCATCGGCAAGAACAGGGCGTCGCCCTGGCCGATCAGCTTGTCGGCGCCGGGCTGGTCGAGGATGACCCTGGAGTCGGTGACGCTGGTGACGGCGAAGGCCAGTCTGGAGGGCACGTTGGCCTTGATCAGGCCGGTGACCACGTCGACGCTGGGCCGCTGGGTGGCCAGCACCAGGTGGATGCCGGAGGCCCTGGCGAGCTGGGTGATGCGCACGATGGAATCTTCGACGTCGCGCGGGGCGACCATCATCAGGTCGGCGAGCTCGTCCACCACCACGAGCAGGTAGGGGTATGGCTTGAGTTTGCGGGCGCTGCCGGCCGGCAGCACGATCTCGTTGTTGACGACGGCCTTGTTGAAGTCATCGATGTGCCGGAACCCGAAGCTGGCCAGGTCGTCGTATCGCATGTCCATCTCCTTCACGACCCACTGCAGCGCTTCGGCGGCTTTCTTGGGGTTCGTGATGATGGGAGTGATCAGGTGCGGTACGCCGGCGTATGCGGCGAGTTCGACACGCTTGGGGTCGATGAGGACCATGCGCACGTCGCTGGGCTTGGCCCGCATCAACAGGCTGGTGATCATCGAGTTCACGAAGCTGGACTTACCCGAGCCGGTGGATCCGGCCACGAGCAGGTGGGGCATTTTGGCGAGGTTGGCGATGACGAAGCCGCCGCCGACGTCCTTGCCGACACCGATGGTCATCGGATGGGTGCTGTTGGTGGCCGTGCCGGAGCGCAGTACGTCGCCGAGGGTGACGATCTCGCGGTCGGTGTTGGGGATCTCGATGCCGATGGCGCTCTTGCCGGGGATCGGCGAGAGGATGCGCACCTCGTTGGAGGCGACGGCGTAAGACAGGTTCTTGCTCAGCGCGGTGACCCGCTCGACCTTGACGCCGGGGCCGAGTTCGATCTCGTACTGGGTGACGGTCGGGCCGCGGGAGAAACCGGTGACCCTCGCATCCACCGAGAACTGGCTGAGCACCTCGGTGATGGACTTGACGATCTCGTCGTTGGCGGCGGAGCGCGCCTTGGCCGGCGGACCGGCGATGAGGGTCGTGGACGACGGCAGCACGTAGGGCAGGTTCGGCTGCTCGCCGAAGCCCAGCTCGGTCGCGGACCGGTCCACCGCCGAGGCGGCCTCGTCGAGGTCGTCCAGGCCCGGCAGCACTTCGGTGAGGCCGGTCGGGTCGTCGGCCTGCAGGCCCGTCGCGTGCGGCACCGCGGCGACTTCGCCGGTGAAGCGTTTGATGGCTTCCTCGGCCTTGAGCAGGTCTTCGAGCACCTCGGTGCCGTAGTGATCGGTGTGAACGGGGGGAACGTGGGCCTGGGGAGACTCGAGCGCGGTGTCGAAGCCGCCCTTGGCGGCATCCGCCCCGCCGTTGAGCAGCGTGCTGAGCGGGTCGGCAGCGGGAGGCCGGGCCTCGTCGGACTCCGACGACATGGCGCTGGAAAAGTCGGGGTCTTCTTCGCGTTTGCTGGTGTTACGTCGCCACCAGGGCAGGGCGCCCTCGTCGGTGTCGTCGTCGTGGGCCGGGTCGAGGCCGTCGAGTTCGATCTGCTTGGTCTTGAGGGCCTGGATGCGTTCCTGGCGGATCTCCTTGGCGGCCGCGCGCTCCTCTGGGGCCGGCAGCGGGGTGCCGAAGAGCCAGGCGTAGAGCTCACGGCTGCGTTCGCCGATCTTGTTCGGCGGGGTCTTGGTGATGATGAAGAGGCTGAGGATCAGCAGCAGGATCACGACGATGGCCGCGCCGACGGTGGTGATCAGGAAGATCAGCGGGGCCGCGATCATCCAGCCGAGGACACCGCCGGACAGGGCGAGCACCTCCACGCCCTGGGTGGGTGTGGGCTGCCCGCCGAAGATGTGGCAGAGGCCGGAGACCGTGACCAGGA
Organism: Cryobacterium sp. TMB3-10; assembly: GCF_004402305.1. NCBI lineage: Bacteria > Bacillati > Actinomycetota > Actinomycetes > Micrococcales > Microbacteriaceae > Cryobacterium > Cryobacterium sp. TMB3-10. Next base: position 114,378 of record NZ_SOGH01000021.1, on the reverse strand, counting down.
GCAGCGAGAGGCCGATACCGATGCGGCCGTTGTCGTGCACGGAGCTCGGATTGCGGAACAGCCAGATGGCGAAGAGCAGCAGGATCACCGGCAGGGCGAAGGCCAGCCGGCCGAAGAGGGCGCCGAAGGTCCAAGCATCCAGGGTCTGGGCCACCGGGTCGTTGATCAGGAACCACTCGATCACGGCGCCGGCGACGGCCAGCAGCACGAGGAAGAAGGGCAGGCCGTCGCGGCGCTCCTCTTTGGAGAGCTGCTCGGGGCCGAGCGCGCGGGCGGCGCCGCCGGCGACGTGGGCCAGACCCATCCACATGCGCACGGCGATGGCCGGCTTGGGCTCGGTCGGGGCGAATTTGACGGTCTTCTGGGTCGCGGTGCTGCCGGCTTTGGTGCGCGCGGTCGTTCCGGTGCCGCGCGCAGGTGTGCTGCGGGCACGCCCGGTCGACTTAGTGCTCGTAGCCATGTGTTCCACGGTACCGCCGACGGCCGACATCGGTGTGAGCCCACGCCCAATTACCCGGTCGTGGAAGGTCCCACGGCTCGCGAAAGCGGCTGTATGGCTGCTTCGAGAGGGCCGTGGCGACCACCCGGCCGCTTTCGCGAATGGTCAATAGCGGATGGCGTCGATGACCTTGACGCGCACCGCCACCAGCGCGGGCAGCAGGCCCGCGAGGGCGCCCACGACGGTGGCGCAGACCAGGCCGAGGATGGCGGCCTCCACGGGGAACGGCGGAAAGTCGGTGACCATGCCCTGGCTGATGAACTCCTGCAGCATGGGATTGGTGACGATGAGCACGGCTCCGATCACCCCCACCACGCCGGCCACCAGGGTCGCCACGATGCTCTCCATCATCACCGAGAAGAACACCCGGCCGGCGGTGGCGCCGAAGCTGCGCCGCACCCCGATCTCCCGGATGCGCTGCTTGAGCGTGACCAGGGCGATGTTCACCAGACCCAGCGCGCCGAGCAGCAGCACCAGGCCGGCCACTCCCCCGACGAGCAGCTTGATCGACGCGAACGGGTCCTCGTTGTAGGCAGCGTAGTCCTGTCGACTCACCGACACGTTCGTGCCGGCGCCGAGCGCCCCTTGGGCATCCCGCTGCAGCGCAACGATCAGGTCCTCGCTGATTTCCGGCGGCACCCATAGTTCGTAATTGGGGACGCTGCCGCTGGCCGCGAGCTGGTCGGCGGGAGTGAGAGCGGTGATGGTGTCCATGAGCAGGTACATGGCCGGCTCGGTCTCCCAGACGCTCACCGGGTAGACCCCGGTGATCACGGCGGTGGTCGGGGTGGCGCCCAGCAGCGTGGTGGTGGGGTGCGTGGCCAGGTCGGGCCGGCCGAGTCGGTCCCAGAAGACCTGGTTGACCAATACCGCCGGTGCGAGGCGGTCGGCGTCGTCAACGCTGAACCAGTCCCCCTCGGTGAGTGCCACGCGGTGCATGGTGCCGTACGGCTGGTCGACGCCGATCGCCTGCACGGGCACCGCACCATCCGTGAACTGCACGGTCTGGGTGGTGTAGAGCACCCGGCTGGCGTAGTCGATGCCGTAGCGCTCGAGCGAGGTGTCCCAGAACTCCTGCATGACATCCGGGTCGATGGCGCTGCCGTCGTTCGATCCGGCGTAGAGCGAGAGGGTGGCGCTGCGGCCGCCGCTGCGTTCGTTCTGTTCCACGATGGACTGCTGGGCCACCGCGCCGAGGCCGACGACGGTGGTGATGGCGCAGACCGCGACGGCCACGCCGATGAGGGAGAGCATCACGCGGGTCTTGTGGATGCGCAGTTCCTGCCAGGCCTCCACGAACGAGCCGACCACGTTGCTGAGCAGCCGGTTCATGCCGGCACCGTCGCCAGCTCGTCGTCGCGGACGACCGGGGCCACCGGGCCGCCGGCCACGGTGAGCACGCCGTGGTCCAGGCGCAGATGCCGGCTGGCCAGCGCCGCGATGGCCGGGTCGTGGGTGATGGTGATCAGGGCCGCGCCGGAGCCGGTGGCGACCTCGTCGAGGAGCGCCATCACATCCGCCCCTGTCTCGAGGTCCAGGGCGCCGGTGGGTTCATCGGCCAGGATCAACCGCGGACCGCGCACGAGCGAGCGGGCGATCGCCACCCGCTGCTGTTCACCGCCGGAGAGTTTGTCGGGCATGGCGCCCAGCCGGTGGCCGAGGCCGACCCGTTCCAGCATCGCGGTGGCGATGCGGGCCCGCTGCCAGAATTGTTTGCCCTGCGCGTAGAGCAGCGGGGTCATCACGTTCTCGAGGGCCGTGCGGCCCTGGAGCAGGTTGAACTGCTGGAAGATGAAGCCCACGTCGCGGCCGCGCACCCTGTCGCGCTCCCCGGAGGAGAACGATCTCACCGGTCGACCGTCGAACTCGAGGTCACCCGAGGTGGGGTTGTCGAGCAGGCCGAGCAGGTTGAGCAGGGTGGACTTGCCGGAGCCGCTGCGGCCCACGATGGAGACCCTGTCGCCCACCTCCACGTCGAGGTCGACGCCGGAGAGGATCGTCAGCGGTGGGCCGTCGACGAGCTGGACGGTGCGGGTGACGCCGGCCAGGTGCAGGAGCGTCAATGGAGGGTCATTCCGGGCTCGGGGCAGACCTCGCTGCCGTCCGGGGCGGTGCTGCAGCCGCTCACGGCGGTGGCGCCGGGTACGAACTGGTTGATCAGGTCGCCCTCGGCCAGCCCCTCGACGATCTGCACCGAGGTACCGTCGTTCATCCCGAGTGTCACCGGGCGTTCCTCGGTTGTGCCGTCGGGCAGCACGAACCAGACGACCCCGGTTTCGGCAGAGCCCTTCACGGCCGTGGTGGGCACGACGAGCACGTTCTCGGCCTTGCCGCCGGCGATGGTGATCTGGGCGGCGAGGCCGGGGAAGACCGTGACCTCGGCCGGGATGGCGCAGCTGACGGTGGTGCCGCCCGCCCCGCCCGTGCCGGTGCCGGTGCCGGTGCCCGACGCCGGATTGGTGCCGCCGCCGGAGCCGCCGGCATCCGCCCCGGCCAGCGGGGTGGTGATGCGCAGGCCCGTGCAGGTGAACGGGGCCGGACCGTTGGTGATGGCGATGGACGCCTCGGTGGGCTGCGTGACGAGACGGTATTGCTGCTCGGGGCTGAGCGATCCGCTCACCGAGTAGCTGGGCGGCGCGACCTGGCCGGTGGTGTCCCCGATGGCGACGGACTGGCCGTGGATGACGGTGAGGGCGCTGAGCACGCCGTCGGCGGGGGCGAAGACCTTCTCGAAGGTGACCGCCGGTTTGGGCTGGGTGATGGCGATCATCCCGGTGGCGGGGTCCGTCGTCTCAACGGGGTCGCGCACGGTTTCGACCTTGATGTCGTAGATCTTGTCGCCGGCGGCGACGGTCGCTCCGGCGGCGAAGAAGATCTCGTCGACGGTGCCGGCCGCGACGGCCTTGACGGGCACGGCGGCATCCGCCGACACGGTTCCGGGCAGCGTCACATCGTTGGTGATCGTGCCCAGGGCAACCGGGATCTGCGGTTCCACGACCTGGCCGGTCGGCTGGGCCGGGTCCTGGGCTTCCGCGGCGTCGGCGAAGAACGCCAGCTTCACCAGGGCCACCGCGATGGCCGCGACGACGAGCAATCGGAGGATCGGAAAGACCCATTTGCGCATCACATTCACTGATTTCCCCCATGCTCGCATCGCACCTGACGGTGTCGACTGGCACGAGCCTAGGGGCAGTTCCGGCCCGTCGAGGCGGCTTTCGGGCAAAATCCTCCTGAAGGATGACCCCCGGTGTGCGGGGACCCAAGAACGCGTCAACCCCCGGCGCCGAGGGCGGCCGGGGGTTGACAGTGGTGCTGTGCAGCGGGCGGTTACGCCTCGATGATCATCGGAACGATCATCGGGCGGCGGCGGAACGACGCCTGCACCCAGCGGCCGACGGTGCGGCGCACGACCTGCGTGAGCGCGTAGGTGTCGTGGGTGCCGTTCTGCGCGGCCTCGGCCAGGGCGGCCTCGATCTTGGGCCGGACGGAGTCGAAGACCGAGTCGTCTTCGGCGAAGCCCTTGGCGTGGATCTCCGGGCCGACGATGACCTTGCCGGTGGACTTGTCCACCACGACGATGATCGAGATGAAGCCTTCCTCGGACAGGGTGCGCCGGTCGGTGAGGTCGGCTTCGGTGATCTCACCGACGGTGGAACCGTCGACGTAGACGTAGCCGAGGTCGAGCTGGCCGACCTTCGTGACGTTTCCGTCGCGCAGGTCGAGAACGGTGCCGTCCTCGGCGAGGATGGCCCGTTCGACGGGCACCCCGCTCTGCACGGCGAGCTTGGCGTTGGCCACCAGGTGGCGGTATTCGCCGTGCACGGGCAGCACGTTCTTCGGGCGGAGCACGTTGTAGACGTAGAGCAGCTCGCCGGCGGCGGCGTGTCCGGAGACGTGCACCTTGGCGTTGCCCTTGTGCACGACGTTCGCGCCGAGCTTGGTCAGGCCGTCGATGATGCGGTAGACCGCGTTCTCGTTGCCCGGGATCAGGCTGGAGGCCAGAATGACGGTGTCGCCGGGGCCGACCTCGATCTGGTGTTCCTTGTTGACGATGCGGCTGAGCACCGCCATCGGCTCGCCCTGCGAACCGGTGGACATGTAGACGATCTTGTTGTCCGGGATGTTCCCGGCCTTCTTGAAGTCGATGAGCACACCGTCGGGCACCTTGAGGTAGCCGAGGTCGGCGGCGATGGTCATGTTGCGCACCATCGAGCGGCCCAGCAGGGCCACGCGGCGGCCGTTGGCGTGAGCGGCATCGAGCACCTGCTGCACCCGGTGCACGTGGCTGGAGAAGCTGGCGATGACCACCCGGCGCGGGGCGCGGGCGATGACGTCTTCCAGGACCGGGCCGATGGCGCGCTCGGACGGCGTGAAGCCGGGAACGTCGGCGTTGGTGGAGTCGACCAGGAACAGGTCAATGCCCTCTTCGCCCAGGCGGGCGAAGTCGCGGAGGTCGGTGATGCGGTTGTCCAGCGGCAGCTGGTCCATCTTGAAGTCACCGGTGTGCAGCACGCTGCCACCCTCGGTCTTGATGGCGACGGCGAGGGCGTCGGGGATCGAGTGGTTGACCGCGACGAATTCGAGGTTGAACGGGCCGAGGCGTTCCTTCTGGCCTTCCTTCACCTGCAGGGTGTAAGGGGTGATGCGGTGTTCCTTGAGCTTGGCCTCGATGAACGCCAGCGTCAGGCCGGAGCCGATCAGCGGGATGTCCTGGCGCAGCTTGAGCAGGTAGGGCACCGCGCCGATGTGGTCCTCGTGGCCGTGGGTGAGCACGACGCCGACGATGTCTTTCAGGCGGTCCTTGATCGGGGTGAAGTCCGGCAGGATCAGGTCGACACCGGGCTGGTGCTCCTCGGGGAACAGCACGCCGCAGTCGACGATCAGGATTTTGCCGTTGATCTCGAAGGTGGTCATGTTCCGGCCGATTTCGCCGAGTCCGCCGATGGGCGTGACGCGGAGTGTTCCCTTGGGGAGCGCGGGCGGTGCGTATACGTCGTTGGGCATAAGCCCTCCTATTGTGGAGTTGGTGGTGCGTGAAGTTAGTGGTGGGTGGAGTTGGTGCTGCTGTTGATCCGTGGTGCGTTTATCTTTTAGCGTGTGGTTCCGGCGACCTTGGGCAGCGCCCCGCCGGCGGCGGCGTTGCGGTCGGGGCGGAAGTTGGTGAAGTCGACGCCGGGGATGTTCCGGACGAGGTCGATTTCGTCTTCGATCATGGCGGCCTCGGATTCCTCCGGGCCGACCAGGGGCAGGCGCACGCGTGGGCTGCTGATGCGACCCAGCCCGTGCAGGATGTACTTGGCCGCGACGGTGCCCGGCACGTGGGTCATCACGGCGCGCACGAGGGGTTCAAGCTGCTGGTGCGCGAGCGTGGCCGCCTTGAGGTCACCCGCGTTGACGGCATCCACCATCTGGCGGTACGGCTTGGCCGCGATGTTCGCGGTGACGCCGATCAGGCCGGTGGCGCCGATCGACAGGTGCGGCAGCACGTTGGGGTCGTCGCCGGAGAAGTAGAGCAGGTCGGTCTGGTTGAGCACCCGGCTGACCTGGGCCAGGTCGCCCTTGGCGTCCTTGACGGCGAGGATGTTCGGGTGCTTCGCGGCGCGCAGGATGGTCTCGTAGGTGATCGGGATGCCCGTGCGTCCCGGGATGTCGTACAGGATCACCGGCAGGTCGGTGGCATCCGCGATCATGCGGAAGTGCGTGAGAACACCGGCCTGGGTGGGCTTGTTGTAGTACGGCGTGACGATCATGTTGCCGTCGGCGCCGGCCTTCTCGCTCTGCTTGGCGAGTTGCATGGCGTGGGCGGTCTCGTTCGAGCCGCCGCCGGTGATGATCTTGGCGCGACCGGCCGCAACGTCCTTGCCGACCTCGACGAGCCGGATCTTCTCGGGGTCGGTGAGGGTGGAGGTCTCGCCGGTGGTGCCGGTGACGACGATGCCGTCGGCCCCGGCGGTGATGACGTCGTCGATGTGCTTCTCGACGTCGGCCCAGGCGACCTCACCGTCAGCGGTAAAAGGTGTCACCAGGGCGACGAGGACCTGCCCGAAGGGGTTGTAAGGAGTAGACACGTTTTACAGGTTATCGTCTAGCGCGCCCTCCCGCGCCTCCACGCCTGCCCTCGCGCGCGTCATCTGCCGTCATACGAGGGGTCTGAGGCCCGCCGCGGCGTAACCTCGCCTGCATGAACCCCGCCGCCGCCCTGCTCGTTCTGGTGTTGTTGGTCGCGTTGACCACCGCGCTGGGACTGGTCTGGCGCCGTCGGCAGGGCCAGCTCACGAGCTCGACCGACTCGGTGGATGCCGTCACGGCCGCCCAGCTGGGCCTGACCGTGTCGAACACGCCGATGGTTTTCGGCGCCGAGGCGACGCTGCTGCAGTTCTCCACCGAGTTCTGCGCCCGCTGCCCCGGCACGAGCGTGCTGCTGGGCCAGGTGGCGGATGCCCGCACCGGCGTGCGGCACGTGGAGGTGGACCTCACCCATCGCGCCGACCTCGCCCGGCGGTTCAAGGTTCTGCAGACGCCCACCACACTGGTGCTCGACAGGGCCGGCCGGGTGCGCGCCCGGGTGGGCGGTGTGCCGAACCGGGCCGCCCTGCACGCGCACCTCGATGACCTTGCCCGAAACGTTCAGGAGTCCCGATGACCCAGCCAGAATCCGCTGCGACGGCTTCCGCCGCCGCCGCTGCCGCTGCCGGGAAGCGGACGGGCATCGACCCGCGCGGCCCCCGGTTCGGCGCGGCCGTCACCGCCGTCGTGCTGCTGGCGGTAATCTTCCTCGCCCTCGTCGGAGCCTCCGACGCCGCCCTGGCGCTGCTCGCCGTGCAGACCGCGGTGTTCGCCTGGGGCACCATCGCCGGGGCCGCCCGGCATCCGTACGGGTGGTTCTACAAGGCCCTCGTGCGCCCGCGGCTCGGCCCGCCGGCCGAACTCGAAGACCCGGCCCCGCCCACCTTCGCCCAGGGTGTCGGCCTGCTGGTCGCCCTGACCGGGGTGCTGCTCGGCCTGGCCGGGGTGATCGTGGCCGTGCCCCTCGCGGCGGCGGCCGCGTTCGTGGCGGCCTTCCTGAACGCGGCCTTCGACTACTGCCTGGGCTGCCAGCTGTACCTCCTGCTGGTGCGGGCCGGCGTCCTCGGGCGCAGCCCGGCGGCGCCCTGACCGGCGGGACTGGCGAACCTGCCCGTCGCCCGAGGATTCCCTGTGAACGGTTCAGGCCCGGCGGATAGGCTGGTGCTCCACTTCCAGGAGGTATCACCATGGCCCTGACCAGCGAAGCAACCACCGTATGGACCGGAGACCTGACGACGGGTTCCGGCACCGTCACGCTCGATTCCTCGCACGGCGGGTCGTTCCCGGTGAACTGGAAGGCCCGGGCCGAGGGCACCGCCAATACGACCAACCCCGAGGAGTTGCTGGGCGCGGCGCACGCATCCTGCTTCTCGATGGCACTGGCCCTGATCCTGGCCGACGCCGGACACACCCCCACGAGCATCCAGACCACCGCGGCGGTCACGTTCGTGGCCGGCACCGGTGTCACCGGCAGCCACCTGCTCGTCAGCGCCAACGTTCCCGGTGTCACCGAGGCGGAGTTCGAGGCGTTCGCGCAGGACGCGAAGGTGAACTGCCCGATCTCGCAAGCGTTGACCGGCATCCCGATCACCATCGAAGCCGAACTGGCCTGAGCGGTGCGCGTACTCATCTCCGGAGCCTCCGGGCTCATCGGCACCGAACTGACCCGCCAGCTGGAAACGGCCGGCCACACCGTGCTGCGTCTGGTGCGACGCCCCGCGCGCTCCAGGTCGGAGGTGCGCTGGGACCCGGCGACACTGACCCTGGATCCCACCGTGCTCGACGGCGTGGACGCGGTGATCAACCTGTCCGGCGCGTCGATCGGGCGGTTGCCATGGACCAAGTCCTACCGCCGCCAGATCATGGAATCGCGGGTGCAGGCCGCTCGTACCCTCACCGACGCCATGCGCCGGGCCGGCACGCCACCGACGGTGCTGCTGAACGCGTCCGCCGTGGGGATCTACGGCAACCGGCCCGGCGAGGAGCTCACCGAGGAGTCCGCACCGGGCTCGGACTTCCTCGCCACCGTCGTCACGACCTGGGAAGCGGAGGCCCGGCTGGCCCCTGAGGGCACCCGGGTGGTGCTGCTGCGTACCGGCCTGGTGCTCGCCAAGGGCGGCGCGCTGAAGCCCCTCATGCCGATCGTCCGGCTCGGCCTCGGCGGACCGCTCGGCCGTGGCAGCCAGATCTGGCCGTGGGTAAGCCTCCACGACGAAGCCGCGGCGATCGTGCACCTGCTCACCTCGGAGCTGAGCGGCCCGGTGAACCTCACCGGCCCCACCCCGGCAACGGCCAACGAGGTGATCCGGGCCGTGGCCTCGGCGCTGCGCCGGCCGTTCTTCCTTCCGGTGCCCGAGTTCGTGCTGACCCTGGCGCTGCAGGATGCCGCCCGGCAACTGTTGCTCGCCGACCAGCGGGTGAGCTCGGCGAAGCTGCAGGCCGACGGGTTCCGTTTCACCCACCGTACGGCCGCCGAAGCTGTCACCTGGATGCTGCGCTAGGCCTTTGGGGGGCGCGATCTCGTTATGCGGGGTACGCGCCGTTATGCGGGTGGCGCGCCACCCGCATAACGGCGCGTGACCCGCACTACGCATCCCAGGGGGCCGCCCCGCGCGATGGCTGGGCAGTCCTCCACAGGGGCGCCGGCCCGATGTTGTGAACGACCACGGTTCGATCGCCGTGGCCGCGGCACCCGGCGCCGACACTCGCTGGATGACCGATCGTCGAGAACACCCGTCCTTCCCACCCGAAGTGCTCCTGGCCGCCGACTATCGGCGAGCCCTCGGCGCCGATCTTCGCCTGCGTCGCGGTGCCGAGCGCGGTTACCTGCACCGCATCGGCTGGGGCCAGCACTGCCCCGCGGCGGTCTGGGCCGGCCTCGACCGTGACCAGCGGTATGCACTGAGAGTGCGGGCGGCGGCGCTGGCCCGACGAGGCGCGTTGCCGCTCTCCCACCAGTCGGCCGCGGTGCTGTGGCACCTACCGCTGCAGGCACCGTGGCCCGATGAGGTGCACTTCCTGGGCCCGCGTGCAGCCGGCGGCCGCTCTGACCCGGGCATCCGCAAGCACACGGTGGGCTTCGACGCCCGCGATGTGGAGCTGAAAGACGGAGTGCTAGTCACCTCGGTAGCCCGCACGGTGATCGAGCTCGCAACGATTGTGGACCTTCGGTCGGCGGTCGCCGCGGCCGATCGGGCTCTGGCGGTGGATCGGACCGGTCGCATCCTGCCGCTCACGGACCGGGTGACCCTGCTCGAAACGTGGCACCGGATGCTGCCGTTCCGCGGTTCGGTGCGGGCGCGCACGGTGATCGACTTTGCCACGCCGCTCTCGGGCTCTCCAGACGAATCGGGCAGTCGGGTGACGATCGCGCTGGCCGGACTTCCCGAACCCGAGTTGCAGCATCCGTTCGTGATCGAGGACCGCACCGTCTTTTCAGACTTCTTCTGGCGGGGCGTGCGGGGTGTTGGCGAGAGCGACGGTCGAGTGAAGTACTTCGATCCCGTGCTGCTCGCCGGACGCACCCCGGCAGAGGTCGTGTACGAGGAAAAGCTCCGCGAGGATGCCATTCGGCTGCAGGTGCTCGGCTTCGTTCGCTGGGACCATGCCACCGGGATGAGCGTGCCGCGGTTGTCGGCGCGGCTGGCGCACCTGGGCCTCACGCCGGGGCGCCCCCGGCTGGCCGGGCGCTGAGCGGGCCGGTGCGGCGCGGAGCAGGCCGGGCGCGAGGTGGGCGACTCGAGGTATGCGGGTAAGGCGCCGTTATGCGGGTGGCATGCCACCCGCATAACGGCGCGGCACCCGCATGACGGCGCGGCACCCGCGCGACGGCGCACGCGCCGAGCTCAGGCCGCGGACTTCTCCAGGGCCATCGCGGTGCGAAGCGCCGAGCGGGCGCGGCGGCGGTCGCCCGACGCGTCGTAGGCCAGGCCGAGGCGGAACCAGGCCCGCCAGTCCTGCGGCGCGGCATCCACGGCCTCTTGATACTGCGGGAACTGAGCGTCCGCCGCCTCGCGGTATGGCCGGCCGCTCGGGCGGCTGGGTAGGTCGTTGACCGGCAGGGCACCCTCGGCGTCGAGCTGCTTGACCAGTCGTTCGCACCGGATGCCGAAGCTGATCTCGCGAACCAGCGCCCACGCGCCGATCAGCGGCAGCACGATGAGCGCAACGCCGATGAGGATGCCGACAGGGTCACCGCTCTGCACGAAGAGCACCGCGCGCCAGCCGACGAGCACCAGGTAGAACACGAGCAGGAGTGCCATCACGACGACGGCGATGCGGCCCTTCATTCGCCGGGCTCCATTTCGGCATCCTCGGGGCCCGGCGGTGGCCCAGCAGGCGGCTCGTCCGGCGACCCGGCGGACGCCGCGGCGGGCTCGAGCACCTCACCGGTGAGCCCCAGGTCGATCAGCTGGTCGAGTCCGACGGTCACCCCGACGCAGTCGCGGGCGGCGGCCAGGGCCACCAGGATGCCGCGCTCGTAGGCCTCGGCGGAGAGCGTGTTGTGCGTGATCGTGAGGGTCTCCCCCGAGCCGCCGAAGATCACGTCCTGGCGGGCCAGCACGCCGGCCAAGCGCAGGCTGTGCACCGGCACCGTGGCGACCTGCTGGCCGCGGGCACGCTGGTCGACGTGCGGCGCGGAGACCGGGCCGAGGCCGGCGCGGGCGGCGGCCATCAGCTCGGCGGTGCGCACGGCGGTTCCCGACGGGGAGTCGACCTTGCCGGCCTGGTGCGCCTCGACGATCTCGATGGAGTCGAAGAATCGGGCGGCGAGGGCCGCGAAGGCCGTGCCGAGCACCGAGCCGAGTGAGAAGTTGGGGATGATCACGGCGCCGACATCCGTGCGGCCCTTGAGTTTGTGGCCGAGCGCGTCGATGCGGGGCTGGGACCAGCCCGAGGTGCCGACAAGCACCCGGATGCCGTTGTCGATGGCGAAGTCGACCACGCCCTGGCTGACCGCCGGAACGGTGAGGTCGATCGCCACATCCGCACCGAGCATCTCGGACAGGGCACTGGTGGAATCAAGCCGGGCGACCACGTCGTACCCCGGCGTACTCTCGACCAGGCCGCCGACCAGGCGGCCCATCTTGCCCGTTGCGCCGACGATGGCCACCCGTGTTGTCATGCTGCCAATCTACCAACCGGGGCGGTTGCCCCCGGCACCGAGGCACGTACCCTAGGGGCATGCCTGAATTCACCGCGGTCTCCGTCACGGATGCGGGGTCCATCACCCTGCTCACCCAGTACTTCAGCGATCGCGCGTCCACGTTCCCCTCCGCCGGCGGCTATCGCACCACGTTCCCGGCTCCCGAACAGTTCGTCCCGCCGCGCGGCCAGTTCCTGCTCGTGAGCGAGACTCAGGGGTCGCGCACCTTCGTGGGCTGCGGCGGCATCCGTCGAATCGATGACGGCGCGGATGGTGCGGTGCGGTTCGAGGCGAAACACCTCTGGTTGCAACCGGAGGTGCGCGGCCGCGGCTGGGGCACCCTGCTGCTCGCCGAACTCGAAACCCGGGCCAGGGCGTTCGGGGCCACGGAGCTGGTGCTCGACACGAACTCGAGCCTCGAGGCGGCCGGGGCGCTGTACCAGCGCTCCGGCTATCAGGATGTGCCGCCATACAACGACAACCCGAACGCCACGAACTGGTACCGAAAGGTACTCGCCCCGGCCCCCTGACCCGTCAGTGCTGGCTGCTCTCACAGCAGGCGGCGCAGATGCGCGGTAGGAGGAGGCCGGTCGAGATGACGGTCACACGCGACACGCTGACGGGGTTCCTGGCGGCGTTCAACAACCACGACCTGGACGCGATCATGGGCTATTTCGCCGATGATTGCGTCTTCTACCTGCCCAGGGGTGCAAAGCCTCGGGGCAATCGTTTCGTGGGCAGGGCCGAGGTGCGGGCGGGGCTCGCCAGCCGGTTCGAGGGCATCCCGGACGTGCACTATGGCGACGACCGGCACTGGGTGTGCGGTGATGATCTCGGAGTCTCCGAGTGGACGCTGACCGGCAGGTCAGTGTCCGGCCAGCGACTCGACGTGCGCGGCGTCGACCTGCTCGAATTCGATGCCGCCGGCAAGATCCGCCGCAAGGATTCCTTTTGGAAGATCCTCGACTGAGGCGGGTTACCGCCTCGCCCCTAGAACAACAGCGGGTCCGGCAGGCCGGTTCGAAGCTCTACAGGCAGGTGGCCGAGATCGTTGTGGGTGACCAGCGACCACGGCCGGCCGGGCTTCTGCTGCAGCACGGTGAGGCCGCAGTTGGCCTGGTTGATGCTGATCCAGCGCCAGTCGGGGGCGCCGAGCACCTCGCGGACGAACCAGGCGATCACGAAGTTGTGGGTGATCAGCAGGTCGTGTCGGGGACCCCGGTGCGGATGCAGGAATTCCGCGACTGCGTCCTCCATCTGAGCGCGGCCGGCCTCGATCTGGTCGTCGCTGACCGAGTTGAAGAACGGCGCGTATGCTTTCGGCATCTCCGGCGCCCGGCCGGAGGGAACGCAGTCGAACAACAGCGGCGACGGCTCCGAGGTGAGCGACGGCAGCCGGTCGGCGATGATGGCCGCCGTCTCCGCGGCGCGTTGCAGCGGCGAATGCCAGGCGCCGGTGAACGGCACCCCGCCCAGGCGTTCGGCGATGAGGTGCGCCTGACGCTTGCCCCGCGGTGACAGCGGGCCGTCCGGCAGGCCGTATTCGGCATCCTGCTGTTCACCGTGTCGCACGAGGTAGAGGTACTGGGGCATCATCGCCCTTTCGGTTGATGTCGTAAGAAGTCGAACGGGGCTCGCCGTGAACCGATCAGTTCGGCGGGAGGGGCGCCGCCCGGCGGGACAGCACGGCGTCGAAGGCGTCCTCCTCGAGGGCGCCGACGGCGGCCACGGAGAACGGCCGGGAGACCATGTCGGCCGCCAGCTGCTTCACATCGTCCGCGGTGACCAGCGCGAGGCGCCGCAGGGCCTCGTCGAGGTCGACGAACTCGCCCAGCGTGATCTCGGAGCGGCCGAGCCTGGACATCCGGGTGTCGGAGTCTTCGAGGGCTAAAGCGGATGCGCCGGAGAGCTGACCGGAGGCCCGCTTCATCTCGTCGGCGGTCACACCGTGCTCGGCGAGGCGGTGCAGCTCGTCGAGCATGATCTCGGTGACCTGACCGGCCTTGGCCGGGGTGCAGCCGGCGTACATGCCGAAGATGCCGGCATCCGAGTAGCCGGGCGCGAACGAGTAGACGGAGTAGGCCAGGCCGCGCTTTTCGCGCACCTCCTGGAACAGGCGCGACGACATGCCGCCGCCGAAGATGGAGGTGAGCACATTCATCGCCACGCGGCGGTCGTCGGCGGCCACGAGGCCCGGCACGCCGATCAGCAGGTTGGCCTGCTCGAGCGGACGGTGCACCACGCTGATGGGCTGGCCCTGGCTGATCACCGCGGCGGCGCCGGAGCGGCGTCCCACCGGTGCGGCGTACTCGCCCAGGTCCCAACCGGCCTGCAGCAGCGACCGGGTGACGGCGGCCACGAGCACGTCGTGGTCGACGGCGCCGGCAACGGTCACGACAAGGTCTTGCGGGCGGTAGTTGGCCCGGTAGTGCTCCCAGACGGCGTCTCGGGTCGCGGCGCGGATGGTGTCCGGGCTGCCGCCGATGGGTCGGCCCAGCGGATGCGCGCCCATGACGGCCTGGAAGAAGCGTTCGTTGGCGACATCGGCCGGGTCGTCGTCGGCCATCGCGAGTTCCTCGAGGATGACGCCGCGCTCGGTTTCGAACTCCGCGGGGTCCAGCAGCGACGAGGTGATCATGTCGGTGAGCACCTCCACGGCCATGTGGAGGTCGCGATCCTGCACCTTGGCGTAGTAGCAGGTGTATTCCTTGGCCGTCATGGCGTTGTGTTCGCCACCGACGGCGTCGAACGCGATGGCGATGTCCAGCGCCGAACGCTCTGCGGTTCCCTTGAACAGCAGGTGCTCGAGGAAATGCGTGGAGCCGAAGTGACCGGGCTGTTCGTCGCGGGACCCCACGGCCACCCAGTAGCCGATGGTGAGGCTGCGGCTGCCCGGCACCTGTTCGGTGACGATGCGCACCCCGCTGGGGAGGACGGTGCGCCTGACGAGGGACTCACCAGCGGCCCGAAACGAGAGTTCGGTCAGGTCAAGGGGAAATTCAACGGCACCGTTCATATCCCCTCAACCTTACGACACCGGCGGGACCGGGCCCCGCTGGACGCGGCGGGCCTGGGCGCCGGTCAGGCCGACACCTTGTCGAGGTCGACCATGTCGGCACGGCCCAGCCGCACGGCGGCCGCGGCGACCAAGGCATCCACCTGTTCCGGCCGGCTCGCGCTGGCGACCGGGGCCACGACACCGTCCTTGGCCAGCAGCCAGGCCAGCGCGATCGTCGACGGCGCCACCCCGTGGTCCTCCGCGATGCGTTCGAGCACGCCCAGCACCTTGAGGCCGGCCCGGTTGAGGTACGCCGATGCGCGGCCGGCCCTGATGGTGTCGGTGAGGTCGGCTTTGGAGTGGTACTTGCCGGTGAGGAAGCCGTGCGCGAGGGCGAAGTACGGCATCACCGCGACACCCTGCGCCCGGCTGACCAGGGCCAGAGACGATTCGAACGAGACCCGGTTCATCAGGTTGTACGGGGTCTCCAGGGCCACGAACCTGGGCAGGCCGTTGGCGGCGAGTACCCGGGCCTCCATCAGGCGTTCCGCTGTGAAGTTGGACGCCGCGAGGTGCCGCACGGTGCCGTTGGCGATGAGCATCTCCATGGCGCCGAGGCTCTCCTCCAGCGGCACGTCGAGGTCGTCGTAGTGGAAGTGCAGAAGGTCGATGTGGTCGGTGCCGAGCCGCTCGAGGGAGGCGTGCACCGCACCGACGATGCTGCGCGGCGAGAGGCCGGGGTTGTCGCGGTTGCGGCCGATCTTGGTGGAGACGATGGTGTCGTCGCGCAGACCGCGGGTGCGCATCCACGACCCGATCAGCACCTCGCTGCGTCCGGCGGCGTAGCTGTCAGCGGTGTCGAGGAAGTTGCCACCGAGTTCCCAGTGCCGGTCGAGGATCGCCATGGCGGTGTCGCCGTCGGTGGTCCAGCCGAAGACGCTGCAGCCCAGCGCCAGCGGGTGCACGGTGAGGTCGGTGTCGCCGATGGTGCGCCGGATGTCCGGGGCGGCTGGGCGGTCGTGGTCGGGCAGCTGAACCGGAGCGGTGTGCTGGACCTCCACCGGGCGGGTTTGCAGGATGAGATCGGCTGTCGTCAGGCTGTCTGGTGTCACCCGCTCCGTTGCTACATGCTCCGTTGCCACATGCCCCGTTGACACACGCCCCGTCGCCACGCTGCCTCTCATGCCTTCACCGCCCCTCGGACGGACCAGCGCGGCTGCCGCGCGGACCCGTGTAAAGCCGAGAATAACCCGATCCGGCCAATCCGCCGGGGGCGCGCGGCAAGCGTTACACAAATGTGCGGCTTTACCCCCCGTTTAGCCGAAAATAGGCCTTCGGTGAGCTCTCTCGAAGGGTCGGGGAGTAGTGTTTCCGGCATGTCCGACTCACCGCTGTACGGCGTCCCGCTCACCCTCATCGACGGCACCCCGACCACGTTCGGCCGGTTCGCCGGCAAGACCGTACTCGTGGTCAACGTGGCATCGAAGTGCGGCTTCACGCCCCAGTATGCCGGCCTGGAGGCGCTCTACCGCCGTTTCGCTGACGACGGCCTGGTGGTGCTCGGGTTGCCGTGCAACCAGTTCATGGGCGAGGAACCCGGCAGCGAAGAGGACATCCAGCAGTTCTGCGAGCTCAACTTCGGGGTCACCTTCCCGCTCACCGCCAAGGTGGATGTGCGCGGCAAGAATCAGCATCCGCTGTACAGTCAGCTCACCGCGTTCCGGAAGGGCATGCTGCCGGGGCTGATCAAGTGGAACTTCGAGAAGTTCCTGGTGAACGGCGACGGCGTGATCGTCGACAGGTTCGCGTCGACGGTGGAACCTGAATCGGCACAGCTCGTCGCCGCGATCGAGAAGGCCCTGGCGCGCGAGGCGGCCTGAGCCACGCCGGTCAGGCGTCCCAGCTGCACACGCAGAGCTCGTTGCCCTCGGGGTCGGCGAGCACCCACCAGTCCGGGGCGTGTTCGTCGGTGAGCAGCACTCCCCCGACGTCGATGATGTCCTGCACCCGGTCCTCACAGTCCGCGACGGGCACGTACACGTCGAGGTGGATGCGGTTGCGCTCGGTGCGTTGGATCTCCATGTGCTGGAACCACACCTTGGGGCCACCGCCGCGAGGATCACGCAGTTCGATGTCGTCCGCGGGACCGGACTCCACATAACCCAGCCCCACCCGCCAGAATGGGCGCACGGCCTCGGCGTCGGCGCAGTCGATGGCCACGTCGGCGCGGCTGGGCACCAGACGGGTGGCGTGCGCCTCCTGCTCGGCGGCGAGTTCCTGGATGCGCAGTGCGAGCCGCAGATCCCGTTGGGTGATGCCACCCACATCGTGGCTCGTGAGCTCGAACTCCACGGACCCGTAACCCAGTTTCACGTCTGGGTGATGATTCTGGGCGTCGGCGTCGGCAGCGACGGCATCCACCAGGTGCACGGCCGCGGCGAAATCGGCCGTGCGGTAGGTGGCATACAGCGTTCCCTCCAGATGCAGGAAATCACCCCCGGAGAGCACCGATCGGGTTTGAGCGGGAGTCAGGGTCTGGCGGGTGTCGTCCATCCGACCACTCTTCCGTGCGGCGTCGGCCCGGTCAACCCTGGGCGAATCGTCGACTTGCCGCACGCTGACCGGTGCGGACTTCCCGCCCGCGCAGCGAATGTGGGCCACGGTGTGCACTGTGCCCTGTTCAGGGGCCAGCGCGCATGCTACGGTCAGGCAGTATGCACCACTTGGACAGAGTCGATCTCGAGTTGCTCCGTGCGCTGTGCGCCACCCCCGACAGCACCTATGTGGGGCTCGCCAACACGCTCGGGCTCTCCCGCAACACCGTGCAGGCCCGGATGAGCCGGCTCGAGGAGTCCCGGGTGTTTCTCGACTTCGATCGCCGGGTCAGTCCGGCCGTGCTCGGCTATCCGCTGACCGCGTTCATCGAGGTCCACATCGTGCAAAAGCGCGCCGCCGACATCATCGCCGAGCTCAGCCGCATCCCCGAGATCGTGCAGGCGCACGGCATGAGCGGCGCAGCGGATCTGCTGGTGCGGGTGGCCTGCGCCGACTCCGAAGACCTGTTCAGGATCGACCGCACGATCCTCGCCTGCGAGGGCGTCGAACGCACCGAGACCTCCCTCGCCATGGGCGAGCTCATCCCGTATCGCATCGTTCCCCTGCTGGAGCGGGGCGTGCAGCCCAGGTCGGGCTAGCTGCATTCTGCAGACGCGAAAAGGCCCGCCCTGCCGAAGCAGGACGGGCCTTCCGTCTGACCGGCACACCTGGCGAGAGGTGGCCGGCAGAACTAGTGACTAACCTTCGGCCGGAGCTTCGGGTCCCTCGGATGCAGCGTCACGACCGTGCGTGTCGGCTTCATCGGCGAGGACCGGGGCGAGCGAAAGCTTGCCGCGGTCGTCAATCTTGGTGATCTCGACGAGGACCTTCTGGCCCACGCCGAGGACGTCTTCGACGTTCTCCACGCGCTTGCCGCCGGCGAGCTTGCGCACCTCAGAGATGTGCAGCAGGCCGTCCTTGCCCGGGAGGAGCGAGACGAAGGCGCCGAAAGCGGCGATCTTCACGACAGTTCCGAGGAACTGCTCGCCAACCTCGGGGTTGGTGGGGTTCGCGACGGAGTTGACCATGATGCGAGCGGCCTCGGCCGACGGACCATCGACGGCGCCGATGTACACGGTGCCGTCTTCCTCGATCGAGATGTCGGCTCCGGTCTCGTCCTGGATCGAGTTGATCATCTTGCCCTTCGGGCCGATGAGCTCGCCGATCTTGTCGACGGGGATCTGCACGCTGATCACGCGGGGCGCGGTCGGTGCCATCTCGTCGGGCTTGTCGATCGCGGCGTTCAGCACGGCGAGGATCGTCGTGCGAGCATCCTTCGCCTGCGTCAGCGCGCCGGCCAGGACCGACGCGGGGATGCCGTCGAGCTTGGTGTCGAGCTGGATCGCGGTGACGAACTCAGCCGTGCCGGCAACCTTGAAGTCCATGTCGCCGAGGGCGTCTTCGGCACCGAGGATGTCGGTCAGAGCCGCGTAGCGGGTCTTGCCGTCGACGGTGTCGGAGATGAGGCCCATCGCGATGCCGGCGACCGGGGCGCGCAGCGGCACTCCGGCGTTCAGCATGGACAGGGTGGAGGCGCAGACGGAACCCATCGAGGTGGATCCGTTGGAGCTGAGCGCCTCGGAGACCTGACGGATGGCGTAGGGGAATTCCTCACGGCTGGGCAGCACGGGAACCAGGGCACGCTCAGCGAGCGCTCCGTGGCCGATCTCGCGACGCTTCGGCGTACCGACCCGACCGGTTTCACCGGTGGAGTAGGGCGGGAAGTTGTAGTTGTGCATGTAACGCTTCTTGGTGACCGGGCTCAGGGAGTCGATGGTCTGCTCGAGCTTGAGCATGTTCAGCGTGGTGACGCCCAGGATCTGGGTCTCGCCGCGCTGGAAGATAGCGGAACCGTGCACGCGCGGGATGACCGCAACCTCGGCGTCGAGCGGGCGGATGTCGGCCAGGCCGCGTCCGTCCATGCGAACACCCTCGTTGAGCACGCGTGAGCGCACCACGAGCTTGGTGACGGACTTGTACGCCGCGCCGACCTGGTTGTTGGCGGTTGCGGGCAGCTCGCCGGCTTCGACCTTGGCCGCGATGGCGGTCTTGACGGATGCCTTGAGCACGTCGTCGGCATCCTGACGCGCGATCTTGTCGGCGATGACGTAGACGTCCTTGAGTCCCTCGTAGGCCAGGGCTGCGACGGCGTCGTAGGTCTCCGGGGTGTACGGCGGGAACAGCGGGTAGTTGCCGGTGGGCTTGGAGGCCGCGGCGGCCACCTGCTGCTGGGCGACGATGAGCTGCTTGATGAACGGCTTGGACGCCTCGATGCCCTCGGCGATGACCTCTTCGTTCGGCTTGATGGCGCCGCCCTGGATCAAGGTCCAGGCGTTGTCGGTCGCTTCGGCCTCGATCATCATGATCGCGACGTCTTCGCTGCCATCGGCATCCGTCACAACGCGGCCGGCGACGACCATGCTGAACACGGCCTCTTCGACCTGCGAGTGCTTCGGGAAGGCGACCCACTGGCCGGAGCCGTTGTCGTCGGGGATGAGGGCGACGCGGACGCCACCGATCGGGCCGGAGAACGGCAGGCCGGCGATCTGGGTCGACATGGACGCGGCGTTGATGGCCAGGACGTCGTAGTACTCGTCGGGCGCGATGGCCAGAACGGTGACGACAACCTGGATCTCGTTGCGCAGTCCGTCGACGAACGACGGGCGCAGCGGCCGGTCGATCAGACGGCAGGTGAGGATCGCTTCGGTCGACGGGCGACCTTCGCGGCGGAAGAAGCTGCCCGGGATGCGGCCGGCGGCGTACATGCGCTCTTCGACATCGATGGTCAGCGGGAAGAAGTCGAAGTTGTCCTTCGGCTGCTTGCTGGCGCTCGTGGCGGAGAGAAGCATGGTCTCTTCGTCGATGTAGGCAGCGGCTGAGCCCTGTGCCTGCTGGGCGAGACGCCCGGTTTCGAAACGGATGGTGCGCTTGCCGTACTTGCCGTTGTCAATAACGGTTTCGGCGAACGTGATTTCTGGACCCTCCATATGGGGGTTCTCTCCTTTGTTTAGACTCGTTTGCCCGTGTGGCGCGCGAGTGGGACATCGGAGCAGGAACAGGCAGGACAAGCTGCCGAACATGTGTTGGGCGCTGACCTTGCTGGCCACCAGTAGAAATTCACCAACACGCTCTGTCTCGAGCTGAGCGTTGGGAAACCACCACCGAGGACCAGCGTCCTGCCAGTCTGCTCCGGGTATAACCGATGGATCCGAAGATCCACCTGAACAAGCGTAGCAGAGCGGGGGTTAAACGACAGGGATGCGGGCGTCGAAGACCGGCCCGTCGGCGCAGACCAGGGGGCCTTCGACGCTCGGGTCGGTGCGTACCGGGGCGGCACAGCCGTGGCAGTAGCCGAGCCCGCACGCCATGTGGGCCTCGAGCGAGGCCTGCACGGGTACCCGCCAGTGCGCGCCGAGTTCCGCGGCGAGCCTGGCGAGGACGCCGGCGCCGCAGACCATGATCACGTCGGGCGCGGTGCGCTCGGGGGTGGCACCGTCGAAGTGTGCGCGGAGGCTGTTCTGCAGTGTGAGCAGGTCGCTGGAGCCGTCGTCGTCGGTGGCCTCGATGATGCGGACGCCCAGCTCGGCGCAGTCGGCGCGGCCGAGCAGCTGCTCGACACTGCGTCCGCTGAGCACCATGGTGGTGCGGATGCCCGTTGTGCGGGCGTCCTCCGCGGCGCCCATCACGCCGCAGATTCCCACGCCCCGGCCGATCAGCAAGGCGGAGCGGGTGCCGCTGTCGAATTCGAAGCCGCGACCGAGCGGACCGGTGATCTGCAGGGTGTCGCCGACGGGAACGGCGGCCAGAGCTCGGGTGCCGCGGCCCACGACGCCGTAGATCATTTCCACGGTGCCGGGCCGGTCGGCGGTCGCCGGTCGGCGGCGATGGATGGCCATGGGGCGGGGCAGCAGAATCGTGTCGCCGGCGTGCGGCGGCACCGTGATCATGAGGAACTGTCCGGCCAGCGCGGTGTGGGCGATGGTGCTGCTGGCCACGACAAGGCGGCGGTAGCGCTCCCCCACCGGCTCGTGCACGAGCACCTCGGCGTCGTCCCAGACCGGTTGTGGGCGCGGCACGGTCTGGCGCGGCCGCACCGAGACCAGGCCGTCGAGCGCCTGGGCATCCGCCTCGGCGAACGCCCGCGCCCGCGCTGCGGCCTCGCGGCTCTGGCGGTACGCCTCCCGCCGGTCGAGCTCGTCGACGCCGTGCTGAGCCTGTCGAAGTAGACCTGGTGACGGGGCGCCTTCCGAGGCCAGGCTCGCGTCAGCGCTCATCAGGACACCTCCCACTCGAGCAACTCGCGAATACTGCCGACCCCGGCGTCCTGACACCGCTGCCGCAACCCCCGCGCCACCTCCACCGCCGCGAATGGCCGGGCGAAGCTGGCGGTGCCCACCTGCACGGCGCTGGCTCCCACCGAGAAGTAGTCCAGGGCGTCGTCAACGGTCTGTACCCCACCGCAGGCGATCACCGGGATCTGCACCGCCCGGGAGGCCAGCCAGACCAGCCGCAGCACGATCGGTTTGATCGACGGCCCGGACAATCCGCCGATGACATTGCCGAGAATCGGGCGGCGGGTGAGGGCATCCAGCGGCATCGCCGGAATGGAATTGGCCACGCAGACGGCGTCGGCGCCGGCCTCCTCGGCGGCGCGGGCACAGTCGGCGATCGAGGCCACCAGCACCGGCAGCTTCACGATGATCGGCTTGACGGTGACGAGGCGCACGGCGGCGACCACCTCGCGAATGGCCGCCGGATCCGAGCCGATGTCGGTGCCGTCCCGGTCGAGGTTGGGGCACGACACATTCAGTTCGAAGGCGGCGCCGTTCTCCCCCAGGGCCGCGACGACCGGGGCGTACTCGCTCGGCCGGTGGCCTCCGACGCTGATGATGGTGGGCACATCGAGGGCCGCGTAGCGCGGATGAAGTGAGGCCAGGTAGCCGGCCGGGCCACGGCTGGGGATGCCGACGCTGTTGACCATGCCCGCGGGGATCTCGGTGAGCCTGTGCACGGGGTTGCCGCCGCGGGCCGAGCCGAAGACGGTCTTGGTGACGGTGGCGCCGAGTTCGGTGACCGGGATGAGCGCGCCCAGTTCCGGACCGAAGCAGCCGGAGGCCGGCATCACCGGGGTGCGCAGCGTGAGGCTGCCGATCCGAACGGAGAGGTCCACGGCCGGGGTTCCCGGCGGGTCGAGCAGGTCGGGATCGGCCGCGAAAAATGCGGCGCGGGCATCCGGAAAAACGGTGCCGTCGAGAAGGGCGACCATGAAAGACCTGTCTGTCTGCGCGGTTGTCACGGCTTCCGTCTCTGCGGAAGCACTCTCTCCAGCGCACTGCGCTCCAGTCTGCCGCCCGCCCCGAGGACCGGGCAGAGCCGAAAGTCCCGGCGGTGGCGACGCGCGATCAGTGCCCAAGCACGCGAAAGCGGCCGTGTGGTCACCTCGGTGAACTGAGCTGACCACACGACCGCTTTCGTGGAACAGGACTAACGAGGAGGGAACATCCCGGCGGGGTTGAAGTCCGCGGGCAGCTCGAAGGGGTCGCGCACCCGGCTGGACCGGTCGGATCGGGCGACGAGAGCCGACAGCTCCCCCGCCGCGCGTTCGATCCGGGCCGGCAGGGTCTGCACCCGGCTGTCGACGCGGCCGCCGTCACCGCTGCCCCAGTCCTCCGACGCGGCGAACACCGAGGTGGGCACCACCACGGAGTGCAGGTAGGTGAACATCGGCCGCAGCGCGTAGTCGAGCGCCAGCGAATGCCGCGGCGTTCCCGCGGTCGCGCCGATCAGCACCGGCTGGTCGGTGAGGGAGCGGTTGTCGATCACGTCGAAGAAACTCTTGAACAGTCCGCTGTAGCTGGTGGTGAAGATCGGGGTGACGGCGATCAGGCCGTCGGCCGCGGTGACGGCCTCGATCATCTCTTCCAGGCGCGGGTTGGCGAACCCGGTGAGCATGTTGTTCATGATGTCCTGCGCGTAGTCACGCAGTTCGTAGGTCAGCACCGTGGTGCTGACGCCCTCGTCGGCCAGCCGCGTCACGGTGGCCGTGGCGAGCTTGTCGGCGAGCAGCCGCGTGGATGACGGCTGGCTGAGCCCGGCGGAGATGACCGCCAGGGTGCGCTCGGTCATCGCTGCGCTCCCGTCGTGCCGGCGCCGGCCAGGCCGAAGGCGGCACCGCTCGCCCGGCGGTGCGGGGCGATGGCGGCGGAGGTGTCGAGGTCATTGCGCCCGGCGGATGCTGCGGCAACCGGCGCCCGGGAGGCGGCGAGCACCAGGGATTCGTGGGTGGGGCCATCCGGCACGTCGGCCGGGCGGTTCTTGGCGAACTCCTTGCGGAGCACGGGCACAACCTCCTCGCCGAGTAGGTCGAGCTGCTCGAGCACGGTCTTCAGCGGCAGGCCGGCGTGGTCCATCAGCCAGAGCTGGCGCTGGTAGTCGCCGACATAGTCGCGGAAGCCGAGGGTGCGGTCGATGACCTCCTGTGGGCTGCCGACGGTGAGCGGGGTCTGCGAGGTGAACTCCTCCATGCTCGGGCCGTTGCCGTAGACCGGGGCATTGTCGAAGTACGGCCGGAACTGACGCTTGGCATCCTGTGAGTTCTTGCTCATGAACACCTGGCCGCCGAGCCCAACCATTGCTTGCGCGGCGGTGCCGTGGCCGTAGTGCTCGAACCGGTTGCGGTAGTACTTGACCATCTTCGCGGTGTGCGAGGCCGGCCAGAAGATGTGGTTCGAGAAGAAACCGTCGCCGTAGTACGCGGCCTGCTCGGCGATCTCGGGGCTGCGGATGCTGCCGTGCCAGACGAACGGCGCCACACCGTCGAGCGGGCGCGGGGTGGACTGGAAGCCCTGCAGCGGGGTGCGGAACTGTCCCTCCCAGTCGACGAAATCCTCACGCCAGAGCCGGCGCAGCAGAGCGTAGTTCTCCAGCGCCAGCGGGATGCCCTGGCGGATGTCCTGGCCGAACCAGGGGTAGACCGGGCCGGTGTTGCCGCGGCCCAGGGTGAGGTCCACCCGGCCGTCGGCGATGTGCTGGAGCATCGCGAAGTCCTCGGCGATTTTCACCGGGTCACTGGTGGTGATCAGCGTGGTGGCGGTGGAGAGGATGATGCGCTCGGTTTTGGCCGCGATGTAGCCGAGCATCGTGGTCGGCGACGAGGGTACGAACGGCGGGTTGTGGTGCTCGCCGGTGGCGAAGACGTCCAGCCCCACCTCTTCGACCTTCTGCGCGATGGTGAGCATGGCCTTGATGCGGGCGTGCTCCGTCGGCGTCTGACCCGTGGTGGGATCGGTGGTCAGGTCCCCGACCGTGAAGATTCCGAACTGCATTTCCAGCCTCCAAAACTCAATGCGTCTGCATGTATATAGGTGTCAACGGCGGATGGCCCGATCCTATTCCCGACCCGGCGTCGCGCGTGGAGGAAGGGCTGTCCTGACGGCCCGTCGGGTCAGTCCGCCACGGCGAATCGGGTCAGGGTGTGCTGGATCGCGACGGCCGCCGCTCCCCTGGCCCAGGACGACGTGCCGCTGTCGTCGACGGTGATCTGCAGCGGCGTCGCCTCGGCATCGCGGTCCCCGTGGGCCGCCGCCACGATCTCGTCCGCCACCACCTTCCACAGTCCGATGCCCTCGCCGGAGAGCACGACGGTGTCGACCATCGCGATGTTGGCGATCAGGGCCACCAGGCGGCCGAGGGCGCGTCCGGAGGCCTGGACGACGGACAGTGCGGCGGGCACTCCCGCCGCGGCCAGCGCGAGCGCCTCGTCGTACTCCACCGCCCGGCCCAGGGTGTCGCTCACCTGCGCCCGGATGCTGCCCTGGGTGAGCATGGCGTCCGAGCAGCCCCGGTGTCCGCTGCCGCATAGCGGCCCGTTCGCATCCAACGGCACGTGTCCGCCGAGGCCGAGGCCGGAGTCCCGGGTGCTGATCACCCGGTCGTCGACCACGAGCCCGTAACCCACGCCGACGCCGATCGTGAGCACGGCGAAGCTGGCGGTGCCCCGGCCCGCACCGAACCACTGTTCGGCGGCGGCCAGCCCCACCACGTCATTCTCGACCAGCACCGGGACGCCGAGGCCGGCTTCCAGCGCGGAGGCCAGGTCCACGTCACGCCAGGCCAGGAACGGCGCCCGGGCGACGACCCGGGAGCCGATGACCTGGCCGCCGACAGTCACCCCGAGTGCCGTGATCGGCGCACCGTTGGCGAGTTCGAGCACCAGAGAGCGCAGCTGCCGCACCACCCCGGCCACGTCAGTGCCGTCGAGCCGGCGGTGGGCCGAGGAGAGCTCGTTCACGCGCAGGTCGGTGAGCACGCCGAAGGCGCTGTCGCCGGTGAGCTTGACCCCGACGTAGCGGCGACCCTCCAGGCGCACATCCAGCGGCTTGGTGGGGCGGCCGACCCCGCTGATCAGGGTGTCGCTGACCTCCACAAGCAGGCCGCTGTCGAACAACGGCTTGCTCAGCCGGGTGAGACTCGCCGGGGACAGTCCGAGGCGGCGCCCCAGGTCGCTGCGCGAGATCGGGCCGTGCATGAGAACGGCACGCGCGAGGCCCATCGAGGAGTCACCGATCGATGGCGCGGCCCCGGTACTGCCGTACATCGCGGTCGCCCTTTCCTGGCCCCCGAATCGGGTTGGCTCTCATCTTGACATAGCCGCCCCGCCGGCGCACCGACTGGCGCACCACCCCACGGCACCCCCGCAGTGGTGCCGCCCGAACACCGGACGCTACATTGGACGGACGACTTTTTTCTGCAGCTAAACCAATTCGCGTGACACCGGATCGCCCGCGCCCGCGCCGGCCCCGGCCAGGGAGGACCCCGTGACCAATCTGCACAGCCGCACCGCCGGCACCGACCCCGCCGACACCCAGGACGGCCCGCACACCGCGGCGCCGTGGTGGACCACGGCCGTGGTGTACCAGGTCTATCCGCGCAGCTTCGCGGACTCCAACGGCGACGGCGTCGGCGACCTCGGCGGGGTGCGCGGCAAGCTCGGTTACCTCGCCGAGCTCGGCGTGGACGCGATCTGGCTCTCGCCGGTCTACCCGTCCCCACAGCACGACAACGGCTACGACATCCGCGACTACCAGGACATCGACCCGGTGTTCGGCAGTCTGGCCGAATTCGACCTGCTGCTGGCCGAGGCCCACGAGCTCGGCATCAAGATCGTGATGGACCTGGTGGTCAACCACACCAGCGACGAGCATCCGTGGTTCGTCGAATCGCGCTCGTCGATCGACAACCCCAAGCGCGACTGGTACTGGTGGCGCCGGCCCGGCGCGGCCGGCGCCGAGCCGAACGGCTGGGGCAGCGCATTCAGCGGCCCGGCCTGGACCCTGGATGAGACCACCGGTGAGTACTACCTGCACCTGTTCGCCACGCAGCAGCCCGACCTCAACTGGGAGAACCCCGAGGTGCGCCAGGCGGTCTACTCGATGATGAACTGGTGGCTGGACCGCGGCGTGGACGGGTTCCGGATGGACGTGATCAACTTCATCGCCAAGCAGGTGGAGCTGGTGAGCGGGCCGGCCGCGGCGACCGGGGGTGGTTCGCCGACGGGCGCGCAGATCCACGAGTACCTGCAGGAGATGCACCGGGCGGTGTTCGCCGGCCGCACCGGAGAGCACCTGACCGTGGGCGAGATGCCCGGTGTGAGCATTCAGGATGCCGTGCTGTTCACGGATGCGGCCCGCGCCGAGGTCGACATGATCTTCCAGTTCGAGCATGTCTCGCTCGACCAGGGCATGCACAAGTTCGACCCGCTGCCGCGCAGCCTGGTGCCGCTGAAGCAGAGCCTGGCCCGCTGGCAGGTCGGCCTGGCGGAGACCGGCTGGAACAGCCTCTACCTGAACAACCACGACCAGCCGCGGCTGGTGTCGCGGTTCGGCAACGACACCGAGTTCCGGTACGAGTCGGCCACCCTGTGGGCGCTGGTGCTGCACCTGCACCGCGGCACGCCCTACATCTACCAGGGCGAAGAGATCGGCATGACGAACGTGACGTTCGACACCATCGACCACTACCGGGACATCGAGTCACTCAACCACTACCGGGAGGCCGTGGAGCAGTTCGACCAGTCGCCGGCGAGTGTGCTGGCCGGGGTGCACGCCATGGGGCGGGACAACGCGCGCACACCGATGCAGTGGGACGACTCGGCCCACGCCGGGTTCAGCACCGAAACGCCGTGGCTCGCGGCCAACCCGAATTTTCCGCGCATCAACGTGGCGACCGACCGGGCAGCCGCGCGCAGCGTGTTCGCGTTCTACCAGCGGCTGATCCAGCTGCGGCACACCGATCCGGTGGTGGCGCTCGGAGCGTTCGAGCTGATCGAACCCGACCACGAGCAGCTGTACGCGTTCACCCGCATCCTGAACGGCGTGACGTTGCTGGTGCTGGCGAACGTGTCGGATGCGCCGCTGACGGTGCAGGGCGAATGGCTGCCGGATGACATCTCCGGTGCCGAGCTGCTGCTGGGCAACTATCCCGGTGACGGTTCCGCGGCGCTCCGGCCGTGGGAGGCCCGCCTGTATCGGCTCTAGCGGCATCCGCTCGCTTCCGGTGCCGAAGCGGACTTCTGCGTCCGGCGTACCGGACGCAGAAGTCCGCTTGAGGAACAGTTGCGCGGCTACTTGCCCTTGAGCGAGCGCTCCTCGCGTTCGATCTCCTCGCGGCGGGTCGCGTCGACGATGAGCTTGGCGTTGATGCCCACCAGGGAGTGGCGGCGACCGTAGGCGAAGTAGACGACGAAGCCGAGGGCCAGCCAGACCGCGAAACGCGCCCAGGTGAGGGTGGTGAGGTTCAGCATCAGCCAGAAGCAGAGCACTGCCGAGAGGATCGGCAGGAACGGCGACAGCGGCACCTTGAACGAGCGCTTGAGGTCGGGCCGCTTCTTGCGCAGCACCACGACGGCGATGCTCACGAGCACGAACGCCGACAGGGTGCCGATGTTGATCATCTCTTCGAGCACACCCACGTCGGTGAGTCCGGCGATCAGCGCGACCGCCGCGCCGGTGATGATCTGGATGCGCACCGGCGTGCGGCGCTTCTCCGAGGTGACGCTGAGCCAGCGCGGCAGCAGGCCGTCGCGGCTCATGGCGAACAGCACCCGCGAGAGCCCGAGCAGCAGCACCATGATCACCGTGGTGAGGCCGGCCAGGATGCCGATGGAGATGACCTGGGCGGCCCAGCCGGCGCCCACGGCGATGAAGGCGGTGGCCAGCGACGCGTTGGGGTCATCGGCGAGCACGGTGTACGGCACCATGCCGGTGAGTACGAGGCTGACACCGACATAGAGCACGGTGACGATGGCCAGGCCGGCGAAGATGCCGCGCGGCAGGGTCTTCTGCGGGTTCTTGACCTCTTCGGCGCTGGTGGCAACCACGTCAAAGCCGATGAAGGCGAAGAACACCAGGGAGGCGCCGGCGAGCAGGCCGAAGATGCCGTACTGCGCCGGGGCGGCGCCGGTCATGAACGAGAACAGCGACTGGGTCCAGACGTCGCTGCCGACGCCATCCGTGGT
The DNA here is from genome assembly GCF_004402305.1 of Cryobacterium sp. TMB3-10. Taxonomy (NCBI): domain Bacteria; kingdom Bacillati; phylum Actinomycetota; class Actinomycetes; order Micrococcales; family Microbacteriaceae; genus Cryobacterium; species Cryobacterium sp. TMB3-10. Next base: position 85,559 of record NZ_SOGH01000021.1, on the reverse strand, counting down.
GGGCACCGACTCGGGGATGAACGGCGAGTAGTTGGCCGGGTTGATGAAGAACGCGCCGACGACGATGACGAAGAGCACGATCGCCACCTTGATGATGGTGAACACGCTGGCGACGCGGGCGGAGAGCTGGGTGCCCAGCACCAACAGCGTGGTGAAGACGGCAACGATCACGAACGCGCCCCAGCTCACGTCGAGCCCGATCACGTTGATGGTGGCGGGGATGTCCCAGTTCCAGAGGGCGAAGACGTTACTGAGGTAGATGCCCCAGTACTTGGCGATCACTGCCGCGGCGGTGAGCATCTCCAGGATCAGGTCCCAGCCGATGATCCAGGCCAACAACTCGCCCAGGGTGGCGTAGGTGAAGGTGTACGCGGAGCCGGCCACGGGCACGGCGGAGGCGAACTCGGCGTAACACATGATCGCGAGGGCGCAGGTGACGGCGGCGAGCACGAAGGCGAGCGTCACGGATGGTCCGGCGTAGCTGCCGGCGGCCTTGGCACCGACCGAGAAGATACCGGCGCCGACGGCGACCGCGACTCCCATGATCATCAGGTCCCAGGTGCCGAGGGTGCGTTTAAGGCTGTGCCCCTTTTCCAGGGAATCCTCGATCGATGACTCGATGCTCTTCGTGCGCCAGAGACTCATGGGGGTGTCCATTCCGTGTAAAGCTCAAGTTTAGGGCGACACGTCCACCAGTGGCAGACCAAAAGTCCCAACCCGGCGCTGCAGAGCCCTGCCGGCCGGGCCGGGCCCGGCAAGCGATACCGATTCGGGTGCCGGTGCAACCTCAATGTTTCGTGAGTTTCCCTGCAGGCGCGCCGGCTCGTGGCTACCGTGGAATGGTCGTCCGGTTCACCCGGCCGGCGAACACGATCGTGAACACCGATGACAGGGAGAGAACCATGACGACCACCGAGCTTTCCGGCAAGCGCATCGCTTTTCTACTCACCGATGGCTACGAAGACAGCGAACTGTCCAGCCCCTGGCAGGCCGTGACGGATGCGGGCGCCACCGCCGTGCTGGTATCCCCCGCCACCGAAAGCGTCACGGGCAAGAAGGGCCACTCGCAGTACGTCGACCTGGCCGTCGCCGAGGCAAAAGCCGACGACTTCGACGCTCTCGTGCTGCCCGGCGGCGTCGTCAATGCCGATCACCTACGCATGGACGAGGACGCGGTCTCCTTCACCCGGGACTTCTTCGCCGCGCACAAGCCGGTGTCGGCTATCTGCCACGCCGCCTGGATCCTGATCGAGGCCGGCGTGGTGGAAGGGCGCACGCTCACCTCGTATCCGAGCCTGAAGACCGACCTGCAGAACGCCGGCGCCACCTGGGTCGATGAGGAAGTCGTGGTGGACCAGGGCCTGGTCTCCAGCCGCACCCCCGCCGACCTGCCGGCGTTCAACGCCAAGGTGATCGAAGAGGCGCGCGAAGGCACCCACGCGGGGCAGACGCTGTAGCCCTCACCCCGGCCGGTCACTCCGCGGGCGGGTGGGCGGCGGGTAGCTCGAGCACGGCTTCGGCGGCCTGCTCGAGTGCCCGGCCGTACGCCGCGCCGTGTCCGGCCGCGTGCACGGCCAGCGGATGCAGCTGGTGCAGCGGCGTACGCGCCCGCCAGCCCGGCACCAGCCGCGATGCCGACTCGTAGCCCGCGGTGATCTCCTCGAGGTACGGGCAGCCGAACAGGGCGAGCATCGCCAGGTCGGTTTCGCGGTGGCCGCCGTGCGCGGCCGGGTCGATCAGCACGACCCCGTCGGCGGACCACAACACGTTGCCGGTCCACAGGTCGCCGTGTATCCGGGCCGGCGGGGCGCCGTCATCGAAGTCGCCGGCCTCGATGCGCGCGCAGGCCGCGTGCACGGCCTCGGCCTGCCGGGCCGTGATCCCGCCCACGTCGACGGCGATATCCAGGTACGGCAGCACCCGGTAGCGGGCGTAGAACACTCCCCAGTCGCTCTCGTAAGCGCTGGGGAGGCTCCGATTACCGATGAACAACGGGCCGCTCCAGTTGTCGGGTGGGGCACCGAACGCCGCGGCGCCGGCCGAGTGGGTCACCGACAGCTCCGCGCCGAACGCTCGCGCGGCCGACCGGCTGGGTGGCATTTCGTCGATGGTCTCCAGCACGATGTGCCCGGGCTCGAGGTCGAGCACCTGGGCGGTGCGCACTCCCCCGGGTATCGCCAGCCAAGCCAGGCCGGCGGCCTCGGCCTCGAAGAAGCCGGAGGGGGCACCGTGGTGCCGCTTGTCGAAGCCCCGCGGGTCGCCGCCGGGTGAGCTGACGAAGTCATTCATCCCTCCACTCTTACCGCTTGCCCCATCCGGCGCTACGGGGAGACCGGTGCGTCAAGGATTGCTTGACAGAACTTCGCTGTCAATGCATCCTTGACACATGAACACAAAAAGTTCCCTTTCCCGCCCGCGCTGGTATGCCGCGGCCGTGGTCGGCGGAGTGGTGGCGATCGCCGCACTCTCCACCGCGGCCATCCTCGTCGACCACGACCCGGCCGACTCCGTCTTGGGCTTCCTCACCGGAATGCTCAGCGTTCTGCTGGTCACCGTCATCCTGTGGACCGAGATCGGCCGCCAGAGGGTGGCCAGGCTGCGCGACACCGTGGCACTCGACAACCTGGAACCGCTGCGCGACGCGACCGACGCCGACAGCGCGGGACAGCGGCTTGCCCAACGTCGTGACCAGCGGACGGACGAGCGATGACGGCGCCGACACCCGAACATTCACCGACGTCGCTGACGGCCGCAGAGGCCGCCGCGGTGCGCGACGCGGTCGCCGAAGCGGTGCTCGGCAGCCCGACCGGTCTCCGCGCCGACCTCGAGAGCGACCCGGATGCGTACCTCCGTCTGGTCGGTGCCAGCCGCACCGCCGCGGAGGAAACCAGCCGATTGCTGCGGGACTCGATCAACGGCGCGCGGGCCGCCGGGCACAGCTGGGACGCCCTGGGCCGGGTGCTCGGGGTAAGCCGGCAGGCCGCCCAGCAGCGATTCTCCTCGGCGAGCCAAACAGGCTCCGCCGGCCCGGCCGCGGCCGCGCACGACGGCGAGCCCGGGCATCCGCGCCGCAAGGTGCTCAGCCCGGTCACCGCGTTCGACGAGATGGCCATACTGGCGATCGAGGGCCGCCGCGGCTGGCACGTCGTGGATTACGGCACGCTGTACCACGTGCTGGAGGCCTCGGACCGGCAGTGGGAGCACCGCCGGCTGCTGTGGACACCGGGAAACGCGGCTCGACGACACCTCGAGGCCGAGGGCTGGCGTCTGGTGGGCGAGACGACGTTCCCGTGGGGTTATTACACCCGGGCACTGGACTCGGCGGCCGAGCCGGCCTGACAGCGGCGGCCTGACGGCATCCGGGGTACACAAAACGGGCCGCCACCTCAAGGGTGACGGCCCGTTTCGAAGAAGATCGCGTTATCAGCGAACCATTCGGCTACTACCTAGCGGCGCAGGCCGAGACGCTCGATGAGCGAGCGGTAGCGGCTGATGTCCACGTCGGACAGGTAGCCGAGCAGACGGCGACGCTGACCAACCAGGAGGAGCAGGCCACGACGCGAGTGGTGGTCGTGCTTGTGCTCTTTGAGGTGTTCCGTGAGGTCAAGAATGCGCTGCGTGAGCATTGCAATCTGGACTTCGGGGGAACCCGTGTCGCCCGGGTGGGTAGCGTACTTTTCGATGATCGCCTTCTTAGCATTAGCTTCGAGTGCCATAGATGGGATCCCCTTTCTCTCACTGCGCGGTGCTCGGGGCAGAATGCCTGAGCTCTCTTTATCCGCGGCCGTTGAACGGCAACCTCAAGATCTTAGCAGAGTTCGGCCAACCCGTTCGGATCGGGGTTCCCCTCCCCGGCGGGAGCGCGGGCGTGACACCGGACACACCGGTTCGTTCGGGCACGGGGTGCACCACGTCGGGCTCACACTCGCCGATGATTGAATGGTCCCCCGCACGGGGGCCGAGTAACACCAGCACCAACCCGCACGACACGAGGAGCACCCATGGAATCGACCGGCCCGGACTCGACCACCCTGGACTCAGCTGCACCAGACTCGGCCGCACTGGACTCGACCGCACTGAATACGGGCCGCCCGGCCACGAACGGCGACATCACCCTCTCGCTCACCGCGACGCCGGTGCTCAGCTATGCCCTGGCGCACAATCGCATCAACGTGGTCGGCCGGGTGGGCGTCGACAACCGTGGGCCCGCCGTGCGGGAGGCCGTGCTGCGGCTCGAGGTGCTCAGCGCCGGCGACACCCTCGGTACCGCCCGTGATCTGCTCGTGGACCTCGCCGCTGAGCGCACCTTGACCTTTACGGATGTCTCCCTGACCGTCGACCCCACCGCGATGCTGCTCATCGAGGAGCAGCGCCCGGCCGAGATCCGGGCCAGCCTGCTCGTGGCCGGCGTCGTCGTCGCCGAGGCGGGCGAGCCCATCCAGCTGCTCGCCGCCCAGCAGTGGATCGCCCAGCCGGTGGACCTGGCGCTGGAGATGCTCTCGGCGCACGTGCTGCCCAACCACCCCGAGATCGCCACCCTGCTCGCCGAGGCCGCTGCCGCGCTCGAGGCCCGCACCGGGTCGGCGGCCATGCCCGGCTACCAGTCGGGCCCGGACAGGGTCGACCAGGTGGTCGAGGCGGTGTTCGTGGCCATGCGGTCCCGCACCATCCGCTACGCCACCCCGCCGGCCAGCTGGTCCGACGACGGCCAGAAGGTGCGCACGCCCGGCGAGGTGCTGGGCACCACGACCGGCGAGGGCACGTCGGGTGGCGTCGGCACCTGCCTCGACACCGTCGTGGTGATGGCCGCCGCCCTCGAGCAGGCCGGGTTGCATCCGCTGCTCTGGGTGGTCGCCGGGCACGCCTTCCTCGGCTACTGGCGCGAAGAGGAGACCCTCGGCGCGCCCGCGCTCACCGACGTGGCCGAGGTGATCAACCTCATCGATCTCGACCTGATCCGGCTCGTGGAGACCACCCAGGTCACCGACCGTGACACCGGCACTCCGGTCACCTTCGCCCAGGCCCAGCGCTCGCCGTATCTGGACTGGCTCGCGGACCTGGCCACCGTGATCGGAGTGGTCGACGTGGTGCGGTCGCGGCGCACCCACATCCTGCCGCTGCCGGCGCGCACCGTGACCGCCGACGGCACCGTGGTCGTCACCGAATACCGGCCGGCAGGGGTCTCGCCCGGCGGGCCCGTCGTCGTCAACGAAACGGATGCGGCCGCGAACGATGCGGCCGACGCGCCCACCGCAGTCGCCCCGTCCGGCCGCTCCTCGAGCACGCCGCCGCGTATCTCGCAGTGGAAGAACGCCCTGCTCGACCTGAGCTTGCGCAACCGACTGATCAACTTCACCGAACGCGGCGCCCTGGCCCTGACGGTGCCCGACCAGCACCTGGCCGGCGTCGAAGACCTCGTCACCGATGGTGCCGGGCTGACCCTGCTGCCCGCCGACCGGATGACGACGACCGACCGGGAGCGCGGCATCCGATTCGGCCGGGATCTGCCCGCCGACCAGCTCGCGGCCCTGCTCGCCGACAAGAAGGCCGTGTACGCCGACGTCACCGACGCCGCCTACGCCACCAAGCTGCGGGCGCTGGCCTACAAGGCCCGCACCGTGGTGCAGGAGACCGGCGCCAACAATCTCTACCTGGCCTTCGGCTCGCTGGTCTGGACCGCGAACGACCGGGAGCTCCGCAGCCCCCTGGTGCTCGTTCCGGTGGTGCTCGAACCGGCCGGCCGCGGCGGCGACTACCGGGTCCGGCTCGACGAGGCCGGGGCGTCCACGCCCAACTACTGCCTGCTCGAGAAGCTTCGGCAGCTGCACGGCCTCACGATCGACGGCCTGGCGACCCCGGCCGCCGACGCGACCGGAATCGACCTGGCCGCTGCGTTCCGCGCCACCCGCGAGGCGCTGCTGGCGGCCGGTTTGCCCTACCGGGTCGAGGAGACCCTCGACCTGTCGATCCTGCAGTTCGCCAAGTTCCGCCTCTGGAAGGACCTCGACGAGAACTGGCAGACCCTGGCCGAGAACTCCCTGGTGAGCCACCTCGTGCATACCCCCACCCAGCCGTTCGTCGACCCGGTGGCCCTGCCTGCGCCCGCCGACCTCGATGCTCTCGGCGCCGAGTGCCCGGTGCCCGGCGACTCGTCGCAGCTGGCCGCCGTGGCCGAGGCCATCGCCGAGCGCACCTTCGTGCTCGAGGGCCCACCCGGCACCGGCAAGTCGCAGACCATCACCAACCTCCTCACCCGCGCGGTCTATGAGGGAAAGAAGGTGCTGTTCGTCGCGGAAAAACGCGCGGCCCTGCAGGTGGTGCAGGCCCGGCTGAACGAGGTGGGCATGGGCCCGTTCGCGCTCGACCTGCACGACAAGGCCAGCAAGCCCGCCACGGTGCGAGCCCAAATCCGGCAGGCTCTCGAACACGAGGTGACGGTGGACGGCCAGGGGCTGAAGAACGACCTCGACGTGCTCGGCACCGCCCGGCGCAGCCTGGCCAGGTACACCGATAGGTTGCACGAACAGAACGGCGCCGGCCTGTCCTTCTACTCCGCCCGCACCGCACAGCTCACCGCCGACGTCGACGTGCGGGCCCTGCCCGTGCCGGCCGACCTGCCCGCGCGCATCACGGCCGACGAGCTCGACGAGCTGCGGCGGATGCTGCGGGATCTGCCCGATGTGACCGATCCGGCCCGGCCGCGGCCGCAGCATCCGTGGGCGTTCATCACCACGCCGCCCGCCGGCCCCCTCGACCTGGCGACCGTTGCCCGCGCCGCGCTGGAGCTCGACGAAGCCCTGGCCGCGCTCCCCCGCGCCGACGAGACGGCCGGCTCTGGCGCCGCGGCGAGCGTCGTGGCCGCCGCGGCGAGCCCTACCGAATTCGTCACGTTGAGCAGTCTCGCCGCCGCCGACCGGGTGCCGCTGGTCACCCTGGACGGCACCCGCTCCCCGGATTGGGCCTCGGCCGCGGCCGCCGCCGAACAGGCCACCGGCACCTTTGTGCAGGCCGAACACCCGGCACTGACCGTGCTCGAACCCGGCGCACTGCGGCTGGACGCCGCGGCCCTGCACCGGGACGCGCAGGCGGCGGATGCCTCGAGCTTCTTCGGCCGTCGCGGCCGACGGAAGGCCGTGCTCGCGCGGCTGGCCGCGGAGATGCGGCCAGGGGCGAAGCTGCCCCTCGGCTCCCTCACCACCGTCACCGGCCAGCTCGCCGACAGCCAGGCCCGGCTGCACGCCCTGCGCGGCCTGGTGCTGGCCGTGGATGGCGTGAGCATCGCGGATGATTGGAACCCCCTGGTCGGCTCCGCGCCGGTTGCTCCGGCGCAGACCGGGCAGACTACGCAGACCGGCCCGACCGGCCGCGACGAGCTCGCCGCCCGCCTGGCCTGGCTGCGCTGGGCCGGTGGTGTCGTCGCATCCGAGCACCGCGACCTCAGCGTTGACTTCGTGGCCGCCCTGCGCGGTTACCTCGACGCCAGCACCGAACCGGATGCCGCACTCGCCACCGCACTGAACCGTGCGCTTCTCGCCCTGCAGGCCGTGATGACGGCCACCGGCGCCGGACCGGCCGCCATGGCAGGCTGGGCCGCGGACGGCGGCCTCGTCGCCGTCTGGTCCCGCGGCCGCGAGGAACGGGACGCCCAGGCACCGGGACTGCCCACCCTCACCCGGTGGATCGCCCTGCTCGAGCACCTCGAACCGCTGGCCCGGCTCGGGCTCCCGGCTGCGCACACCGCTGTGCTCCGCGGCGAGGTCGACGCCGACGACGCCGGTCTGGCGTTCGAGAAGGGGCTCGCCACGGCATCCGTCGCCGAACGCGGCTCGGCCACCACCCTGGACCAGTTCGACGCCGCCGCCCAGAACCGGTCGATCACCCGCTTCACCACGTCATCCGGTGCGGTGCGCCGGCACCTGCCCACCTTCATCCCGTACAGCGTCTTGCGGCGGCGCACCATCGGCGCGACCCCGGACGCCGCCGGCGACTCCGGGAACCCGGGCACCGAGACGGCGGCCCGGCTCGGCCTGCTCAAAAGGCAGCTGGACCGGCAGCGCGGCGGCATGGGAGTGCGTGAGCTCATGCACGAGTTCGGCGACCTGATCACCGACATCCTGCCGTGCATGCTGATGAGCCCGGAGTCGGTGGCCAGGTTCTTCCCCGCCCAGGCCGGCCTGTTCGACATCGTGGTCTTCGACGAGGCTTCCCAGGTGCGGGTGTCCGACGCCGTCGGCGCCATGGGGAGGGCCCGGTCGGTGGTCGTCGTGGGTGACAGCAAGCAGATGCCGCCCACCTCGTTCGCGGAGTCGACCATCGGCTCCGGCGAGGAGGACGGCGACACCCTCGAGTTCGTGCGCGACGAGGAGTCGATCCTGTCGGAGTGCGTGCAGGCGCAGGTACCCAGCAAGTGGCTGTCCTGGCACTATCGCAGCCAGGACGAGTCGCTGATCGCCTTCAGCAACCGCGCGTACTACCGTGACCGGTTGTCCTCGTTCCCGGCTCCGCACCATGGTGCGGGCACGGATGCCGGCTCCGGCTCCGGCCCCGGCTCCGGCTCCGGCTCCGCGGGCTACGGTGTGAGCCTCCGCCGGGTCGACGGTCAGTTCCTCCGCAGCGGTAAGGGCAAGTCGCTGCGCACCAACCCGGTCGAGGCCCAGGCCATCGTCGCCGAGATCCTGGCCAGGTTCGCCGCCGAGCCCGAAGAGACCCCGTCCATCGGCGTGATCACCTTCAACGTGCAGCAGCGGGCCCTCATCGAGGGCAGCCTCCGCGACAGCGGCGATGAGCGCATCGTGCACGCCCTCGACACCGACACCGACGGCCTGTTCGTCAAGAACCTGGAGAACGTGCAGGGTGACGAGCGCGACACCATCCTGTTCTCCACGGCGTTCAGCGCGGATGCCTCGGGCCGGCTGCCGCTCAACTTCGGCCCGCTCAACCTGCCCGGCGGCGAACGGCGCCTGAACGTGGCGATCACCCGGGCCCGGCGCCAGGTGATCGTGTTCAGCAGCTTCGCGCCCGCCGACCTGCGCGCCGAAGAGACCATCTCGGCCGGGGTGAAAGACCTGCGGGCCTACCTGGACCTGGCCGCCGGCGGCGCCGACGGGCTCGCCACCCCGCTGCGCCAGTCCGGGGCGTTGGACCGGCACCGGGAGGAGATCGCCGAGGCCCTGCGCGAGCGCGGCTTCGCGGTGCAGGCGGACGTGGGGCTGTCCGACTTCCGGGTGGACCTCAGTGTGGCCACGACCGGGGCGCCCGGGCATCCGGTGATGGCCGTGCTGCTCGACGGCCCCACCTGGGCCGCCCGCCGCACGGTCTCGGACCGGGACGGCCTGCCCGTCGAGGTGCTCTCCAGGCTGATGGGCTGGCCGGCCGTGGAGCGGGTGTGGTTGCCCGAGTGGCTGGACGACCGCGACGCGGTGCTGGATCGTCTCGCCGAGAAACTCGACGCTCTCGACGCCGCCCGCCAGGCGCACGAGGCCGCCGCCCTGGCGTAGCCGAGCCGCCGCGGCCTGGCCTCCCTCGCGGCAGGTCTACGCTCCCGCGGCACGTCGTCGTCCCGCCGGCACCCGTTCTAACGCGGGCCGCCGAGCACAACACGGGCCGCGGGGAGCAACACGGGCCGTGACGATAGTGCGCTCAGAGCACGGAGAACCCGGCGGGCAGCGGGGCACGGCCGGTGGCGGCGCGCAACAGGGGTGCGGACAGGCCCTTGTGGGCGGCCAGGTCGGCGAGCACGTGCAGGGTCGCGGCGGCGGCGGGCTCGGGCACGGTCTGGTCGGCGGCGGGTACTCCCTGGCTCTGCAGCAGGTCGCTCGTGTGCACGGTGAGTTCCAGGGTGCGCGACGGCAGGTACTCGGCGATGCGGATGCGCCCGGCCGGCGTATCCGCCGGCTCGGAGCCGTCGAGGGTGGCCACCCGGGCCAGCACCCTGGCGGCGAGCTCCGCAACCGCGACCGCGGGCTGGGCACCGAGGGTGGCGGCGGTCTCCCGACCGCGTTGCGCGATCAGCTCGGGTGTTCCCGCGGCGAGCGCGCGCTCGAAGTAGGCCGCCGGCGTGGTCACCTCGATCGGGGCGGCCACGCCGACGGCATCCTCCTCTGCCGCGAGGTCGAGGTAGGCCTCAATGGTGGACAGGGCCCGGCTGGTGTGCCCGACGAGGTCGCGCACACTCCACTCGCCCAGGCCCAACTGCCCCCAGACCTCGTCATCCCCGGCGGCGCGCTCGGCGATGCCTGCGGTGACCGCCACGAACCACCTCGCGGCCGAATCGAAAGCGAAAACCGCGTCTGACCAGTCCCTGGGAGTCTCACTCATGCCCACAGAGTAGCCGCACCGTGCCCGCTCGTGCAGAACGCGCCGGGCTAGAACACTCGCGCCGCGATTTCGGCCGGCGCCGCCAGCAGCGCCTCGATCTCGTCGTCGAGCCGCACCAGGGTCAGTGACGCCCCAGCCATGTCGAGGGAGGTGCAGTATTCACCCACGTAGCTGCGTCCCACCGTGATGCCCAGCTCGGTGAGCCGCTCGTGCGCCCGCCCGAACAGGATGTAGAGCTCGCTGATCGGGGTTCCACCGAGCCCGTTGATCATCAGGGCCACCCTGTCGCCGGCCACATAGGGCAGGTCCTTCACGACGGCATCCAGCATCTCGTCGGTCATCTCGTTGGCCGTGGTGAGCTTGGCCCGCCGCCGGCCGGGTTCACCGTGGATGCCCACACCCACCTCGATCTCATCGTCGCCGAGCTCGAACAGCGGTGATCCCTTCGCCGGCGGGGTGCAGGAGGTGAGGGCGATCCCCATGGTGCGGGTGACGCTGTCGACCTTCTCCCCGATCCGGACCAGCTCGTCCAGGTCCGCGCCCTGCTCGGCGGCGGCGCCGACGGCTTTCATCACGAAGAAGTTGCCCGCCACCCCGCGCCGGCCCACGGTGTAGGTGGAGTCCTGCACGGCGACGTCATCGTCGATGAACAGGGTCTTCACGTTGACACCGTCGGCGGCGCTGAGCTCCTGCGCCATTTCGAAGGCCATCCGATCGCCCGTGTAGTTGTTCACCAGCAACAGCACACCCTTAGGAGAGGCCAGCAGCTTGGTGGTCTCGTACACGTAGTCCATCGGCGGTGCAGAGAACACGTCGCCGGGGCAGGCCGCGTCGAGCATGCCCTTGCCGACCGTCATCACGTGCGCCGGTTCGTGCCCGGAGCCCGAGCCCTGGATGATCGACACCCTGTCGGGGTTCGGGCTGTCGGCTCGCATGATCAGGTTGTACGCGGGCACATACTTCAGTGTGTCGGGGTTGGCCAGCGCGATGCCCTTGAGCATCTCCGGAACGTACTGCTTCGGATCATTGACGAATTTCTTCATGGCTCCCTCTCTGGGCGGTGCTCGGTCGGTCGTGTGCTCGGTCGGTGCGTGTGCCTTTCGGATACGGGTGCGTGTGCGTGTGCGGTGCGACGCTCAGTCCGTGTGACTGGATGGCCGTTCCGCGTCGTTCGGGGTGCCGGCGGATGAACCCACCCGGGCATCCCACTCGGCGCTCAGCCGCTCGAGGATCACGGCCACCGCCACCGCGCCGGGGTCCGGCGAGCCGATGCTCCGCTCCCCCGTGTAGCTGGCCCGGCCCCGACGGGCCTGCATCATGGCGGTCTGGTCGGAGGCTTGCCGGGCGACCGCGGCCATGCGGTGCAGGGTGGCGGGCGCGTCGGTGCCGGCCGTGACCTCCTCCTCGAGGGCATCCGTCATCGGCACGAGAGCGTCGAGCAGGGTCTTGTCGCCCACGTCGGAATTGCCGCGCGACTTGATGCCGGCGATTGCGCTGCGCAGCATCGCGACGGCGTCGCCGCCGCGCACCTCGTCCCTGCCCTTGACCGCGAGGGACGCCCGCAGGAACGCGGTTCCCCAGAGCGGCCCGGAGGTCCCGCCGATCCGCCCGGAGATGACCATGCCCACCTTCTGCAGGAACGCGCTCGGGCTGCTGCGGTCGTACTCGTCCCAGTCGGCGAGGACGATTTCGAAGCCCCTGGCGAGCGAATAGCCGAAGTCACCGTCGCCGACGACGGCGTCGAGGTCGCCGAACTCCTTCTCGTTGTCGACCGCCGTCTGGGCGATGCTGTGCACGACGAATTCGGTGTCGGCCAGGCTGGTCATGGGGTCTCGCTTCCTGTTCTTGAGGTGCCGGGCAGGGTGAGGATCGTGACGAGGTCCGCCAGCCGCAGATACGGGCCGGGGTGGATGCCGGCCGGGTCGGCCAGGATCTCGGCGGCGGGCCCGGCGGGGTCACCGAGGGACGAGACCACGAGGGCGGCGCCGTCGAAGTCCTCGTCGGCCGTGTAGCTGCTCACGGTCACAACGGTCGCAAGCCCGGCGGCGAGCGCGGCCCGCAGCCCGTTCTCGCTGTCCTCGATCACCAGCGTTTCGCTCGGGTCGACGCCCAGCGCACGCAGGGCATACAGGTAGATATCGGGCGCGGGCTTTTTTGCCGGAACGATGTCGCCCGCGAAGACGTGGAACCCCGCAGCGAGGTCGGGCCCCACCGCGTGGGTGAGCACCGCCCGCACCGACGCCTCGGCCGAGGTCGAGGCCACGGCGAGGGTCCAGCCCGCCGCGGCGGCTTCCTCGGCGAGGCGACGGATGCCGGGCCGGGCCGGCAGCACCCCCGCGGCCACGCGTTCGGTGTAGATCGCGGTCTTGCGATGGTGCCAGGCCAGGATGGTCTCGTCCCAGGCCGCCGGGTCCTCTGGCAGACCCAGCTGCCGGGCGACGTCCGGGGTGAGGATGCTCCGCATCCGTTCCTTTCCCCCGCCGATCCTCACCTTCTCGGCGTAGTCGGCGTCACTCCAGTGCACGGGCACCCCGAACTCGTCGAAGGTCTGGTTGAACGCCGGCAGGTGGCCGTCCCGTTCGGTGTCGGCGAGCACCCCGTCGCAGTCGAAGATCAGTGCCGGCATCTCAGGCCTTCCCCGCGCTGCCGAACTGTTCGGCCAGTCCCCTGGTGAGGTTGACGATGTCGGTGCGCACCTTCGCGAACAGCGACGGTGGGTCCCACTTGTCGCGCGCCTGGGCATCCGTGAGGAAGGAGAGGTTGGATTTCATGTAGGTGATCTTCAGTGCCGTGGAGATATTCACCTTGGCGCAGCCCCGAGCGATGAGGTCGGTGAATTGGGCGTCGGTCATGCCGCTGCCGCCGTGCAGGGCGATCGGGATCGGGTGGGCGGCGACGAGGTCGCTCACCCGCTGGAAGTCGAGCACCGGTTCCCGCTTGTACACCCCGTGCGCGTTGCCGATCGCCGGCGCGAACACGTCCACGCCGGTGGCCTCGAGGAACCTGAGCGACACCGCGAGGCTCTGCCTGGCCGCTTCGGTGTCACTGCCCACACCGTCTTCGACGCCCGTGATGGACTCGATCTCGCCCTCCACGTGAGCGCCGAACGTGCGGGCCTGCCGCACCACCTCGATGGTCTGGCGCTGGTTCTCCTCCACCGGCAGGGTGGAGGCGTCGAACAACACCGAGTTCCAGCCGCGTTCGAGGCACTCGGTGATCACATCCCGGTCCGGGCAGTGGTCCAGGTGCAGCGCGACGGGCACGTCGATGCCGGCGGTCATCGCCGACCACATGGCGAAGAGCACGTCGGATCCGATGGACTTGACGGTCTTCACCGAGGTTTGCACGATCACCGGCGAGCGGGCTTCGACGGCCCCGGCCAGCACCGCCTCCATCGTGAGGTCGTTCACCACGTTGATCGCGGGAACGCCGTATTTCTCGGCGAACGCACGATCGACGATCTCCTTGAGAGTGCTCACGGCCATGTGCGCCTCGCTTCCTCGCGTGTTTGCTGGGGATCGTAGGCGTCAACACACCAACGGGCAATGGCGGACGTGACTGGATGCTGCAGCACCCCTCGCCGCACAGCCCTCCCGCGGCGGCGCGGCGCTCGCGCATAATTGTCGCTATGGACCCCGTCAGCACCATTGTCTGGATCGTCGTGTTCGTCCTGGTCACCGTCACGGTGACCGGCTTCTCCCGGCGGATCGGCTGGTCGGCGCCGTTCGTCCTGGTGGTCGTCGGCGCGGCCGCGTCGTTCCTGCCGTCGGTGCCACGCATCGAGCTCGAGCCGGAGTTGGTGCTCTACGGGCTGTTGCCCCCGCTGCTGTTCGCGGCGGCCATCCGCACGTCGATCGTGGACGTGCGGGCCCGGCGGGACGGCATCCTGCTGCTGTCGGTGGGCCTGGTGGCCTTCACCGTCGTGACAGTGGGGCTGACCGCGTGGCTGGTGGTGCCGGCGATTTCGCTCGCTGCCGCGTTCGCGTTCGGCGCCGTCGTGGCACCGACGGATGCCGTGGCGATCACGGCCATCGCCGGGCGGCTGGGCCTGCCGCGGCGGGTGGTCACGGTGCTCGAGGGTGAGAGCCTGCTCAACGACGCGACCGCGCTGGTGGCCCTCAACGCGGCGATCGCGGCCATCCTGAGCACGGTGAGCCCGCTCTCGGTGACCGGCGACTTCGTCGTCGCTGTCGTCGGCGGTGTGGGCGTCGGGCTCGCCGTCGGGTTCGTGCTGGCCGTGATCCGTCGGCAGTTGCACGCGCCGGTGCTGGACACCAGCCTGTCGCTGGTGACGCCGTACCTGGCGTTCATCCTCGGCGAGCTGGTGCACGGTTCTGGGGTACTGGCGGTGGTGATCGCCGGCCTTTTCCTGGGCTACCGTGCGCCGGTGATCCAGTCGGCGGAGGCCCGCATCGCCGAGTCGATCAACTGGCGCACCATCCAGTTCCTGCTGGAGAACGCCGTGTTCCTGTTCATCGGCCTCAACCTGGCGTCGATTCTTGAGGGGGTGCGGCTCACCGGCACGGGGTTCTGGACCACGGTGTGGATCGCTCTGGTGATCCTCGCCGCCCTGCTCGTGTCGCGTTTCGTGTGGATGGCCATCACCACGTCGATCTATCGGTACGGACCGCGGCGGTTGCGGGAGCGCGGTTGGAGCTGGCGCACCGGGGTGGCCGTGTCGTTCGCGGGGATGCGCGGGGTGGTCACTCTCGCGGCGGTCTTCCTACTCCCCCCGGAGACACCCCAGCGCGAACTTCTGCAGCTGCTGGCCTTCGTGGTGGTGGTCGGCACCCTCCTGCAGGGGCTGGCGCTGCCGTGGATCATCCGCCGGTTGCGCCTGCCGCCGCCGGACCGGACCCAGGAGAGGATCGAGGCGCAGATGCTCCTGGCCGAGGCGCAGACCGCCGGCCTGGCCCGGCTCGACACCGAGGTGACCGACGCCGACGAGGACCGGGTGATCGGCCGGTTGCGCACCAACGCCGTGTTCCTCGCGGATGCGCTCGACAACCCGGCTCCGGATGAGGCGGAGCCGCTGCCGGCCGCGTACAACCGGCTGCGGCGGGCCATGATCGAGGCTGAGCGGGAGGCCGTGCTGACCGCCCGGGCGGACGGCCGCTACCAGGAGCCGGCCATCCGCTCTGCGTTGGCCTTCATCGATGTGGAGGAGTCCGCGCTCAAAGCCGGGTCGCCCAAGCACCAGGAATGAGGTGGCGGCGCGCGGAGCACCATCGTGCTCGCGGCCAAACGGCCCGGGCGAGCGGCTAGGCCAGCTTGGCCTGCCCGGTGAGCGCCGGCGGCTCGTTCCAGGTCTTGACGATGGCCCAGCCGACGGCGGCGATGGGCACGGCGAGCACGGCACCGATGATGCCGGCCACGATGGTGCCGGCGGTCAAGGCGACGAGGATCACCAGCGGGTGCAGCTTGAGGGACTGTGCCATCACCACGGGCTGCAGGAAGTTGCCCTCGAGCTGGTTGACGACGATCACGATGCCCACCACGATCAACGCGATGACCCAGTCGGTGGCAACGAGCGCCACGAGAGCGGCCAGGATACCGGCCACTGTCGCACCGATCAGCGGGATGAAGGCCGTGAGGAACACGATGACCGCCAGCGGCAGTGCCAACGGCACCCCGAGCACGGCGAGGCCGATGCCGATCGCGGCGGCATCGACGAAGGCGATGATCGCCGTGCCGCGAACGTACCCGCCGAGCACCCGCACCGAGGTGGTGCCGATGCGGCGACCGCGCTGCAGGCGCTCGCCGCGGAACGGGCGCAGGAAGAACTTCCAGATGACGTCGCCGTCCTTGAGGAAGAAGAACAGGATCACGACGACGAGCACGGCGCCGGTGATGATCTCGGTCGCCACAGACACCCCGGCGAGGGCCCCGGAGCCGAACTGGCTGCTGGTGAGGAAGTCGATGCCCTGGTCGCGGAAGTCCTCGAGCTGGGCGGAGTCGAGGGCCAACGGCCCCTCGGTGAGGTAGGTGAACAGCTGGTCGATGCCGTCAGAGGCGCTCGTCACCAGCTCGCTCCACTGGTTCTCGACGGCGACGACGATCAGGGTCACGATTCCGCCGAACACGACGATGGCGGTCAGCAGGGTGACCCAGGTGGCCAGGATCGGCGACAACCCCCGGCGGCGCAGCCATCCGATGACCGGGCTCAGAGCGGATGCCAGGATGATCGCGATCAGCAGCGGGATCACCACGAGCTTCACCTGCACGAGGATGAAGATCACCACGGCGACGAGCGCCAGAGCGAGCAGGATCTGCCCGCTGCGGAGGCCCAGCCAGCCCAGCTTGTCGGTCAGCAAGGTGCGCAACGTCGTCGGACCGTCGGTTCGGGGCTCGGCCCTGCGGGCGCCGGTGTTGTCGGGAATTCGCATGTGACCACCCTAAACAAGGTTCCCCGACATAGCCCGGTAAAACGCGCGAGTTTGTGCACAGCCACAGGCGGATTTTGGGATTCGACACCCACACGATACACACGTTTTGCTCCACCGACACCCTTGAAATTCCCAGTGTGGTGGAGTGCCATGGAGGGTGTTCCGGCGCCCTGTGTTGCTGAGAGCGAACCACCGAGGAACACCACTGAGGATGCCGCGCCACAAGCGCGAACCGACCGGTTCAGGTGTCACGACAGGTATCAAGGAGGATACAAATAATGGCAGGAAACAGAGCAGTTGCTTACGAAGGTCCGGGCAAGGTCGACGTTATCGACATCGACTACCCCACCTTCGAGCTGAAGGACGGACCCGGCGTCAACCCGGCGAACATCGGCCGCCAGGTTCAGCACGGTGTCATCCTGAGAACCATCACCACCAACATCTGTGGCTCCGACCAGCACATGGTGCGCGGACGCACCACGGCTCCGATGGGTCTGGTCCTCGGCCACGAGATCACGGGCGAGGTAGTCGAAGTCGGCCGGGACGTCGAGTTCATCAAGGTCGGCGACATCGTGTCGGTCCCGTTCAATATCTCCTGCGGTCGCTGTCGCAACTGCAAGGAACGCAAGACCGGTGTCTGCCTGAACGTGAACCCGGACCGTCCGGGTAGTGCGTACGGGTATGTCGACATGGGTGGCTGGGTCGGCGGGCAGTCGCAGTACGTGCTGGTCCCGTACGCGGACTGGAACCTGTTGAAGTTCCCCGACCGGGAGCAGGCGCTGGAGAAGATCCTCGACCTCACCATGCTGTCGGACATCTTCCCGACCGGGTTCCACGGTGCCTTCACCGCCGGCATCGGCGTGGGCTCAACGGCCTACATCGCCGGCGCTGGACCGGTAGGACTCGCCGCGGCAGTCTCGGCGCAGCTGCTGGGTGCCGCCGTGGTGATCGTGGGTGACCTCAACCCCGAGCGCCTCGCACAGGCCCGCAGCTTCGGCTGTGAGACCGTTGACCTCACCAAGGGTGAGCCGCAGGATCAGATCGAACAGATCCTGGGGGTGCCGGAGGTGGATGCGGCGGTCGACGCCGTCGGATTCGAAGCGCACGGACACGGCAAGGATGCCGGAACTGAGAAGCCGGCAACCGTGCTGAACTCGCTGATGAGCATCACTGCGGCCGGCGGTGCGCTCGGTATTCCGGGGCTTTACGTCACGGGCGACCCGGGAGCTGCGACGGAAGCAGCCAAGGTGGGTTCGTTGTCGCTGAGCCTGGGTACCGGCTGGGCCAAGTCGCTGTCGTTCACCACCGGGCAGTGCCCGGTGATGAAGTACAACCGGCAGCTGATGATGGCGATCCTGCACGACCGCGTGCAGATCGCCAAGGCCGTGCACGCACAGCCGATCAGCCTCGAGGATGCCCCGCGCGGGTATGCCGAGTTCGATGCGGGTGCGGCGACGAAGTACGTGCTCAACCCGAACGGCTATCTCAAGGACTGAGATCTCAGACCTGACTGGCCTGTAGGCAGCATCCGGGACCGGGCCGCAGCACGCGGCCCGGTCCCGGCGTGTTGTGCCGGGCGCGGGTAGCCTGATCTGGTCGCGTACCTGCGGCTCCGAGCGCAAGGACCGCCCCGATGCCCCGCCATGACACCCCCACCACGCCCTCCGAGGCTGAGCGGACGGACGGCTCCGGCCTGGGTTGGGACGCGATCATCGTCGCCGGCGGCAGGGCCAGGCGGCTCGGCGGCATCGACAAGACCGCCCTGGTCTGGCGAGGCCGCAGCCTGTTCGACGGAGTGTTGGCCGCGACCACCGGCTGTCGGCGCACCTGCGTGGTCGGATCAGACGCTGACCTCCCCGCCGATGTGCTGCGCGCCGTCGAGCAGCCGCGCTGGGGCGGTCCGGCCGCCGCGATGGTGGCAGGCCTCGAGGCACTGGCCCGCGACTCCGGCGGCGCCTCCGCGGGCACGGGTTCCGCGGGCACAGGTTCTGCGGAGTGGATTGTGGTGCTCGCTGGCGACCTCGTGCACGCTGACGACGCCGTGCCGTACCTGCTGGCCGAACTCGACAGGCTCTTGACCGCCCCGCCGGCCCACGCCGCGCAGACCGACGCCGTGGCGCACCGATCCATCGACGGCCTGATCAGCGTCGATGCCGCCGGCCGGCGCCAACCGCTGCTCGCCGTCTACCGGCGTGCGGCCCTGGCCTCCTCCGCGCTGCTGCGTCCGGCCGACAACCTCTCGGTGATGGGCCTGATCGGCCCACTCAACCTGGTGGAACTGCGCCTCCCCGACGCCCTGGCCGAGGACGTCGACACCCCGGCCGACGCGGCCAGGCTCGGCATCGTCCTTCCTAATACTGGCTAGCCTTGACTCAGGCGACACTGTCGTCGACCATCCTCGAGGAGCCCGTCATGCCCATGATCCACACCGGCCGATCGGTCCGAATCGGTTCACGCGACACCGGCAACCAGGCCCGCGGCGTGGTCCTCTGATGGAGTGGCTGGAGGCCAGGGCCGCCGTGCACAGGGCCGGCGCGGAGATGCCCCGCGCCACCGAGATGGTGGCGCTCCCGGACGCCGTCGGGCGCACCCTTGCCGGCGCGGTGCACTCGCTGACCGCCCTGCCGAGCTTCGCGTCCTCGGCCATGGACGGCTGGGCCGTCAGCGGCGACGAACCGTGGATTCTGGGCGAACCGATCCTGGCGGGTGACCCTCCGCCGACGAGGGTCCTCGCGGCCGGGACCGCGCGGCCCATCGCCACAGGCGCCTGCGTGCCCGCCGGCACCCACGGCATCCTGCGCACGGAAAACGGTGAGCTGGTGCCGGGGTCTGCGGCCGGCACCGTGCCCACGCTCATCCGCTCGGCGCACACCGGTGCACACGAGCCGGCACGCGGCGAGCATGTGCGCGCCCGCGGTGAGGAATGCGGACTCGACGAACGGATGCTCGAGCCCGGCTGCCTGCTCACGGTTCCCAGGGTCGCTCTCGCTGCGGTGACGGGCCACGACACCCTCACCGTGACCACACAGCCGACCGTGGAGCTGCTGCTGCTCGGCACCGAGGTGATCGAGTCCGGCATCCCCGGTCCCGGGCAGGTGCGGGACGCGTACTCCCCAGAGTTTCCGGCCCTGCTCAGCGGACTGGGTGTGCGGCTGAGTGCACTGCGGCGGCTGCCCGACGACCTCGACCTGACCATCGACGCCATCCGATCGAGCACCGCGGCACTGGTGATCAGCACCGGAGGCAGCGCCCGCGGCCCGGCCGACCACCTGCGCGCCGCACTCAGCGCACTCGGGGCCACAGTGCTCATCGACGGCGTGCGGATGCGCCCCGGCCACCCCGTGATGCTCGCCCGCCTCGCCGACGGCCGCCTGATGCTCTGCCTGCCCGGCAATCCGCTGGCCGCGATGCTCGTGCTGGCCAGCCTGGGCGTACCGCTGATCGACGGTATGCTCGGCCGCCCGCTGGTGCCGCTGGGCCGAGTGACCCTCGCGCACGACATCGCCAACCTCAGCGGGTCGACTCGGCTGGTGGCGTACCGGCTCACGGACGACGGCGCGGTGCCGACGGCGCGTCAGGGTTCCGGCATGTTGCGCGGACTCGCTGAGGCCGACGGTGTGGCCGTGGTGCCGGCCGGCGGTGCGTGCTCCCCCGAGCCCGTCGCCACGATTCCGCTGCCCTGGTAGCCGGAGTGCTGACCCTGTCGGTGACCGGGTCGGAGTGCTAAACCGGAAGGGATCGACAGATATGGAGGCCGTGGGTCCGCTGCGTGAACTTCGGATGCCCTGTCGACAGATTCGGGAAAGAAGTCAGACATGGCGACCTACACAATCGGCTACTTCGTTGGCAGCCTGAGCAGCACGTCCATCAACCGCACCCTGTCCACGGCGCTGATCGCTCTCGCCCCTGAGGAGCTTGAATTCACCGAGATCACGATCGGGAACCTGCCCCTGTACAACCCGGACTTCGACGCGGACTTCCCGCCGGCCGGCCGGACCCTCAAGGCGGCCATCGACTCGTCGGACGGGATCCTCTTCGTCTCCCCGGAATACAATCGCTCGATCCCCGGCGCTCTGAAGAACGCGATCGACTGGGGGTCCAGGCCGTGGGGCACCAATTCCTTCGCACGCAAGCCCACCGGCATCATCGGCGCGTCCCCTGGCGGCATCGGAACCGCGGTCATGCAGTCGTCGATGCGGAGCGTCTTGAGCTTCCTCGATGCGCCTCAGCTGAATTCGCCCGAGGCTTACATCAGCTTCGACGCTGCCGTCTATGGTCCCAACGGCGAGGTCACCGACGAGTCCACCCGGTCATTCCTTCGCCACTATATGGAGGAGTATTCGGCTTTTGTGCAACGGGTGCTCACCGCGAACGCGCCTGGACACATCGGTGACGAGGACCCGAACTCCAGAAAATGACGCAGACAGTCCCGGGGGAAGCCCGAACGATTGCCGCGCCGCCGCTGAGATGCTATTCCTGAAGCGCACGTTCCGTGCCGTACCCGGCCAGAAGGAGACCCCATGAACGCCCCCGAAAACGACACCGGCCGGCTGGACGACCTGAGTCAACGGCTGACCCAGGCACTGCAGATTCTGGACCTGAAGGTCGACTACCCGCTGCTACTCGACCTGGCCGCCGAGACCACCCGCGCCGTAGGCCCTGCCGGCGGACCGATCAGCACCTTCCTGGTGGGATACGCGGCCGGCATGACGAGCACCTCGAGCAAACAGGCCACCACCGACGCCGTCGAGCGCGCCGTTGGAGTAGCCAGGCAGGCCACCCGGAAGAGCGGTGACGGCGGCATCGACGACGGGTGGGCGAACACCGCCCAGTAGTCGTCAGTCCAGTAGCCGTCAGTCCAGAGCCGTCAGCACAGGCGCCCTCCCCTACATGGTCGGCACCGCCTCGACGGTGCGCGCCGGCTCCACCCGCACGATCACCGCCTTCGAAACCGGCGTATTGCTGCCCTCCGCCACATGGTCGAGAGGCACAAGCACGTTCGCCTCCGGGTAGTACGCCGCCGCACAGCCCCGTGCGGTGGGGTATGACACGGCCCGGAACCCGCGCAGCACCCTCTCGACGCCGTCGTCGTACACGCCATGAACATCCACCATCTGCTCATCGTCGAGGCCGAGTTCGACAAGGTCGTTGGGGTTGATGAACACCACGTGACGGCCCTTCTTGATGCCGCGATACCTGTCGTCGTGCCCGTAGATGGTGGTGTTGAACTGGTCATGCGATCGCAGGCTCTGCAGGATCAGGGTGCCGACGGGCCGGTCCAGGTACTCGAGGTCGTTGACGGTGAGCATGGCCTTGCCGGTGGGGGTGGGGAAGGTGCGGGAATCGCGTGGCCCGTTCGGCAGCAGGAAGCCGCCGTCCTGCCGGATCTTGGCGTTGTAGTCGTCGCAGCCGGCGACGACGTGGGAGATGTGCTCCCGGACGAGGTCGTAGTCACGCTCGAATCCCACCCAGTCCACGCCCACCTTGGTGCCCAGCACCGCCCGGGCCAGGCGGCTCACGATGGCGACCTCCGACAGCAGGTTCGGTGCGACCGGGCGCACCTTGCCCCAGGACGGATGCACGGCGCAGACGGTGTCCTCCACCGACACGAACTGCTCCCCCGTGGCCTGCCGGTCGATCTCGGTGCGCCCCTTGGTCGGCAGGATCAGCGCCTCGTCGCCGACCACGGCATGCGACCGGTTCAGTTTGGTGGAGACCTGCACCGTCATCTCGGCACCGCGCATCGCGGCCTCGGCGGCCCCGGTATCGCTGATCGCGCCGACCAGGTTGCCGCCGAGAGCCATGAAGACCTTAACCCGGCCGTCCCGCAGTCCCCTGATGGTCTCGACCGAGTCCATCCCGTGCTCCCGGGGCGGATCGAAGCCGAACTCCCGTTCGATGGCGTCGAGGAACGCCGGCGGCATCTGCTCCCAGATGCCCATGGTGCGGTCGCCCTGCACGTTGCTGTGCCCGCGGATCGGCGATGCACCCGCGCCGGGCTTGCCGATGTTGCCGCGCAGCAGCAGCAGGTTGATGATCTCCTTGATCGTGGCGACGCCCTTTTTGTGCTGGGTGAGCCCCATCGCCCAGGTGATGATCACCTTTTCGGCCCGAAGGTACCGGGCGGCGAGCTCGTCGATGTCGGCGGTTTGCAGGCCGGTGGCGGCCAGCACGGCCTTCTCGTCGACCTGGGCGAGGTGCGCGGTGAGTTCCTCCAGCCCCTGGCAGTGCTCGCGCAGGAACTCGTGGTCGAGCACGGTGCCCGGGTTCGCGGCCTCCGCGGCGAGCACCCGCTTGGACACCGCCTGTAACAGGGCCATGTCGCCGCCGAGCCGCACCTGCACAAATTGGTCGGCCATTTCGGTGCCGTGCCCGATGATGCCCTTCACCTTCTGCGGGTTCTTGTACCGTCTGAGCCCGGCCTCCGGCATCGGATTGACCGCGACGATCTCGGCGCCGTTCTCCTTCGCCTCCTCCAGGGCGGTCAGCATCCGGGGATGGTTGGTGCCCGGATTCTGGCCCATCACGATGATCAGGTCGGCCTTGCCGAAGTCGTCATAGGTGATGGTTGCCTTGCCGATGCCGATGGTTTGCCCCATCGCCCAGCCGGACGACTCGTGGCACATGTTGGAGCAGTCGGGCAGGTTGTTGGTGCCGAAGGCGCGCACAAAGAGTTGGTAGGCGAACGCGGCCTCGTTCGAGGTGCGGCCGCTGGTGTAGAAGGCGGCCTGATCCGGCGAGTCCAGCCCGTTGAGCTTCTCGGCGAGCAGTCTGAACGCCTCGGCCCAGCTCAGCGGCCGGTAGTGGTCGTCGCCGGCGGCCTTGTAGACCGGTTCGGTCAGCCGCCCCTGCATGCCCAGCCAGTATTCCGAGCGGTCACGCAGGTCGCTGACCGGATGCTCGGCCCAGAATTCGCTCCCGATGGTGACGGGAGTCGCCTCCCAGGTGACGGCCTTGGCGCCGTTCTCGCAGAACTCGAAGGTCTTGCGGTGGGTGGGGTCAGGCCAGGCGCAGCTCATGCAGTCGAAGCCGTCTTTTTGGTTCATCGCCAGCAGGGTCTTGCGGCTGCGGCTGACGCCCATGCCCGCCAGCGCCGGGATGGTGGAGTGCAGCACTCCGGGCACGCCCGCCGCCCAGGACTTGGGCGAACCGACCTCGAGGGTGGACTCCCCCGCCTCGTCGGCGTCGTCGAGGTGGACCGGGCTCTTCTCGCGCGCCTGGTTGGCCCCAAACGGTGGGTTCGTGGTCACTTTTTTGGGCGTCATCCTGGGCATCCCTTTCGCCGGCCGGGATCAGCCGGCACTGTCGCGCCGGAGCCCGGAAACACTGGACCTACCCCCTCAGGGCTATCAGCATCCGGCGCTCACGGCAAGGACCCGGCAACGTTCAGGGCACACTCTGGGCGGCGAAGCGCTCGAGCCCGCAACGCCGAGTTCCGCCAAAACGCTCCTTCGGGCGCATGGGACCCCCAGCCCACCCGAGTTGCCACTTCGGGCCCTCTCCGCAAGCCCGAAGGGGCGCCAACTGCCATCTCGCCTGCAGCGCGCCCCGCGCCTTGCCAGTTCACGCCCTCTCCGCTGCGCTGCAGGGGCCTCAAGTGTCAAGTCATCGCAGGGCCCTGCGCCGAGATATCGCACCCTTCTCCCTTTTGGCGCCGACGGGCTGCTTTCCGGCACGTCGGCGCTGCGGGCTCAGCCGACGATCTGCGCCGCGAAGCGCTCGAGCACCTCGCCGATGCGGCCCTTGCAGCCGCCGCAGCCGGTCCCCGCGCGGGTGGCCGTGCCGATGCAGGCCACGGTGGTGTTGCCGGCCTGCGCCGAGGTGGTGATCGCCTCCACCGTGACACCGTTGCACCAACAGACCGTGGACTCCGGCGCGAAGGCGTCGCCCGCGGTCGCGGGGTCGTAGTCGGGACCATCGAACCGCAGCAGCACCGACCGATCGGCGGGCAGCTCACTGCCGCGCTCGAACAACAGGGTGAGCTCGGCACCGGTACGGGGCATGCCCACACAGACGAAGCCGGTGAGGATGCCGCCGCGAGTGACCATTTTCACGTAGCGGCCGTGCTCGGGGTCGGCCCACTGCGCGACGGCCAGGGGCGCCGGATCGGACGAGCATCCGTGCGTGTGCGCGGTGCCGCCGTATCCGGCGTCGTCGCACCTGGCATCGACGTCGAACGGGTCGGCCGCGGTATCACCGGCGGCGACCACGTCGATGCCCTCGGCCTTGAGCATCACGACGGATGCGCCCGGTCCGGCCGCAAGCGCCGGTGCCGGTTCAGCGGTCACGGCGGCAGCTAGCACGGCCGGCCGGCCCGCTGCGACACCCGCCCTGATCTCGGCGCTGAACCGGGCAGCGAGGCTGTCGGCCTGCCGCCAGCCCGGCCCGATCAGACCGGACGGCCCACCGGCCGGTGCCATCCTGGCGCCGTTCCACGCTGCACCGGAGTCGGCATCGGCCGGACGGCCAGCCACATGAGCGCAGTCCCCGATGGCGTGGATCGCCGCATCCGCCCAGCTTCGCAGCGACTCGTCGACCAGGATGCCGGTGGATACGGGCAGCCCGGCCAGGTGGGCGAGTTCGGTGCGGGCACCCACACCGCAGGAAAGCAGCAGCAGGTCGCCGCTGATCTGCTTGCCGTCGGCGCAGATGAGGGCTTCGAAGCGTTCCACGCCGTCGTCGTCGTGGTGAAACAACACGCTCTCGGCGCGGGCGTGGTTGACCATGGTGACGCCCGCCCGGCGGGCGCTCCGGGTGAGCACCGAGCCGCCGCCGCGGTCGAGGTTGCGGTTCATCGGAATCTCGCCGTGAAAGACCACGCAGACCTCGGCGCCGGCGGCCGCGGCCGCGAGCGCGATCTCCATGCCGAGCACTCCGGCACCGAGCACCACGATGCGCTGACCGGCCTGCACGGCCGCCAGCACGGTGGCGGCGTCGGCGAGGTCGCGGAGCGCGCTGACACCGCAGGGCAGCGGCGCGCCGGCCCAATCCAGTGCAGCGGCGCCGAGGCCGCCGGCATCCGCACCGGGTTTTATCAGGCCGCGCCGCACCCGCTTGACGCCGTCCAGGGTGGGCACATTCGCGCGCGCCCCGGTGGCCAGCACCAGCCTGTCGTACGGCACTGAGCTGCCGTCGCCGAGCGTGACCGTACGGATGGTGCGCTTCACTTCGGTCACCGTGGTGCCGGTGAGGATGCGCGCGCCGGCAGCCAGGGCCCGGCTGCCGTCGGTGAGGTCGAGGGTGTCCCGGTCGGTGCGACCCACGGCGTAATCGGCCAGGAGCACCCGGTTGTAGGCGTGCACCTCTTCGGCTCCGACGACGGTGAGCTCGGCCAGACCGGCCTCGACGAGCGGCAGGAGCTCGTCGACGAACCGGGCGCCGACCGGGCCGTAGCCCACGACGACGATGCGTTCGGGGGCGGCCGGGCCGGGGGAATCGGGCAGCTCGGCAGAAGTGTGGTCAGGCATCCGCCATCGCCCTCTCGTGGTCGGGAGCCGACAGGCCGGGCGCATCGATTGCCCGTACCCGCACGGCGGTGCGTTTGAACTCGGGCATGCCGGAGACCGGGTCGGTGGCGCCGGCGGTGAGCAGGTTGGCGCGCTGGTCGGCGGGAAAGTGGAAGGGCAGGAACACAGTGTCAGGCCGGATGTCGGCGCTCAGCTGCGCTCGGCACCGCACGATGCCACGCTCGTTGGCCAGCTCGACCCAACCGCCGTCGATCAGACCCAGGCTCGCGGCGGTGGCCGGGTGCACCTGCATCCGGGCCTCGGGCTGGGCCTCCGACAGCTCGGCCACCCGCCGGGTCTGCGCACCGGATTGGTAGTGCTCGAGCAGCCGGCCGGTGATCAGGGTGAGCGCACCCCGCGTCTGGGCCGGCGCCGCCACGGCGCGCGGGGTCACGGCGACGATGCGCGCGCGGCCGTCGTCGTGAACGAACCGCTCGAGGAAGAGCCGCGGGGTGCCGCCGGAGCCGGCCGGGTAGGGCCAGTACGCGGGCTCCCCCGTGGCGAGCAGGGCGTAGCCGAGGCCTGAGTAGTCGGCGATGCCGCCCTCGGTGGCCCGGCAGAGTTCGTCGAAGACCTCGCCGGG
Source organism: Cryobacterium sp. TMB3-10 (assembly GCF_004402305.1). NCBI lineage: Bacteria > Bacillati > Actinomycetota > Actinomycetes > Micrococcales > Microbacteriaceae > Cryobacterium > Cryobacterium sp. TMB3-10. Next base: position 58,767 of record NZ_SOGH01000021.1, on the reverse strand, counting down.
TTCGGCGCTGTACACGCCGGGGGCGTCCAGGCGCCGGGCGAGCTCCTGGAAGATCCACAGTTCGCTGCGCACCCCGGCCGGCGGGTCGATCGCACGTTGGCGGCGGAGAATCCGGCCCTCGAGCGAGGTCATGGTGCCCTCCTCCTCGGCCCACTGGGTGACCGGCAGCACTACGTCGGCCAGGGCGGCGGTCTCGGAGAAGAAGAAGTCGCTGACCACCAGGAAGTCGAGAGCCGCCAGGCCCTGGCGCACCCTGTCGGCGTCGGGCGCGGAGACCACGACGTTGGCACCGTGCACGAGCAGGGTGCGGATGCCGCCGGGTTGGCCGAGCGCGTTCAACAGTTCGACGGCGGGGATGCCCGCACCCGGGATCTGCTCGGGCGTCACACCCCAGACCCCGGCGACGTGGGCGCGGGCGGCGGGGTCGGTGATCTTGCGGTAGCCGGGCAGCTGGTCGCACTTCTGGCCGTGCTCCCGGCCGCCCTGCCCGTTGCCCTGGCCGGTGAGGGTTCCGTAGCCGGAGTGCGTCGTGCCGACGAGGCCGAGCACCAGCGCGAGGTTGATCGCGGCGGTGGCGGTGTCGGTACCGTCGACGTGCTGCTCGACGCCCCGGCCGGTGAGGATGTAGGTGCCCTTTCCGGCGGCGAGCCGACGGGCGAGGCCCTGCAGCTGCCAGACCGGAACACCGGTGTGTTCCTGCACCCGCTGCGGGTACCAGCCGGCGACACTGAAGCGCAACTGGTCGAGGCCGGTGGTGCGCCGGGCGAGGTAGTCGGTGTCGGCGAGACGTTCGGCGAGGACCAGGTGGGTGAGCCCGAGCAGCAGCACCAGGTCGGTGCCGGGGGCCGGCTGCACGTGCATGCCGGCGCCGTCGTCGGTGAGCCGGGCGGTGGCGGTGCGGCGCGGGTCCACGACGATGAGACCGCCGGCCTGCCGGGCACCATCGAGGTGGCCGATGAACGGCGGCATGGTCTGCGCCACATTGGAGCCGAGCATCAGGATGGTGTCGGCCGCGTCGAGGTCCTCCACCCGGAACGGCAGGCCCCGGTCGAGGCCGAAGGCGCGGTTGCCGGCCGCCGCGGCGCTGGACATGCAGAACCGGCCGTTGTAATCGATTCGGGAGGAACCGAGCGCCAGCCGGGTGAACTTGCCCAGCTGGTAGGCCTTCTCGTTGGTCAGGCCCCCGCCTCCGAAGACGCCCACGGAGTCGGCGCCGTGCTCGGCCCGGCTCGTGCGGAGCTTCTCGGCGACAAGGTCGAGCGCCTCGGTCCAGGAGACCGGGGCGAAGCTGCCGTCGGACGCACGGAGCATGGGCTGCCGGATGCGGTCGGCCGAGCCGAGCAGGTCGGCCGCGGTCCAGCCCTTTTTGCAGAGGCCACCGCGGTTGGTGGGGAAGGCCCGGCCGGCGATGGTGACCGGCAGTCCGATCGCATCCGCGGGCCGGGCGGGGGTGCTGGCGGGCGAGGGTGTGAGCGTCATCGCGCACTGCAGTGCGCAGTACGGGCAGTGCGTGTCGACGGGGGTCACGGAGGTGCCTTTCGTGTTGGTACGGGTTCGCGAGAGCGGCCGTTCGGTTGCTTCGGTCGTGCTGAAGCAACCGAACGACCGCTTTCGCGGATGCTGCGGGAGCTAGATGCGGTGTCCGGCCACGGAGGAGTTGCGGCGGAGGTAGACGAACGCGGTGACGGCCATCATCACCAGATAGGCGCCGGCGAAGGCGTAGATCGCGCTGGAGTAGTCACCCGTGGAGGTCTTCGAGAATCCGAGCACCTGCGGGATGACGAACCCGCCGTAGGCCCCGATCGCGGAGATCAGGCCGAGCGCGGCCGCGGTCTTCCGCTGCGTGCCGACATCGCCGGAGTCCTTGTGCGCATCCGCGACCCCGCTCCTGGCGGCGAAGACGCTGGGGATCATGCGGTAGGTGGAGCCGTTGCCGACCCCGGTGGCCACGAAGATCAGCAGGAAGGTGACCAGGAAGAGCCAGAAGTTACCGAGTGGCAGTACCAGGTTCACCAGCACCGCCCCGGCGGCCATCACGCCGAAGGCGAAGACGGTGACCAGGGCGCCGCCGAACCGGTCCGCGAGGCGGCCGCCGAACGGTCGGGCCAGGGAGCCGGTGAGCGCGCCGAGAAAGGCGAGCGAGAGTGACGCGGAGACGACCTGGAAGGAGGAGTAGTCGGGGAACTGGTCGGCGATCAGCTTGGGGAAGACGCTCGCGAAGCCGATGAACGAGCCGAAGGTGCCGATGTAGAGGAACGCCATGATCCACAGGTGCGGTTCCTTCACCGCGGCGATCGAGCCGGCGAAGTCGGCCTTGGCGTTGGAGAGGTTGTCCATGTACTTCCAGGCGCCGAACATGGCGAGCAGGATGAACGGCACCCAGAAGAACCCCGCCAGCGGCAGGTTGAGCGTGCCGAGGGCGCCGAGGGTGATCACGATCGGAACGATCAACTGAGCCACAGCGGCACCGAGGTTGCCGCCGGCGGCGTTGAGGCCGAGTGCGTAACCCTTCTGGCTCTGCGGGTAGAAGTAGGTGATGTTCGACATCGAGCTGGCGAAGTTGCCGCCGCCGAGCCCGGCGAGCGCTGCGATGAGAAGCATGACCGGGAACGGGGTGTCCGGGTTGCCCACAGCGAAGCCCAGGGCGATCGACGGGATGAGGAGCAGGCCCGCGGAGATGATGGTCCAGTTGCGGCCGCCGAACTTGGGCACCAGGAAGGTGTACGGAAACCGCATGGTGGCCCCCACGAGCGTGGGGATGGAGATGAGCCAGAAGATCTGGCCGGTGTCGAAGGTGAAGCCCGCGTTCGGCAGCTGCACCACCACGATGCTCCAGAGCTGCCAGATGACGAAGCCGAGGAATTCGGCGAAGATCGACCATTTGAGGTTGCGGGAGGCGATGGCCTTGCCCCCATTGGCCCACTGCTGGGGGTTCTCGGCGTTCCAGTTGTCGATCCACCGGCCCGGGCGGTGCACCAGTTCGGCGGATGCGGCGGGGGCGGTGAACGTGGCGGGCGGGGCTGTCGCGGTGCCGGTCGTCGGGGTCATCAGGTTCTCCTCGCGAGAAATGGTGCGCTGTGAGTACGTGTCGCCGACGTTACGCAGGCCGTGTTTCCGGCAGCGGATGCCGCAGTTACCGTTCGATCACCGTGTACTCACACCCGCAACGGGCCGCTGATAGGCCTCCGTCACATGACCGACACAAAGCCAGGCGGGACCGGGTATCCCGGTCGGTCCCGGCCTCACATCCTCCTCCGGCGCTCGCCGGAACTCGGGCCTACTCGGAGCCGTCCGCGGCGCGGAGGGCCTGCACTCGGTGCAGCATCTGGCGCATCTCGTTGCTGGGCTGTGACGTGGCCCGATCGGCCTCCGGGAACAAGACCTGAATGTCGGGTCCCACCTCGGTTTGCACCGCAGCGGCAAGGTCGTGCCCGTCGATCAGGTAACCCAGAGTCGGCTCCGTCACCGCGATCCAGCGTTCGTTCCAGTCGGCCAGTCGGCCGACGAGCGGCCCGGACAGGCCCAGCACCGCAGGTTCAAGCCTGTCGTCGACCAGGTCGAGGAGAGGCGACCGGTTCCGCAGCGGGAGGCCGCCGTCCCGCGGCTCGAGGAGAATCCGCGTCGGTGTACGGCCGGGCGTCCACACCCACGCCGCAACATCGACGGTGCGGGTCATAGCTCTGAACTCGGCGTCGGGCATCGCCCACATCTGCTCCACGATTGACGATCGCGGGGGCGCCGGGCTGAACGTCTGACCGTCCCCGCCGACGGCGTGCCAGGCCGCGGCAGGCGGGGTGGCGGTCTGGGAAGCACGGGAGGTCTGGGGAGCACGGGAGGTCTGGGGAGCACGGGAGGTCTGGGGAGCACGGGAGCGCTCCGCGTCCGCGTCCAGGTAGAGAACGACGACGGCTGATCCGAACTCTTGTTGGAGCTCCGCGGCAAGGAGGTGTCCGTCGACGACAAAAGCGAGGTGCTCGGCCGGCGACGGCCACTCCTGTTGGTTCTGCCCCATCAGCAGCTCGTATCGCGAGTTCCAGCCGACCAGACGGTTCTCCAGGTCGTCGGACAGGCCGAGGACACCGCGAGGCAATGGACCGCCCCACGCGTCGGGCGACGGGGAGCGGTCCCACAACGGGAGCCCGGCGCAGTACTCGGCCATCAGCATCACTCTGGTCGGATAGGCATCGAGGTTCATGCCTCGACCCTACTGACAGAGGCGTACTGACACCGGCGTACCGACACCGGCGTACCGGTACCGGCTCGCGTCAGTCGGTGCGGCCGCGGCTGAACGACCAGGGCAGACCGGCCAGGGCCAGCTCGAGTCGAGCGCTGGAGGAGTAGAGGTCGATGACGACGTCCACCAGCTCGCGCGGCGGTGCCTCGCCGTCCACCAGCAGCGGGCGGCTCACCACATCCGCGCCGCACCGTTCGGCCAAGCCGGCGAAGTAGCCGGGGGCCAGCAGGTAGGTGGCCACCACGACCCGCACCGGTGCTGCGGCGCGGGCGGCGAGCACGGCTGCGGCGAGGCGGGGCTGGGCGGCAGAGATGAACCCGACGGTCACCGGGCGGCCGAGCACGGCGGCGAGGCGGTCGCCCATGGCGTGGCAGTCGGCGACCGCGTCGGCATCGGTGGATCCGGCCGCGGCCAGCACCACGGTGTCGTCGGGCCTGAGGCCGACCTCGTGCAAGCGGTCGGCCAGGATGCGGGCCAGCCGCCAGTCGGGGCCGAGTGCCCCGGTGACCCGGACGGGTTGCCCGGCGTCGTCGGCGGCCTCAGCCAGGTCGACGCGCACGTGGTAGCCCGCCGAGAGCAGCAGGGGAACGATCACGACGGGGCGGTCGGCTCCATCGGCGGGGCCTGAGTCGGTAGGGCCGGTGTCGCTGGGGCAGGACTCGGCGGCGATGGCGCGGAGGCAGCTGGGCACACCCGGGCTCTGCACATCGACGTAACCGCCCCGCACGGTGAGGTGCGGCGCCGCGGCGGCCACGGCGTCGACCAGGGCCAGGACGGCCCGCTGACCGGCCGGGTCGCTGGTGCCGTGCGAGGTCGCGAGCAACACCGGGGCGGTCGTCATGCTGCGGCGAATTCCACGGTGTCGGACAGCTCGGTCTCGGCGCGCTCGCCGGCCCGGCCGTGCGCGCTGCCCGGCACCTGGATCTGCACGGTGCCGTGATCGACGCGCACCGGGAAGGTGGGCAGGGCGTAGTCGGCAGAGGTGAAGCACTCCCCGGTTTCGAGGTCATAAACCTGCTTGTGCAGTGGGGAGGCCAGGGTGGGCCGGTCCCCGCGCGACCCGACGATGCCGCGGCTCATCACGCAGGAGCCCGTGGCGGGGTCCTGGTTGGATACTGCGAACAGGTGGCCGTCGGGCAGCAGCACCAGGGCCACCTGCACGCCGTCGATCAGCGCCGCCTCGGCCCACAGCGGTTCGAGTCGGTCGAGTTCGCAGACGCTGGTCCAGTCCGCGGAGCCAGCAGAGTCGTGGCCAGCAGAGTCGTGCGGGTGGGTGGGCGTTGTGTGCACGGGGTCCTCCAGTGGTTCTGCGGGCGAATGACACGGTCTGGGTCACGGCGACGTCGGTGCGGCCTGGCATCCACGGTAGGCAGACCTCGTGTCGGTCATCGTGCGGGGCCGTGACGATCGCGTAACGAAGACCTCTCACGCTGCCCGAAACGACGTGAGGACCCCGTCACACTCCGTTACCCGGGCGACACGGTCGGGAAATCGCCGAAATTTAGGCTGACGGAACAGCTCACCACTCGGAAAGGCACTCCATGGACCACGTCACCCCCGCAGCGGCCGACGCCGCCGCAGACGTCCCCGGCACGCCCCGACGCGTCGTGGTGATCGGCGGCGGCCCCGCCGCGCACCGGTTCACCGAGGCGATGGCCGCCCGCGCCACCGCATCCGGCAACACCGGGAACGTCGAGCACACCGTGACTGTATTCGGCGAGGAACCGCACCTGCCCTACGACAGGGTGGCGCTGTCCCGCCGCCTCGTCGACTCCGAAGACCTCACCCTCGGCGACACCGCCCTGTGGGACGCCGCCTTGATCAGTTACCGCGGCGGCAGCAGCGTCGTCGGCCTCGACACCGCGGCACAGGCGATCACCCTCGCCGACGGTGAACGGGTGCGGTACGACGACCTCGTCTTCGCCACCGGCTCCGCCGCCACCGTGCCGCCCATCCCCGGCGCCGAGGCCGGTCATGTGTACCGCACCATCGAAGACGTCGATTTCCTCGTCGGCGAGATCGGCCGGCTGCGCGAGCGCCTGGGGCGCCCGGCCAATGTCGTCGTCGTCGGCGGCGGACTGCTCGGCCTGGAAGCCGCCGGCGGTCTCGCCAGGCTCGGCGCCGCATCCACCCTGGTGCACTCGGGTGACTGGCTGATGTCGGCGCAACTCGACGAGGGCGCCGGCCAGGCGCTCGGCCGACTGATCGGCGCGCAGGGCATCGCCCTGGCGCTCGGCACCCGGCCCACCGAGATCCTGCGCTCCCCCACCGGCCGGGTCCTCGGTGTCTCGCTCACCAACGGCAGCCAGCTGCACGCCGACCTCGTGGTCTTCTCCATCGGCATCACCCCGCGCGACGAACTCGCCAGGGCCGCGGGTCTGGAGCTCGGCCCGCGCGGCGGCATCGTCATCGGCGACGACTGCCGCACCTCGGTAGCCGGGATCTGGGCCATCGGCGAGGTCGCCAGCATCGACGGCGTCTGCGTGGGACTGGTCGCCCCGGCCAACGCCATGGCCGAGGTCACCGCCGATCGGCTGCACGGCGGCGAAGCCGTCTTCCCCGGCATCGACGATGCCACCAAGCTCAAGCTCTCCGGGGTGGAGGTCGCCAGCTTCGGTGACGCCCTCGGCCGCACCGAACACTGTCTCGAGGTGGTCTACGCCGACCCGGCCCGCGGCCTGTACCAAAAGATCGTGGTCACCGGAGACGCCAAGACCCTGCTCGGCGGCATCTTCGTCGGCGACGCCTCGCCGTACACCTCGCTCCGGCCCCTGTTGGGCCGCGAACTGCCCGCGGAGCCCGGCGCCTACCTCTCCGCCGCCGGCGCCGAACCGCCCGCGAACAGCGACCTGCCCGACGATGTGCAGCTCTGCTCCTGCAACAACGTGTCGGTCGGCGCGGTGCGCGAAGCCGTCCGCGGCGACCACGGCGAGGCCTGCACCGAACTAGGCCCGCTCAAGGCCTGCACCCGTGCCGGCACCCAGTGCGGCTCCTGCGTCCCCCTGGTCAAGAAGATCCTCGAGACCGAGCTGCGCAAGGCCGGCGTCGAGGTGTCCAAGGCCCTCTGCGAGCACATCGCGTTCAGCCGCAGCGAACTGTTCGAGAGTGTGCGCATCCTGCAGCTCACCTCGTTCGACGACATCATGGAGCGCTTCGGTACCGGCCTCGGCTGCGACATCTGCAAGCCGACCATCGCGTCGATCCTGGCCACCCAGACCAACGGCTATGTGCTGGATGCCGGCCGTGGCGGCCTGCAGGACACGAATGACCGCGCCCTGGCCAACATGCAGAAGGACGGCACATACTCGGTGGTGCCGCGCATCCCGGGCGGGGAGATCACCCCGGCCAAGCTCAAGGTGATCGCCGAGGTCGCCGAGCAGTACAACCTCTATACGAAGATCACCGGCGGGCAGCGCATCGACCTGTTCGGTGCCCGTCTCGAGCAGCTGCCCGAGATCTGGACGATCTTGGTGGACGCCGGTTTCGAATCCGGTCAGGCCTACGGCAAGTCGTTGCGCACCGTGAAGAGCTGCGTGGGCAGCACCTGGTGCCGGTTCGGCGTGCAGGACTCGGTATCGATGGCCATCCAGTTGGAGCTGCGCTACCGGGGGCTGCGGTCGCCGCACAAATTCAAGCTCGGCGTCTCCGGCTGCGCCCGTGAGTGCGCCGAGGCGCGCGGTAAGGACATCGGCATCATCGCCACGGATGTGGGTTGGAACCTGTACGTGGGCGGCAACGGCGGCTTCCAGCCGGCGCACGCACAACTGCTCGCCCAGGACCTCGACGACGACACCCTGATCGCCTACATCGACAGGTACCTGATGTACTACATCCGCACCGGCGACAGGCTGCAGCGCACCGCGCGGTGGCAGGAGGAGTTGCCCGGTGGGCTCGAGCATGTGCGCGATGTTGTCGTGAACGACAGCCTGGGGCTGGCCGCCGAACTGGAACTGGCCATGGCCGCGCACGTGGGCAGCTACGAGGACGAATGGGCGGCGACCCTGAAGGATCCGGAGAGGCTCCGCCGGTTCCGCTCGTTCGTGAACGCGCCCACCACGCCGGACCCGGCGATCGTGCAGGTGCTCGAGCGCGGCCAGCCGCGCCCGGCCTGGCCCGGCGAGCGCGCGGCGCTGGCGGAGGCGTCACCGACGGATGCGGGTCAGACCAGCACTGTACAGACCGGCACGGTGCAGACCGGCGCTGACTTCTTCGGTGTCAGCGTCAACGAGCCCGACGACACCGCCCCGGCCACCGGGCCGGTGCTGCTCTCCGGCGCCCGGATCCCCCTGCGGCCGGCCGACCGGAACGACACCGACCTGCCTTCAACCGGGCGGAACGACTCCGGGCGACACACAACCGCTCACACCGCTCCAGTAGACGGAGAATAGTGCCATGCCGAATCCAACCCTCGACATCGGTCTGAACGTGACCGGTCGCCGCGTGCTCATCATCGGCGGGAGCCGCCCCGCCCGCCGGGTCATCGCCCGGTACCGTGCTGCGGGCGCCGTGCTCTATCTCGCGGCAGACACCTACGAGGTGCCCAACCCTCTCGTGCGCGCCGTGGCCTGGCCGCATTCGCCGCGCGGCTGGCGCGACCTGGTCTCCGCCGTTGACCTCGTCGTGGCCGTCGACCTGCCCGCGCACGACGAGCCGCTGCTCGTCGCCGCCTGCGCCGAGAAATCGGTCTGGCTCACCCGGGAGGCGGCCGCCCCGGTGTCCAGGCCCGGGCACGTCACCCTCGTCGGCGGCGGTCCCGGCGACGACGACCTGCTCACCGTCGCCGCGCTCACCGCGCTCCGCGGCGCCGACATCGTCTACTACGACAGGCTCGGTCCGCACGACAGGCTCGACGAGTGGGCGCCCGGAGCCGAACTGGTGAACGTGGGCAAACATCCGGGCCACCACGCCGTACCGCAGGCCGAGATCGAGCAGTTGCTCGTGACCAGCGCCCGCGCCGGCCTCACCGTCGTGCGCCTCAAGGGCGGCGACCCTTTCGTGTTCGGCCGTGGCGGTGAAGAAATGGCCGCCTGCCGGGCCGCCGGAGTTCCGGTCACCGTGATCTCCGGGGTCACCAGCGCCATCTCCGTGCCGGCGCTGGCGGGCATCCCGGTCACCCACCGCGACGTCTCCCGCCTGTTCACGGTGCTCAGCGGTCACCTGCCGCTCAGCGAGGAGGAGCTGGCCCACCTGGTGGGCCTGGGCGGCACCATCGTGGTGCTGATGGGCGTGGGTACCCTGCCGCACCTGGCCAGCGGCCTGGCCCGGCACGGCATGCGCGCCGACATGCCCATCGCCATCATCGAGCGCGGCTTCTCCGCGCACCAGCGCACCACCGTTGCCGACATCGAAACCGTGGTGAGGGTCGCCGGCGAGGTCGGCGCCCGCTCCCCCGCCGTGCTCGTGATCGGCGAGGTCGTGCGGCTGGCCCAGTGCGACGACGCCGCGGCCGTTGAAGTGCTCGCAAACGCCGCTACACTCTCAGGCCAGAGGTAACCCTGCCTGACACGTCAGCCACCAGAACCATCGGAGACACAGTTAACGACATCGGAACAGAAGCGGGGCTGCCCGGCTTCCGACCGGACCAGCTCGAGGGCTTCCGCATCGGAGTCACGTCCGACCGCCGGAGTGAGGACCTCATCGCCGCGTTCGAACGACGCGGCGCCGATGTTCTGCATGCCCCGGCGATCCGCATCGCTGCCGCGGCCGACGACTCGCAGATCACCGCCGACACCGCGGCGATCATCGCCGGCCGACCGGACATCCTGCTGGCGACCACGTCGTACGGCATCCGTCGCTGGCTCGAAGCAGCGGATGCGGCCGGGCTCGGCCACGACCTCACCGAGACCCTCGAGAACAGCCGCATCCTCGTGCGCGGCCCCAAGGCTCGCGGCGCCATCCGCGCCGCCAACCTTGACGACTCCGGCATGAGCGACGAGGAAACCACCAGCTCGCTCGTGGACAAGGTGCTCGGCGAGGGCGCGGCCGGGTTGACGGTGGCCGTGCAGCTGCATGGGTTCACCGACGAGTCCCAGATCCAGCGGCTGCTCGACGCCGGTGCCACGGTGCTCACCGTCGCGCCATACCGGTGGTTGCTGCCCGACGACTCCAGCCGGGTGCTCAAACTCATCGACGCGGTCTGCACCGGGTCGCTTGACGCCGTCACGTTCACCAGCGCACCCGCTGTCGAGGCGCTCTTCGGCGCGGCGGATGGCGTCGGCCGGCTCGAAGCTCTGCAGGAGGCCCTGCGCGGACCTGTCGTGGCCGCCGCGGTCGGGCATGTCACCGCCGCACCCCTGCTCGCGGCCGGCATCACCCCGATCGTGCCGGAACGGTTCCGCATGGGAGCGCTGATCAAGCTGGTCTGCGATTACCTCGCCGACGAACGGGTTCTGCGCCTGGACAGCCGGCACGGTCCGGTGGAACTGCGCGGACGGCGGGTGTCTGTCGCCGGCGCATCCGCCCTGCTGCCGCCGACGTCGCTCACCCTTCTGCGCGCCCTGCTCGCCGCACGGGGGTCGGTACTCTCCCGCGCCGATCTGACGGCCGCGCTGCCCGAAATCCAGGACGACCACGCCGTCGATGTGGCCATCAGCCGGCTGCGCCAGTCCCTGCCGGCGCCGGCGCTGGTCGCCACGGTGATCAAACGCGGCTACCGCATCGACGTGTAGCGGACGCTTCGCGCTCGCTCAGCAGGAGGCCACTCGAGTTGCCAGTTGAGGCCCTTCTGCCAGGGCACCTTTCGGCGATTCGACGAAACGTGCTGCGCCGATGTGCGCCAAAGTGCCCCTTCGCCCGCCCCGAAGCGGCGTAGTGCGGCAACTCGGCGGGCACTCCCCGCTGCGCGGGGGTGGCGAGTGGGGTGTGTCAGCTGCAGCTAGGTGAGGCGGGCGGCGACCTCGTCGAGGACCGACTCCGAGCCGGCGTAGATGCCGTCGGGCCGGGGCCAGTGACTGATCACGTCGGTGAAGCCGAGCTCGCCGGCCCGGCCGACGGCGTCATCGAAGGCACCGACACTCTCCAGCGAGTACGCCCCGCCGCTGTCGAGCGAGAGGTAGCGGTCCAGAGAGCCCGGCGCCCGGTCCGCCGCGGCGAGGGTGTCTTCCAGCCGGTGGACCAGCGCCGCCACCGCGCTCCACCATTCCTCGCCCACGGCACCGTCGGCGCCCGTGGTCACCCAGCCCGCACCGTGTTCGGCGACGAGCTTGAGGCCCTTCGGCCCGTTGGCGGCGATCACGAACGGAACCCGGGGCTGCTGCGCCGGCCGGCCCACCATACGGGCGTCCACCGCGGTGAACCAGTCGCCCGCGAAGTCGAAACCGCCCGCTCCCGGCTTCTCGTGGCGCAGCAGCAGGTCGAGGTCGGTGACGAACTCGGCGAACCTCTCGTGCCGCTGACGCGGGGTGTATGTCGGTTGCCCGAGCACGAAGGCGTCGAAGCCCGTTCCGCCCGATCCCAGCCCGAGCAGCATCCGCCCGCCGGAGATGTCGTCGACCGTGGCGACCTCCTTGGCGAACGGCACCGGATGCCGAAAGTTCGGTGAGGCGACGAAGGTGCCCAACCGGATCCGGTCGGTGACCGCCGCCGCGGCCGCCAGGGTGGGGATGGTGGCCTGCCACGGCTGATCGGCGAGGCTGCGCCAGGACAGGTGGTCGTAGGTCCAGGCGTGATCGAAACCGTACTGCTCGGCGCCCTGCCATTTCCGGCGGGCCTCGGGCCAGTCGAACTGGGGCAGGATGACGATTCCGTGGCGCATACCGGCAGTCTACAAACCCACCGGGCAGCCGGGCGGCCGGAGTCCCCGCATCCGCCTACCCCGCGCCGGGGCGACCAGAGGGTGCTATGACTGGTGCGTCGGCGCCGCGCCGCACTCGAGGAAGATCTGCAAAGGAGCACCCCGATGGACCCGATTGTGACCCCGGGCCGGTTCGCCGGCCAGACCGCCATCGTCACCGGAGCCGGCTCCGGGATCGGAAAAGCGACAGCCGTGCGACTGGCCAGGGAGGGCGCCAGGGTGATTGCCGGCGACGTGGTTCCCGCCCGTCTGCAGGAGCTCCTCGACCAGTTCGGCGACCTCGACATCGTGACCGTCGACGGCGACATCAGCCACCAGGACACCACCACACGGCTGGTCGCCGCGGCGAACGGCCGCATCGACGTCGTCGCCAACGTCGCCGGTGTCATGGACGGCTTCCTCCCGATCGCCGAGGTCGACGACGCCACCTGGGAGCGGGTTTTCGGCATCAACGTGACCGGCATGATGCGCCTGATCCGCGGGGCACTGCCGATCATGGTGGCCGGCGGCGGCGGGTCGATCGTCAACGTCACGTCCGAGGCCGGCCTTCGCGGCGGCGCGGCCGGGGTCGCCTACACGTCGTCCAAACACGCCGTGATCGGTCTGACCCGCAACACCTCCGTGATGTACTCGGCCCAGGGCATCCGCTGCAACGCGGTCGCGCCCGGCGGGGTTCAGACGAACATCGAGGCTCCGATGCGGTCTCCCCTGGCCGGGTCGGTGCTCGGCCCGGTGTTCCAGCACGTGTTGCCTCCGGTGGCCACCTCGGAGCAACTCGCCGCCACCATCACCTGGCTCGCCAGTCCGGACTCGGCCAATGTGACCGGCATCGTCCTGGCGTCGGACGGCGGCTGGTCGGCAATATGAGATCCGGTCTCCCTGTCGTCGCATGAGAGGGGTGCGGATGTCGGACGGTGCTGCCAGACTCACCGCATGACAGGCACAGACCAGACTCAGAGCCCCGTCCCGTTCCCCGGCCGCACGCACGGCCATGGCCGATCCGCCCCGCCGTTTCGGTGCGGCGTCGTGCCGCCCTACCTCCTCGAGCACCTGGCCGCGGTCGAGGACCCGCGCTTCGAGGCCGCGGCCGAGGCCGCCCGGCGATCGTTGCGCGTCGACGACCCCATCCGCAGCCTGCGCTTCGAGCGCCGCACCAGCGCGCTGCCCGCGCTACCCGTCGAGGCCGTGCCGGGCGTCAGCACCCGCACCATCAGCGACGCCGGTCAGCTGCAGCGGCTGCCCGGCCGCACCGTGCGCACCGAAGGTCAACCCCCGGTCGCCGACGTGGCGGTCAACGAGGCATACACCGGCCTCGGCGACACTCATGGCCTCTACTGGAGCCAGTACCAGCGCGACTCCATCGATGGGCGCGGCCTTCCGCTGGACGCCACGGTGCACTACGGACGGGACTATGACAACGCCTTCTGGGACGGCGAACGGATGGTGTTCGGCGATGGCGACGGCGAGGTCTTCAACAGGTTCACGATCTCGTTGAGCGTGATCGCGCACGAGCTCACCCACGGTGTCACCCAGTACAGCGCCAACCTCGCCTACCAGGGCCAGTCCGGTGCGCTCAACGAATCGGTGTCGGATGTCTTCGGCGCCCTCGTGGAGCAGTTCGCAGCCGGCCAGGACACCCGGTCGGCGAGCTGGTTGATCGGCGCAGGGCTCTTCACCGAGCAGGTGCAGGGCCAGGCGCTGCGTTCGATGAAGGCTCCGGGCACCGCCTATGACGACGATGTTCTCGGCACCGATCCGCAGCCGGCCTCGATGGACGGCTACATCGACACCGAAGACGACTATGGCGGAGTGCACCTCAATTCGGGCATCCCGAACCGGGCATTTTATCTGGTCGCCGAGGCCCTCGGCGGCAACGCGTGGGAGGCGCCGGGGCAGATCTGGTACGACACGCTCACCGGCCCCACCCTCGCCGTGAACGCCGACTTCACCGCATTCGCGACGGCGACGGCGACGGCCGCGATCACCCGCTATGGCGCGGGCTCCGCCGAGCACGACGCGGTTCTGGCGGGGTGGACCGGAGTGGGTGTGGTCTTCGATCCGCTGCGAGCGGCCTCCTGACGCGGCGGCGTCGGTTCAGCGTTCGCTGGCAAGCCGCCTTCGATCATGCCGACATCCCCGATCGTGGCCCCGGCCGGACGTACCATGGGGCCATGAAGGTCGTCGTCTCACGCAGCGGAGGCATCGCTGGGCTCCGGGTCACCTGGGACGTGCAGGTTGACGAGCAACCGGATGCTGCCGCGTGGATGCGTTTCCTTGAGGAACTGCCCTGGGACGAGGCCGTAGACAGCGCACCGATGCCGGACCGTTATGTGTACCGCATCCGGTGTGCCCCGCACGAGGTGGTGCTCGCCGAACCACAGGTGCACGGCGCCTGGAAAGACCTGATCGACAGGGTGCGCGCGGCGAGCGAACGCTGACGCAGAGCACCGAACATCGTGTCGTTAGCACCCTGTAATAACGCACGCCCGGCGATACTGATAACGTGACTCGAAAGGGGGTCACGGGGCCCCGTCGAGGGGGGCCATCATGGCAACGGCATATTCGTCTGCATCATCACTTCCTGGCGTCGCGGGCGCCGCCGCTTCACGCCGCAGAGCCGGCCGGCCAGCCGCCGGGCGACCCGGTGCCCTGCTGCGGCGCGGCCTCGCCGTCACCTTCGGCCTAGTGGTTGCCGCCGCCGCGATCCTCGGCACCACGCAGGCACCCGCCTCCGCGGCTCCGGTGCCCGGCACGGTCAACCAGTGCAACTACATCCAGGACGGTGGCGGTAACGAAATCGCCTGCGACGTCACCATCACGAACTACCTCGACCTCGACACCGGCCTGTCCCGCTCGGACATCACCGTGCGCACCTGTGAAGGCCCGGTCGGCGAACTGCTCTGCACCACCATCCCGGTGAGCTTCCCCACCGCCACCACCGTCGTCGACCAGTGCAACAACTCCGCCAACGGCGGCGGGTCGATCGCCACCTGCAACGTATCGGTGGAGAACGTCATCGTCGGCGATGCCACGACGTCCCCCGCAACTGTTGACCAGTGCGGCGGTTCCGGTGCGGAAGGACCCGAACCCACGCTCAACTGTGCTCCGGTGTCCACCACCACCTCGGCCACCATCACCCAGTGCAACGGCTCCGTCAACGGTGGCGGCGCCGCACTTCGCGTCACCTGCACGGTCGATCCGTCGACAGTCAGCGCGGCGCTGCCCGTGACCATCCGTCAGTGCAACGATTCCGTGAACGGCGGCGGCTCCTTGCTGACCTGCACCGCTTCCCTCACCCACCGGATCCTGCCCGCCGGAAGCGTCATCCCCACCCCGACACCGCCGGTCACCACCCCCTCGGCGACGCCTCCGGTCACCACCCCCTCGGCAACGCCTCCTACCGTCGAGGCAGGCCAGACTCCCACCCCGTCGGCGAACCCTCTCATCCCCATCGCCGGCGGCGGCGGCAGCGGCGCCGGCTATGGTACCGAACTGGCTGAGACCGGTACGGATGCCCTGCCGGTGTTCCTCATTGCGGCCGGAGCGCTGCTGATCGGTGGAATCCTCCTCACCGTGATGCTGGTGCGTCGCCGTTCCACCCAGCTGTAGGGCAACACGCCGCGGTCCACTCGGCATACTCGCCGAGTGGACCGCAAAGTGGGACTATGAGGTATGGACAACAACGACCTTGATCCCGTTCGCATTCTCAGCGAGGACGAGTGCTGGGAGTTGTTGCTGTCCTCAAGCTTCGGCCGTCTCGCCGCGGCTGTCGCGGATGACATCGAGATCTTTCCACTCAACTTCGTCATGGCCGACAAACGGCTTCTGTTCCGTACGGCCGAGGGAACCAAGCTTCTCGCCCTCACCGTGAACAACAAGGTGGCTCTTGAGACCGACGCCATCGGGCGCGGCGACGCGTGGAGCGTTGTCGTGAAGGGTCTCGCCCGAGTCCTCGACACCCAGGCCGAGATCGAAGCCGCCAACGCGCTCCCGCTCCGTCCGCTGGTGCCCACACTCAAGTACATCTGGGTTGAGATCACCCCGACCGAGCTGAGCGGGCGCCGGTTCGCCCTGGAACCGGAACCGGAGCGGTACTAGCCGTTAGTCGCTGGCCGCCGCCGGAGCGACCCGGCCCTCGCCAGAGAGTCCGATGAGCATCAACACCGCAGTGCCGTAGGCATCCGCCGCGGTGGCCGCCTCGAACACCTCGTCGACTCCGCGCACGTGCACGCTCACCCGGTACCGGTCGTCGCTGAGCCTGTGCAAGGAGCGAAACGTGCCGCGCAGGAGCGCCCGCATCTGGTCTTCCCTCGGCAGCCACAGGGCATCCTCGAGCGCGAGCGAATCCAGTGCCCACTCCGTCGTGCCGTTGAAACCGAGGATGGTGCCGGTGTCGAACTCGTGCGCCTCGATGGTCATCTCGCTGACAGTGAAGACCTCGGAGTCGAAGCCCGGTCGTTCGATGCGGAACGAGTCACCGGATACCGGATGCCAGGACAATCCGGCCTGCTGCAGGGCACGGGCACAGTCGATTGAGATCATGTCCCATTATCGGCGCGGGATACCGTTGAGCGCGAGGGCGTTTTTCGCACTCACACCAGGCCGTCAGGCACAGAAGAATGGCACGCGGGTGCGCCTGCGTGCCACATATTTCGGGGTGCCCCGGAGCGCCGTCAGCATTCTCCGGGGCCACCACTCACCCATCAGGCGGGTGCGGATCGAACGGTCTAGCTGACGCCGTTCAGGTCGATCACGAAGATCAGGGTCTTACCGGACAGCCGGTGACCGGATCCGGCCGGGCCGTAAGCCAGGTGCGGCGGCACGGTGAGCTTGCGACGGCCACCCACCTTCATTCCGGGGATACCCTGCTGCCAGCCGGCGATGAGGGAGCCCAGCGGGAAGTTGATCGTCTGGCCGCGGTTCCAGGACGAGTCGAATTCTTCGCCGGTGTCGTATTCGACGCCGAGGTAGTGCACGTCGACGGTGGCGCCGGCGGTGGCCTCGGCCCCGTCACCTACCACGATGTCGACGATGTCGAGCTGTTCGGGCGCGGGGCCCTCCGGGAAGTCGAGTTCGGGCTTGGAGTTCAAATCAGTCATGAGACCATCCAATCGGATTCCGGCTCCGGACGCACACCTGGAAATTACCCCTTGCGCGAACGCCGTGGCCAGGTGCAGTCTTAGTGCATAGAAACTCGCCGCACCGGGAGAGTTGTCGGCAGTGCCACACCACCGGGCGGCGAGTTTTCTCGTGGGGCCGTGAAACCGGGCGGCGCGGTCAGCCGATGACCTGGGCGCGGTCGTCCATCAGCAGGCCCAGCAGCCGGGCCTCCTCGACCTGGTCGGGGGTGGTTCCCGGCTGTGCCGCTGCGCCGCTGCGACGGGAGGGGCGCAGCTGGGCGCTGACCAGTCGTTGCCGCACCGATGCCAGCCGGGTGGCATCCGTGATGAAGCGGTTCATCGCGAGGCGACGCGCCTGCGGCTGGCCGTGTGCCCATGCCCGTGCCTGGCGTCGGCCGCGGGGAGTGGCCAGCATCGCCACCTCGGCCGGGGTGAACCAGCCCACGGCGGCATAGTCGCTGAGCCGTTGCACCGTCAGCGCCTCCTCTTTGCGCCGCAGCATGACCACGACCAGGATCGCGCCGAGGAACATCGGCACCTGTACGAGGAAGTAGTAGCCCACCAGGGATGCGTCGTCGGTGAGTAGGAAGAACGCCCCGTTCCACACCGCGTGCAGCAGAACCGCAGCGGCCAGGCCGATGAACACGGCGCCGAGATAACTTGAACCGCTCGCACGCCGGGCGGCGAAGCCGATGGCCAGGCCGGTGCAGGCCGTGAACAGCACGTGCGCGAACGGGGAGATCACCCCGCGCAACAGGAAGGTCACGCCGAGGTCGGCGATCCCGCCGTCGAGCATCGCCACACCGAAGTACTGGATGTTCTCCGAGAACGCGAAGCCGGCGGCGATCATGGCCGCGTAGACGACTCCGTCGATCGGACCGTTGAACTGGCCGCGGATCACCCAGAACAGCAGCAGGATGCCGAATCCCTTCGCCGACTCCTCCACGAGCGGCGCCTGGATGACGGCGGCCGTGAAGTCGCCCGCCGGTCGGGCCACGCCGCTGGTCGCGACGACGATCTGCACACCGAGGTCGAACACCAGCGCCGTCACGATAGAGACGCCGGCGCCCCAGAGGAAGGCAAACCAGAGCGCCGGCCGGGGTTCCGGCTCCCATCGGTCGATCCAACGCACCGCCAGCACCACCAGGGTGAGCGGCACCAGCGCCAGCAGCAGACAGACCAGCACCGCGCCCGGACCGAGGAAGGTCGAGAGGTATACCAGGACCAGCAACAGCGCGAGCGCGGCGACCACGATGCCGATGCTCGCCCACACGACAGTGCTCAGGTTTGTGCGCCGCACCGGCGAACTCCACACCGGCGTCTGGATGGGGGTGTCCTGCTGGGGCACGGCGAGCGGTCGGCCGGTCGGGTCGAGGGTCATGCCCGCCAGTTTACGGGGACCGGACCGGTTCGAACCGGGCAGATTCCGCCCGAGCGATGACCCCGAACGGCGATGTCTGATTCCCGCTACCGGTCGTGCGGTGCGCGTGTCAGTCTTGGGGGGTGACACCAGCGCCCAGCTCCCCCGACGACCCGGTCTTCGCCGAACGATACCGGGCCATGTCCTCCCGCGACGCCCGCTTCGACGGCCAGTTCATCACCGGCGTGCACTCCACGGGCATCTACTGCCGACCGAGCTGCCCGGCCGTGACCCCCAAGCCCGGCAATGTGTCGTTCTACCTCACGGCTGCCGCGGCTCATGAGGCGGGACTGCGGGCGTGCAAACGCTGCCTGCCCGATGCCGTGCCGGGGTCGCCGGCGTGGAACATCCGTGACGACCTGGCCGCCAGGGCGATGCGGCTGATCGGCGACGGCACCGTTGAACGAGAGGGCGTGCCCGGGCTGGCAAACCGGCTCGGCTACACCCCGCGACACCTCACCAGGGTGCTGGTCGCCGAGGTCGGCGCCGGCCCTCTGGCGCTGGCTCGCGCCCACCGCGCGCAGACCGCTCGCGTGCTGCTCATGAGCACCAACCTGCCGGTCACCGACATCGCATTCGCCGCCGGTTTCGGCAGCGTGCGGCAGTTCAACGACACCATCGCCGCGGTGTACGAGCGCACACCGTCGGCCCTGCGGGCCGGCGCCCGGGTGCGGGCCGGCAGCCGCGACCGGGACACCGAAACCGGCACCGGCACCGGCACCGGCACCGGCACCGGCACCGGCACCGGCACGAGGATCAGCCTGCTGCTGCCCGCCCGTGCACCGTTCGACGGCACGGGCCTGCTCGGCTTCCTGGGTGTGCGGGCCATCGACGGTGTCGAACGGTCCACCTCCGCCGGGTACGAACGCACCCTACGGCTCCCGCACGGCTGGGCCACCCTGCAGCTGGCCGTCGCGGGCACCCTCGAGGCACCCGCGATCGCCTGCACCGCCCGGCTGAGCAGCCTCGCCGACCTCGCTCCTCTCGTGAGCCGGGTGCGCCGCCTGTGCGACCTCGACGCGGATGCTCAGGCCATCGATCGTGCCCTGGCCGACGACCCGGCCCTGACCGGCTCCGTGCACGGTACCCCCGGCATCCGGGTGCCGGGCAGCCTCGACCCCGAGGAGACCCTGTTCCGGGCCCTGTTGGGCCAGCAGGTGTCTGTCGCCGCCGCCCGCACCGCCCTCGGCCGGCTCAGTGCGGCCCTCGGCGAGCCGGTGCCCGGCGCCACCGCCCCCGCCACCCCACAGCTGCTCTTCCCCACAGCCGCCAGCATCGCCGAACACGGCCGCGACGTGCTGCGCGGCCCTGCGGCCCGCATCGACACGATCATCCGCGTCGCCGCGGCGTTAGCTGCCGGCGACCTCGTGCTCGACGTCGGGGAAACCCGCGACGATCTGCAGGCCCGACTGACCGCCCTGCCCGGCATCGGACCGTGGACTGCCGGGTACGTGGCCATGCGGGTTCTCGGCAGCCCCGACATCCTGCTCACCAGCGACCTCGCCCTGCGCCAGGGCGCCGATCGGCTCGGCCTGCCCGCAACGGCCAGAGACCTCGCCGCCCACGGCAGCGTCTGGGCGCCATGGCGCAGTTACGCCGGCATGCACCTCTGGCGGGCGGCGGGAGCCCCACGACCGGCCGGGCAGGCAGTTCACGGCAAGAACGGTTCTGGCCGGTTACGCTGAAGAAGTGAAGTTTGCGCATCTCAGAGTTGAAGGCCAATCCACCCCCCGTCTAGCCATCGTGGTGGACGACGCGGCACTCTTCCTCGACGAGGTGATCGATGACGCCCCGCGCGACCTCCAGGACCTCCTCGAGAAGGGCGCCCCGGAATACGACAGGGTGCGGGCGCTCACCGCGAACGCGCTGACCCACGGTGCCAGCCTCACCCCCATCGACGATCTGCGGCACTCGTCTGCGGTGTTGCGCCCCCCGCAGATCATCGCGATCGGCGCCAACTACGCGGCCCACTCCTCCGAGCTCAAGCTGCGCAGCGAGACCGCCGCGACGGTGTTCTCGTTGTGGCCGAACTCGCTCACCGGCCACGAGTCGATCATCTCTTGGCCGAGCGACCTCACCGGCCAGGTCGACTACGAGGCCGAACTCGGCGTGATCATCGGCCGGCCCGCCCGCAACGTGTCGGTTCGCGACGCCCTCGACTACGTCTTCGGGTACACCGTCGTGAACGACATCACCGCCCGCGACCTGCAGTTTTCCGAGGCGCAGTGGTCCAGGTGCAAGTCGTTCGACGGGTTCACCCCCACCGGCCCGTTGGTGGTCACCGCAGACGAGATCGCCGACCCGCAGAACCTCTGGCTGACCACCCACGTCGACGGGCGCATCCTGCAGGACGCCTCCAGCGGCGACATGGTGCGCACGGTGGCCGAGATCATCGCCTACCTGTCGCTGACGTCCACGCTGCTACCCGGCACGCTGATCTCCACCGGCAGTCCCGGCGGCGCCGGCTACAGCCGCAAGCCGCAGGTGTTCCTCAAGGACGGCTCGACCGTCACCGTCTCCATCGACCGGATCGGGCTCCTCACGACCCACTGCCGTGAAATCTGAGCCTGGCCGGCCACCGGTCACCATCTCGGTCGTCATCCCGGTCTACAACGACGCCGACTTCCTGCGCACCTGTCTGCGCGCACTGTCTCAGCAGCGCCGGCCGGCCGACGAGATCATTGTGGTCGACAACGCCAGCACGGATGCGACGGCCGCAGTGGCCACCGCCGCCGGTGTGTGCCTGGTCCGCGAACCGCTGCGGGGAATCTGGCCGGCCGCCGCGGCCGGCTACGACGCGGCCACCGGCGACGTGATCGCCCGGCTCGACTCCGACTCGGTGCCCCCGGTGGACTGGCTGGAGCGGATCGAGGCCCGATTCACGACCCATCCCGACACCGCCGTGTACACCGGTCCCGGCGACTTCTACAACTGCGGCCCCGTCACAGCCTGGTTGGGTGGCCGGGTCTACATCGGCGGCTACTTCCGCTGGATGGGGTTCTGGCTGGGCCACCCGCCGCTGTTCGGATCGAATTTCGCGATGCGCCGACAGGTCTGGGCCGCCAATCGCGACAGGGTTCGCCGCACCCGCAACGATGTGCACGACGACCTCGACTTCAGCATGCACCTGGGCCGCGACGAACCGGTCACTCTCGACCGCTCCCTCAGAGTAGCGATCTCCGCCCGCCCGTTCGAGACCCCGCGCGGGCTCGGCCGCCGGGTGGCGTG
This sequence comes from Cryobacterium sp. TMB3-10, assembly GCF_004402305.1. NCBI lineage: Bacteria > Bacillati > Actinomycetota > Actinomycetes > Micrococcales > Microbacteriaceae > Cryobacterium > Cryobacterium sp. TMB3-10. Next base: position 36,973 of record NZ_SOGH01000021.1, on the reverse strand, counting down.
GGCCGGCCGCACTCTCTTCTCGGGCTGGCCGGACTACTCGCCCTGGCGCATCCGCCGGCGCGCGGCGAGTCGCCGCAAAAGACCGCTTCGCGCGCTCTGACAGGTCGTTTTGCGGCAACTCACAACCAGGAATCCCTGCCGTCAGCGACCGCTCGCGTAGAGAGCGAGCAGGTCGCGGGCCAGCTGGTGCGGGGTGGTCTCGCAGGGGCTGTGCCCGGCAGGGTAGACGCGCAGGTCCGCGCCGATCCGGTGGGCGAAGCGCCGGTGCTGCGCCACCTTCCACAGGTCGCGGTCGCCCACGGCGATGAGCTTGGGCACCCGGCTGCTGGCCAGTTCCCTGCGCACATCTGGGGTGTGCTTCATCAGAGCCATGATCTGGTCGAGGCTGGTGCGCCGGGTGTAACCGAACCGCCTGCGCGCCAGGTCGAGACGGCCGGGCCGGGTGTGGTTGCGGTTGGTGACGATGCCCCAGATCATCAGGGACGCGATGGTGTGCGCGGGCACCAGGCCGCTGATCGAGCCGAGCCAGCGCACACCGCGAAAGGTCTGGCCGGGCCCCGGCGGCGTGGTCAGCAACACCAGCGAGGCGAACAGCTCCGGCCGCCGCGCCAGGGTCAGCTCGGCGACGAGGCCGGCGAACGAGTAGCCGAGCACGTGCACCGGGCTCTCCCCCGATTCCAGCACCGCGACCAGGTCGGCAACGAAGAGGTCGTAATCGAAACGCCGGCCCTGCACCGGCCCGGCCGCCGCGGACTCGTACTGGCCGGCGAGGTCGAAGCTCTCCACCCTGTAGCCGGCGTCGGCGATCAGCGGCGCGAGCAGCACGAAGTCCTCCTTCGACCCGGTGGCCCCCGGCACGAGAAGGACCCGCGGGTCGCCCCGCCGGCCCAGCCCGATGGCGGCCAGCCGGCCGCTGGGCGCGTGGAACCTGAACCGCTCGGTGCCCGGCGGCAGGATCGTCCAGTCGAGGTCGGGCAGGGCGGCGTCGAGCATCGCGAGTCGATCGGGCCGGATCGGCTCGTTCCTGTGGAGCGGTTGCCTCACACGCAGGGACACGGCACCAGAGTAGCGCCGCCCGCCTTTCCTCGGCGGGCCTACTCGATGATGGGGATCGAGGAAGTTCCGGTGTCGGGCCGCATCCCGGACAACCGGGCCGGTTCGAGCTCGCGCATCACGTCTTCCCTGGTCATCAGGTTGGCCTCGACCACCAGGTCGGACACGTTGCGCCCGGTGAGCAGCGCCGTCTGAGCGAGCGCCGCGGCGGCCGCGTAGCCGATGTGCGGGATGAGCGCGGTGATCACGCCGACACTCGAGCCGACCATAGCGGCGAGCCGGTCCTCGTTGGCGGTGATGCCGTCGATACAGTTCACCCGCAGGGTCCACATCGCCTGGGTCATCCAGGTGAGGCTCTGGAACAGGTAGTGCGCGATGACGGGTTCGAAGGCATTGAGCTGCAGCTGCCCGCCCTCTGCGGCCATCGTCACCGTCACATCCGCCCCGGCGACGGCGAAGGCAACCTGGTTGACGACCTCGGGGATGACCGGGTTGACCTTGCCGGGCATGATGCTCGAACCGGCCTGGCGGGGCGGCAGGTTGATCTCGCCGAACCCAGCCTGCGGGCCGGAGGAGAGCAGCCGCAGGTCGTTGCAGATCTTGGAGAGCTTGATGGCGCTGCGCTTGAGGTTGCCGCTGAACGACATGAAGCTGCCGGCATCGCTGGTCGACTCGATCAGGTCCGGCGCCGCCTCCAGCTTGAGCCCGGTGATCAGATTGAGGTGGCGGATGGCCGCGGCCGCGTACCCGGGATCGGCCGTGATGCCGGTGCCGATCGCGGTGGCGCCCAGGTTGACCTCGGCGAGAAGCCAGATCGTCTCGGTGAGCCTGTCGTAGTCCTCGCCGAGGGTGGTGGCGAAGCCGTGGAACTCCTGGCCGAGGGTCATCGGCACCGCGTCCTGCATCTGGGTGCGCCCCACCTTGAGGATCTGCTCGAACTCGTCGGCCTTGACCGAGAAGGAGCCCTGCAGCGCTTTCAGTTCGCGGAGCAGGTGCTTGAGGAAGAACGCCAGGGCGATCTTGATCGCGGTGGGATAGGTGTCGTTGGTGGACTGGCTGCGGTTGACGTGGTCGATCGGGCTGAGAATGTCGTAGCGGCCGCGCCCATAGCCCGCGTTTTCCAGCGCGAGGTTGCAGATGACCTCGTTGGCGTTCATGTTGGTGGAGGTGCCGGCGCCGCCCTGCATGACTCCCACCACGAACTGGTCGTGGTGCTTGCCCTCGATGATCTCCTGGCAGGCGGCGTCGATCCAGTCGGCCCGCTTTTGGGAGAGCGCGCCCACCTCGGCGTTCGCGCGGGCGCAGGCCTGCTTCACCGAGGCGAGGGCCACGACGAAGTCGGGGTAGACCGAGATCGGACGCTTGGCGATGGGAAAGTTCTCCAGCGCCCGCTTGGTGTGCACACCCCAGTAGGCGTCCGCGGGGACCTCGACTCGGCCGAGCGAATCGCGCTCGATGCGGAAGCCGGGGGTGACGGCGGGGATGTCGGCGCTGAGATCCTGGGGGCTGGTCGTGTCTTCTATGGTCAATTCGGCGTTCGTCGTTTCGGTTCTTGCGGACATGCTGCTGGTGGGGTGCACGTGGGCTCCATTGCCTTCGGTGAAGAGCTTGTGGCTCATGACCGACCCACTCTATCGCGAGGCCCCGGCCCGGCACCGGAGCCGCACGTTTCGCCTGCGTTACGCAGGTAACCGTCGTCTCCGGGCAGGGTCTGTGCAAGAAAACGCAGGTGCGACTCCACAAGTTACGTGGCGGCGGGCTCCTCGGGGAGGACGTCGTGTTCGATGGCCTCGTAGCCTTCAGCGGAGCTACGCGGCTTACTGGAGTAGCGCATCCCTCGCACGGCGCACGCACCAGAAGCCAGTTGAGGCCCCCTGGAACGCATCCAGGAGGCCTCAAATGTCAGGTCACAGCCGGCCAGTCGCGGTGGCGGGCGCGCGCATCCGTTAGACGCCGAACAGGACCTCGACGGGACCGCGCACGAAGAAGACCAGGAAGCCGACCGCGACGACCCAGAGCAGCGGGCTGATCTCACGCGCCTTGCCGGAGAGCGAGCGCACGATGACCCAGCTGATGAAGCCGGCGCCGATGCCGTTGGCGATCGAGTAACTCAGCGGCATCACGATGATGGTGAGGAACACCGGCAGCACGATGGAGAAGTCGCTGAAGTCGATAAACCGGATCTGCGACACCATCATGGCACCCACGATCACGAGGGCCGCTGCGGCAACCTCGAGCGGAACGATCTGGGTGAGCGGGGTGAAGAACATTGCGGCCAGGAACAAGAGCCCGGTGACGACGTTCGCGAAGCCCGTTCGGGCGCCCTCACCGATTCCGGCGCCGGACTCGATGAAGACAGTGTTCGACGAGGAGGAGGTGGCGCCACCGACGACGGCACCGACGCCCTCGACGATCAGCGCCGACTTGAGCCGGGGGAAGTTGCCGTCCTTGTCGGCGACACCGGCCTCGTTGGAGAGCCCGGTCATGGTGCCCATGGCGTCGAAGAAGTTCGTGAAGACCAGCGTGAAGACCAGCATCACTGCCGCAAGAACACCGATGCGCTCGAACGCGCCGAAGCTCACCTCGCCCACGAGGGACAGGTCGGGCAGTGCGACGAAGCTGGTCGGCAGCACCGGGGCGTTGAGGTTCCAACCGGCCGGGTTGGTGCCGAGCGAAGGACCGACCTTGAAGATGGCCTCCAGGATCACGGCGAGCACCGTGGTGCCGACGATACCGATGAGCAGGGCCCCCTTGACCTTGCGGGCCACAAGCACACCGATCAGCAAAAGCCCGATCACGAACACCGTTGTGGGCAGGCTGGCGACCGAACCGGACTCGCCTAGCTGCACGGGCGGGGAGGCGACGCCGCTGGAGCGCACAAAACCGGAGTCGACCAGGCCGATGAACGCGATGAAGAGGCCGATCCCCACGGTGATGGCGATCTTGAGCTGACGGGGCACGGCGGTGAAGATCATTTCGCGCAGGCCCGTGGATGCCAGCAACACGATGATGAGGCCGTTGATGACGACCAGGCCCATGGCCTCCGGCCAGGTGACCTGGCCCACGACGCTCACGGCCAGGAACGAGTTGATACCGAGCCCGGCGGCGAAACCGAACGGCAGTCGGGCGATGACACCGAACAGGATGGTCATCACCCCGGCCGTGAGCGCGGTCACCGCGGCGACCTGGCCGTTGGGCAGCCAGTTGCCGGCGACATCCACCGCGGCCTGGTCGGCACTGAAGCCGCCGAGGATCAGCGGGTTGAGGATGACGATGTAGGCCATCGTGACGAAGGTGACCAGGCCGCCACGCACCTCGCGGCTCCAGGTGGAGCCGCGGCGAGTGACCTCGAAATACCGGTCGAGCACGGACTTGGTACCGCGCCCCGTGGGCTCGGATGGACCGGACGCCAATGGTGTTCCGGTCGAGGTGCCTGTCGTGGCGGTTGGGGCTGCTGCGGTGGACTCGTGCTCTGATGCGGAAATGATGCTCTCCCGGTCGGTGTGCGGCGGCGTGCCAAACGCCTTAGTCTACGACGCGTCCCGCGGCCGTGATAATCGGCCCAACCTGGCTGGCTAAACGTGCGGCACGAATTTGCCCCAGGCGACCCGCCGTTCGGCCTGCGGATCGGCCTCGATCCGGTCGCGGCTGTCGATGACCAGCGTCAACCTGTCCGCCTCGGTATATGGCGGCCAGGCGGCATCCGGAACGCCCGTGCCGGCAAAACCCAGCCACCAACCCTGCATGCGCGCACCGATGGCCTTGAACTCCCGCCGGCCGCCGAGCACCGTCATGCCCCGGCCGAACCAGCCGTCCAGTCTGTCGAAGAGTGGGAACAGTTCGAGGCCGTGCGTGGCATCCAGGCCCATCCGACGCAGTAGCCGGGGCGCGGCGTCGAACCTGTAGAAGTACACCGGGGCGTATCTGGAGTGCCGCTCGCCCACCTTCACGCTCGGATACCAGAACGAGTAGTCGCCGCCGAAGTCGAGCGCGGCCCGCGCCGCGGGGATGCCCGGGTACTGCGCTTTGAGGGCCTTCTTGGCCTTCTTCTTGGTGTTGGCGAAGACCGCCCGCATGCGCGGCGGCGTTGACGCGAGAATGTCGATGCGGCCACTGAACAGCGAACCCTCGCGCTGGTTGGTGCCGATGAGCAGCGGGATGCGGTGCGCCCGGCCGTCGCGGAACGCGTCCAGCGGCCGTTCGGGCAAGAAATCACCGTCGATGACCGGGCAGAGCGGGATGGTGCCTGGGTACTGGTCGGGCGAGCGCACGGTGAGGGTGGTGGTGGCCTGGGCGAGGCGGGCGGGGTCGGCGTCCAGCAGCAGACGAACGGCCTCGGCGTCGGTCAGGCCCGAACTCACCGGCGGTTCGGCCTGGTGCCCTGCGCCGGCGGTCGGCGATGCCGGGGCAGCGGGGGCCTGCTCGGCGAGGATGCGCACGAATGTCGCCGCCCACTCGGCGGTCAGCGCCGGCGGGTACACGGCGTTCGGCGGGGCGCTCTGGGCGATGGCCCGCTGGAACAGCCCCGCGGCCGCCGGCACGGTCATCAGGGTGGTCACCGCGTTGCCGCCGGCCGATTCGCCGAACAGGGTCACCGCCTCCGGGTCGCCGCCGAACGCACGGATGTTGGCGCGCACCCAGGCAAGCGCCGCGACCTGGTCGCGGAGACCCAGGTTGCTCTCGAACGGCCGCTCGGGCGTGGAGTAGCGACTGAAGTCGAGGTAGCCGAGCGCGCCCAGCCTGTAGTTCATGCTCACGTACAGGATCCCGGCGCGGCGGACCAGTCCCTCACCCTGGCGGGGATTCTCGCGCGACGACCCGACGCTGTACGCGCCGCCGTGCACGAACACCATTACGGGGCGAAGCGCCCCGTCGTCGATCGGCGCATCCGGGGCGATCACGTTGAGGGCCAGGCAATCTTCGCTCTGCGGGATGCGCGGGTGCGCGCCGAGGAACTGGCCCTTATGGCTCTGGGCGGCGACCGGTCCGAACTCCGTCGCGTCGCGCACGCCCGGCCAGGGCGGAGCCGCGGCGGGGGCGCGGAAACGCAGTGGGCCCACCGGAGCAGCCGCATAGGGGATGCCTCGCCACGCGCGGATTCCGCGCTCGCTGACGCCGCGCACCAGCCCGCCGGACACCCGGATCTCGAGGGGATCGAGAGCGCGCGCGCCGGTATGCGAAGTCATGGGGTGATCCTAATCCGGTCCGCTGACCCCGGGGCAAACTCGGTGGTGCGGCTGGCGGAGCACTACGCTCAGCTAGGGCTGCGCGAGGTATGCGTGCGGCCGGATCCCAGAGAAACGAGACACCAATGGCACTGCCCTGGACCCTGCACGGCGACGGTAAGACCGTCGGCCCGACCGACGTCGTGGCCCCCGGCGAACGCCTGAATTGGCCGATTACGATCGGCATCGGAGCCCAGCACGTGGTCGCGATGTTCGGCGCGACCTTCCTGGTCCCGTTGATCACCGGTTTCCCGCCGAGCACCACCATCCTCTTCTCCGGCATCGGCACGATCCTGTTCCTGCTGATCACGCGCAACAAACTGCCGTCCTACCTCGGGTCGTCGTTCGCGTTCATCGCCCCGATCACCGCCGCCGTCGCTACCGCGGGCATGGGCAGCGCGCTGTTCGGCATCCTGGCCGTCGGAGTGCTGCTGGCACTGGTCGGCGCCATCGTGCAGTTCACCGGGGCCGGCTGGATCGACGCCCTGATGCCGCCGGTCGTGTCCGGTGCGATCGTCGCGCTGATCGGCTTCAACCTGGCACCGGTGGCGAAGGCCAACTTCACCCTCGCGCCGCTCACCGCGCTGATCACCCTCGCCGCCGTCATCCTCTCAACGGTGCTGTTCCGCGGCATCCTCGGCCGTCTGTCGATCTTCCTGGGCGTCATCGTCGGTTACATCGCCGCGGTCATCCAGGGCGAGGTCGACTTCAGCGCCGTCGGTGACGCCGCCTGGGTCGGCCTGCCGCCGCTGACCCTGCTGACGAACCCGTTCGAGAACCCCGCGGTGTGGGCGATCCTGCCGGCGTTCCTCCCCGTGGTGCTGGTGCTGATCGCCGAGAACGTGGGCCACATCCGCGGTGTCGCGCAGATGACCGACAGCTCGGTCAACAAGCTCACCGGCCGTGCCCTGCTCGCCGACGGCCTCGCCACGGTTCTGGCCGGTTTCGGCGGCGGCTCCGGCACCACCACCTACGGCGAGAACATCGGCGTGATGGCCGCCACCCGGATCTACTCGACGGCCGCGTACTGGGTGGCCGGCATCACCGCGGTGCTGCTGGGCCTCTCCCCCAAGATCGGCGCCGTCATCAGCACCATCCCGGCGGGCGTGCTCGGCGGCGTCACGACGGCCTTGTACGGGCTCATCGGCATCATCGGCGTGAAGATCTGGCTCGACAACAAAGTGGACTTCAGCAAGCCGGTCAACCAGTTCACCGCCGCCACCGCCCTGATCATCGGCATCGCCGACTACACCTTCAGCGCCGGCACCCTCACGTTCAACGGCATCGCGCTGGGCACCGTGGCCGCCATCGTGATCTACCACCTGATGACCTGGGTGGCCCGGGTGCGCCGCACGGCGTAGCCCCCCGCCGGCCCGCGAACTGTGAGCTGAGCACCTTCCCGAGCGGTTTTTCGGGGCTTTTCTCTCGGTTCGCGGGGCTGGTCGCTACTGGTGCAGCGCGGGGACTATCAGGTAGACGCCGTAGAGCACGATCAGGCCGCACAGCCCGAAGCAGAGGTAGCCTGCGTACTGAGCGACCGACTTCTGGATGTCGGTGAGCGGGTTGGCCTTGAGGGCCTTACGGGCGCGTTTGGCGTCCTTCGCGGCCCGCGCCGGGCTGAGCACGGTGATCGCGCCGGTGAACTCGGCGGGTTCCACCGTCGGGATGCGCCCGGCCGTGGTGAGCAGGCGCAGGCCCAGCGAGTAGAGCGAGACAACGACGGCCGAGGACACCAGCGCGGCTGCCGCGACAACGAGGAAAGCGGCCCAGTCGATCACAGTGCAACCTTCTGTCGGTCCTTGCGGGACGGTTTGCGGGGCGTTTTCCTGATCTTCACGACGTGGCCCGCGTCATCGATGTCGTGCAGGTTGTCGTGTGAGATCCTGTCGCGCTTGGACCACTGGAAGAGCACGTAGACCACGGCCGTGCCGATGACGACGTCGAGCACGATGCCGATCGGGCCGAGCAGGGCCAGACCTGCGGCGAACGCGCCCATGATGGCGGAAGCCGGCAGGGTGAGCAGCCAACCCAGCGCGATCTGGCCGGCCATGCCCCAACGCACCGTGGAGCCGCGTCGGCCCAGGCCGGAGCCGATGACCGACCCGGAGGCGACCTGGGTGGTGGAGAGAGCGAAGCCGAGGTGGCTGGACGCGAGGATGGTCGCGGCGGTGCTGGTCTCGGCAGCGAAGCCCTGGGCGGGCTTGATCTCGGTGAGCCCACGGCCCATGGTGAGAATGATGCGCCAGCCGCCGGTGTAGGTACCGATCGCGATCGCGAGGGCGCAGCACGCCACCACCCAGAACTGCGGTCCCGAACCCACGGCCTGGTAACCACCGGCGATGAGGGTCAGGGTGATGACGCCCATGGTCTTCTGCGCGTCGTTGGTGCCGTGCGAGAGGGCCACCAGCGACGAGGAGAAGATCTGCGCGTAGCGGAAGCCGCCGCGGCCATCAGGCTTGCCGGCGTCGCGGCGGGTGATGGCGTAGGCCAGGCGGGTGGCGAGGTACGCGACGATGCCGACGGTGATCGGAGCGATCAGCGCGGGCAGGATCACCTTGGCCAGGACGACGTCGAAGGCCACGGCCTGCGCCCCCACCCCGATGATGGTGGCGCCGATGAGGCCGCCGAACAGGGCGTGGCTGGAACTGGACGGCAGGCCGCGCAGCCAGGTGATCAGGTTCCAGACGATCGCGCCGATCAGTCCGGCGAAGATCATTTCCGGGCTGATCTGGATTCCTCCGTCACCCTCCTTGATGATGCCGCCGGACACCGTCTTGGCGACCTCGGTGGACAGGAACGCTCCGACGAGGTTGAGAACCGCCGCGACACCGACCGCGACCTTGGGCTTCATGGCCCCGGTTGCGATCGGGGTGGCCATGGCGTTGGCCGTGTCGTGGAATCCGTTGGTGAAGTCGAAGATGAGTGCCAGTGCGATGACCAGCGCGACGATAAGGGTGAAATCCACCGGCGTCTTTCCTTGTATTACCCGAACCGTGGTCGGGTACATACATAACCGGCACGCAAGAGAGATGGCTGGCTCGAAACCGGGCCTCGTTGATCCTGACAGCCTGAGGCGGGCAGGTCAATTCAGGGTGCGTTCATTCGTCGTTCACCCGGAATTCAGGTGGCAGGACGTCAGTCGCGGGCCACGACAGTGGCGAGGTCCGCACCGAAGGTGAACGTGGCCTCGACCCGCTGTCCGGCCAGCACACCGGGCAGCCAGTGCCTGGCGTCATCCCACATCTCGTCGACGGGTAGCCGGGCGATCGTGAACCATTCAGGGTTCAGCTCGTCGGATTCGCGGGGAATTCCGCTGAACCGGTCGGTGACGAAGACGTTCGACCGCTGGCTCCAGGCGGGTTTGTGCGGGAACAGGTAGGTGAGCACCCCCATCGGGGTGAGCGCGTCGGCTCCCACGGTCAGGCCCGACTCCTCCTCGATCTCCCGCACCGCGGCATCCAGGGCGGATTCACCGGGTTCGAGCTTGCCGCCGAGCCCGACGATGTTGCCCAGACCCAGGCCCTTCTTCTTGCGGCCGAGCAGAACCTGGGGCTCGCCGGTCTCGGAGAGGCGGGTGAGGTAGCACACGCACACCTGGGGCAGTTCGGTCATGGTGTCATCGTAGCGAGCGCCCCGCGGGGCTCCAGAATCCTCGGTTACGCTGTACCCATGGATTTTGTGCCTGAGACCGGAACTATCACGATGTTCACCACGACCTGGTGCGGCTACTGCTCGCGCCTGAAGAGTCAGCTCGACAAGGTCGGCATCGGCTACACCGAGGTGAACGTCGAAGAGGTCGACGGCACGTCAGAGCTCGTCATGAGCCTCAACGGCGGCAACCGCACCGTGCCGACAGTGCTGTTCCCGGATGGCTCGGCCGCGACGAACCCGTCGCTCGCGCAGGTGCAGGCCAAGCTCGCACCCGCCGCCTGACTTGTCGTCAGACAGAAACTGCCCGGCCGACCTGAGTCGTCCGGGCAGTTCTGTCATGAGTACGGGTTTAGCCGAAGAGCACGGCCGCTTCGTCGTAACGCTCCTGGGTGACCCGGTTGAGGTCCATGGTGGCGTCGGCGATGCTGACGTTACGGATGTCGGTGCCCTTGAGGGAAACCATCGAACCCCACTTGCCCTCGATGACGGCGTCGACCGCTGACATGCCGAGGCGGGTGGCCAGCACCCGGTCGTAGGCCGACGGGGCGCCACCACGCTGGGTGTGGCCGAGTACGGTCGCCCGTGCTTCGATGCCGGTGCGTTCTTCGATCATCGGGGCAATGAGCTCGCTGATGCCGCCGAGGCGCGGACGGTTGAACGCGTCCAGGCCCTTGTGCGAGTGCGCCTCGCCCATTTCGGCGAGCAGGAATCCTTCGGAAACCACGAGGACCGGCGCGCGGCCGCGGTCGCGGACGCTCTCGACCCACTCGCAGATCTGCTCGATGGTCTGCGGCTGCTCGGGGATGAGGATGGCGTGTGCTCCGCCGGCCATGCCGGAGTGCAGGGCGATCCAGCCCACGTGGCGGCCCATGACCTCGACGACCATGCAGCGGCCGTGGGAGTCAGCGGTGGTGCGGAGACGGTCGATGGCTTCGGTGGCGATCTCGACGGCGGTGTTGAAGCCGAAGGAGTAGTCGGTGGCGGCGAGGTCGTTGTCGATGGTCTTGGGCACGCCGACGATCTTGATACCGGCATCCGTGAGGCGGCGGGCAGCCGTGAGGGTGCCCTCCCCGCCGATGGCGATGATGGCGTCGATACCCTCGGCGTCCATAGTCTTCTGGATGTTTTCCGGACCCGCGTTCTCGCCCTCGTAAGGGTTGGTGCGCGAGCTACCCAGGATGGTGCCGCCCTGGCGGGACAGGCCACGAACGCTGTGCCGGTCGAGCTTCATGAACTCGCCCTGTACCAGCCCGCGCCAGCCGTTGCGGATGCCCACGAACTCCGAGTCGTATGCGCGTCCCCCCTTGAGGACGGCACCCCGAATCACTGCGTTGAGGCCCGGGCAGTCTCCGCCGCTGGTGAGGATACCGATCTTCATTTCTTGGCTACTCCTTATTACATGCATGTGTGTTTCGGCGGATCGCCCGTCCACCATCATGGCGGCGAGCATTGGCCTGGATCAAGTCAACACCGGCGGCGCTGCTCTGAGGTAGGGACTTCCGGCCCGGTGTTACAGCTCACCGTCCAGCGCCTGCGTGAGTACGTATACCAACGCGCTGGCCTGCACTGAATCTGCCGCGGAGACGTCTTCGTCTGCCCCGTCGAGCGCGCGGGCCGCGAGGCCCTGCTTGCTGCCGATGAGTTCGGCGATGCGCGCGTCAATAGTGTGTGCGGCGATGATCCGCCAGGCGGTGACAGGCTCGGCCTGGCCGATCCGGTGCACCCGGTCGATGGCCTGGGTCTGCTCGGCCGCCGTCCAGCTCAGTTCCGCGAGCACCACGTTGGATGCCGCCTGCAGGTTCACGCCGACTCCGGCCGCGGTCAGCGAGCACACCACGACGGCGACCTCGGGGTCGGTGTTGAACGAGTCGATCGCGGCCTGGCGGGCCAGGGCACTCTGATCGCCCCGCAGCGACACCGTGCGCAGGCCGCGTTTGGCGAAGATCTCCTCCGCGGCATCCATCACGTCGATGTGCTTGGCGAAGAAGACGACCTTGCCCACCGAGTGGGCCAGCTGGGCCGCGTAGTCCGCGGCGAGCCCGGCCTTGGCCTGACCGATCTTGCGCACCATGGTGAACACGTTCTCACCGGTGCTGGTGCCCTTGGATTCCTCGAGATCGGCGTGGGCGACGGCGCGGATGTACGCGGCGCGCTGCTCGTCGTCGATCTCCGGGTTGCGCACGCCGGGGTGGCGCGCGGCGACGAGGGCCTTGTACCGCTGCACCAGGCGGGCGCCGAGCTCACGTTCGGCCTTCTGGATGGAACGGCCCAGTTCGCTGTCGAGCTCCACCGGAAGGTCGGCGATGCGCTTGGCGGGCAGGTCGGCGGCGACGTCGACCTTGCGGCGGCGCACGATGCCCATGTCGATGACCGCGGCGCGGGCCGCGGTGTAGAAGCCGGCATCGGCGGGGGTGAGCCCGGTTTCCTCCAGGCGTGCCATGAGCTTGGCGGTCGGCTTGTCGCCGTCGATCCAGCCGAGGAATTGCCAGATGGCGCGGAAGTCGTCGACGTCGTTGATCAGCGGGGTTCCGGTCAGCGCCATCAGCAGCGGGTTGTTGCCCGGGGTGCGGCGGCGGATCTGCTCGGCGAGGCTGAGCACGTGCTTGGACCGCTGCGACTGCAGGTTCTTGATGAAGTGGGCCTCGTCGACGACCATGCCCTTGAAGCCCAGGGTGCCGAGCCAGGCCAGGTGCCGGTCGAGAACGTCGTAGTTGACCACGACGACATCGGCGAAGGCGTCGAGGGTGTCGCCGTCACCGTGGATGACCGTGGCGCGACGGTGCGGCGTCCACAGTTCGACCTCGCGCACCCAGTTCATCTTCACGACGTTGGGCACGATCGCCAGCAGCGGGTAGGCACCGGCGACGGAGGCGGCGAGCAGGCTCTGCGCGGTCTTGCCGAGGCCGGGCTCGTCGGCGAGCAGGTAGCTGCGGTGGCCGAGGCGGGCGCTTTCCACGAACCGTGCCTGGTGGCGCATAAGCTCCATGCCGCGCGGAGAGAACCTGTCGACGTTGGGCGCTTCGGGCAGGTCCATACTGGCGGCCTGGCCGCCGGAACCGAACTCGAAGGCCTTGAACAGCGGGCCGAGCAGTTCCCAGTTGGCCAGGCGACGGGCGGCAGAGACCGGCGCGGCCTTCACGGCGCTGAAGTCGGGGGCCAGGAACGGATTGGCCATCTGGCGGGCACGCACGGACTGCGGGATGACCTGGTTCTGCGGCACCTCGGGCTTGGCCTCGGGTTCGCGGGTGATGATGAGTTCGTCCGGGCTGAGTTCCGCGCCCGATTCCAACAGCCAGTCGCGGCGGAACCGCTGGGCGACGGTGGAGACGCCGGCATCCGGTTCGAGCAGGGTGATCAGACTGGTGTCGCGGGCCGCGGTCTTCGCGAGGATCTGGGCGATACCGTCGAGGCGTTTGAGAAGTTCGGCGCGGTTCGCGTCGGTCAGTTCGGGGTCGGTCTTCACGCGGGCGCGTTCTTCGCGCATCAGCAGCGCGATGACCTGGTACTTGGTGCGGTTGGTGGGGCCGAGCTTGGTGCCGCTCTGAGCCTTGGCTTCGACCTCGCGCACCTTGCGGGCGAGGATCGGGATGATCGGGGCGTCGTCGTCGCGCGAGCGCGGTCGTTGACGTGTTCGACCGCTGCCGGCTCCAGCGCGGCCCGCTCCGTTGGGGCGGGTGTGTGCCATTTTTCTCCACTTCACACCAGCGCATCACTCAATGCGCGCTGGTCGTGTTGCGCATCCGCAGGATGCCTGTGCGATCGATACGCCGAACCCCATGATCGAGCAGCGGGACGCCGCAGCTTTCAGTCACTTGTGCACTGATGGCCGCGGGGCCACGGTCGAGCCCGGCTCCAGACGCATCCTTAGTCTATGCCCGCCCCCGGATTTAGCGGTGCACAGCGGTCGGGACCTTGGTCCGGATTCCGACGATGATGAAGACCAGAGCGGCAATGAACTGAGCGGACACCCAGCCCTGCCCGTGCAGTTCGATCACGACGATCGGATTCCACAGCACCGCGATCGGCACCAGCCCGATGAGCCACCACCACGCCTTGGCCTGAATGACGAAGACGCAGATGATGAGAGCCAGGATGCTGACGATGTACCGGATGATTACAAAGCTGTCGACATCGAGCAGGGCCAGCCCGGCCAGCAGCGCGATCGCGCCGAGCAGGCCGGGTGCCAGGGCCGAGCGGGTATAGGCAGGTTCTGCCGGGGTGCCCATCAGACGCCCCCTCCCCCGCCGCCGCCGCCTCCGCCGCCGACGGAGCCACCACCGCTCGAACCGGAACCGGCCGAGCTGGCTGCGATACCCGTCGATGCTGACGTGGCGAACGCTGAGACGCCGGTGGCGAAGTACGCGGCGCTGAACGGCGCGGTACCGACGTACCAGTCCGGCTGCTGGTGGGCACCGGCATAGTAGTCGCCCAGCACCGTGGACCACTCCTTCTCCTGACCGGTCAGCACGGCGAACGGCAGCAGTCGCTCGTAGAGCTTGAGCACCTGCACGGGGTCGGTCGCCACCGCACCGGGAGTCTTATCCGGCCGGGACGGCGTGCGCAGGGCGCCGGCGGGGCTCTGCAGCACCCGAAGTCGGTCCGCTTCGGCCAGTGAGATGTACACGGAAACACCCTTCAGGTAGTCGCGCAGTTCGGCGCCGCGGGCCGTGAGCGGGCGCACGTCGGCCGTCACGGCGATCGTAAGTATCGCGGCGCCCAGGCCAACGACCAGGAGCAGCGCGGGCCACGCGCCGGCGACCTCGGTGGCGAACGACACTATGCTCGCGATCATCGCGACGAGGCCGGCGACGATGGCCACACCGAACAGCCAACCGCTGAGGGCGCCGCCCTTCTTCTCTCGGAGCCCGTCGGTGATCAACTGCTTGCGGGCGTCACTCTTGGCGGCGGTCAGGGCGGTGCCCAGTTTCGCATCCGTCTTCTTGAAGTCCCGAATGGTGCCGATGGGCCGGTGGGCGGGGAACAGGGCGTCGAGGACGGCACGCTCGGTGGGGTCAATGCCCGCCCGGCTGCGCAACTCGAGGAGGTAGTGGTTCTTGCCGTCGCCCTCGAGGACCCGCACGTTGCCGTTCACGGCGAACTGCAGGAACTGGGCGGTGAGGGACTTGCCGCTGGCCTTGGCGCCGAGAACACCGCCGGCCTGCAACAGGTTCACGCCCGTGGGCGGCAGGTATTCGGCGATGATGGTGGGCCGGCCGGGCCGGTTGCGCCAGCGGGTGTTGCGCAGGGCGACGCCGATCACGGCCGTGGTCAGCGCGGCCAGAGCCGCGAGCAACGCGATCGTCGGGAACACGTTGGCGGTGAACGAATCGTCCCTGGGGACGAAAGTACCCTCGTCGAAGCCCACAGCGAGGGCGAGGCCCTCGTGCGGGCCCAGGTCGCGTGCGGTGGCCTCAATGACCCATTCGTCGCCGTCGGCGGCGCTGTCGAGCGTGTCGCAGGTCGCGCCGGATGTCGACACGCCCTGGTAGCAGGCGGTCTGACCGGTGAGGGCGGGAACCAGGTCGGCTGCCACGTGCACCGTGGCGGAGACGGTGCCGAACGGCTGGGCCCAGCCGGTGCCGTTCACCTCCCAGAAGAACTCCTCATCCGTCGTGTCATCGGGGAAGTGGGCGACGTTCTTCTGGGTATAGCTGATGACGTAGGTCTGTTCGCCGTGGACGAAGTCATCGTCGGCGATGGTGATGATGAGGAACTCGTCATCGGAGTCGTCGCTGTCGGTGTCGGTTTCGTAGTCCCGCTCGGTGCCGTTCTCGTCGGTGACCCTGACGTTGGTCGGGTTGGTGGGCTCACCCCGGTAGTGGGTGGGGATCTGCCGCCGGATGCCCTTGTTCTGGTCGGTCTCGGGGAACTGGGCGACGAGGGTCTCGGTGGTGGCCAGGGTGGAAT
The DNA here is from genome assembly GCF_004402305.1 of Cryobacterium sp. TMB3-10. NCBI lineage: Bacteria > Bacillati > Actinomycetota > Actinomycetes > Micrococcales > Microbacteriaceae > Cryobacterium > Cryobacterium sp. TMB3-10. Next base: position 21,137 of record NZ_SOGH01000021.1, on the reverse strand, counting down.
GGCCCTCCTCGTCACGGTCGAGCCTGTAGTCGGCGTGCAGGGACGCGAAGCTGAAATCGTCGACGCCGGCCGAAACCGACTGGGGCGCGAATGTCGCTCCGGCAGCGCGGGCCGGGGCGGCCAAAGCCGACGCAGGGCTCGCGCCGAGGAGGGTGAGCCCGGCGAGAATCGTCGCGGCCAACGACAGTCGGAGGCGGAAACTGACGGGTCGGTGCATGGTCTCATGGTACCGAGGGAGGTCAGACACCGGTCACCGGCCGTGTGCGTTTCTCTCCGGTGCCGCGACGGGTGCGTCAGGCGGGGTGCCGGCTGACGGACAGCGTTTCCGGCGGGTGTTCAAGCAGGTCGACGAGTGCGGGCCGTAGCTCGGTGAACCAGACGACGTAGCCGGCTTCGATGAGGTGCAGGTGATCGGCCGACCATTCGGCGCTGAGCGTGCCGTCCTCGGCGGCCAACACCGGCCAGAGATCCAGGTAGCGAGCCTTGACGGTCGGCGCGAACTGGCGCAGGTGTCGGTTGACCGACCGGATCACGTGCACGAATTCCTTCTCCCTCGGGGGCACGGACTGGATGAGCAGCCGGGTGCCGGGCAGCTGCTTGCGCAGGGTGCACAGGATGGTCTCAATGTTGCGCACGATGTACTCGTCCGAACGGTTCCAGCCCACATCGTTGGTACCCACCTGCAGGACGACGGCATCGGGGTCGGCCTGCACAACCTGATCGAGCCGACCCAGGACCTCATCTGTCGTGTCCCCGTTCACGCCGAGGTTCTGCACCTCAAGGTCGGGGAACCGTTCCTCCCATCGAGCGCCCGCGCTGAGACCATCGCCGACGAACACCACCGCACCGGACATCTGGACTCCTCACCGCTTGCTTCCATGATGCGCTCCGCGGTGCACGGTGGCTAGGGTCGAAACTGGCAAGGTCCCGTCAGCCGGCTCCCCCTCGAGCTCGCCGGACGGATGAGCGGTCAGCGGGGGGCGGGTCAGGAGCCGATGGCGGCCTCCGCGGTCGTGGCCGCCGGTGGGGCACCGATCGGGATCCCCGGCTGGGTGGCGAGGGTGGCGCCTTCGGTTTCGGCAGCTTCGGTTTCGGCGGCGGCGGTGATGCGGTTGGCCATGCCGCTGAAGATCACGCCGTGGAACGGCAGGATCGAGAACCAGTACAGCCGGCCGCCGAGTCCGCGCGGGAAGAACACCGCACGCTGGCGGTAAATCGAGCCACCGTCATCCGTGGGCTCGGCACGCATCTCGAGCCAGGCCCGGCCGGGCACCCGCATCTCGGCGCGCAACCGCAGAAAGCTGCCTCGATCGATGCGTTCGACGCGCCAGAAGTCGAGCACGTCGCCGGTCTGCAGCCGGTCGGGATGCCGGCGGCCGCGGCGCAGGCCCACTCCTCCGACGACCTTGTCCATCCAACCGCGCACCGCCCAGGCGAGCGGGAACGAGTACCAACCGTTCTCCCCGCCGATGCTCTCGATGACCCGCCACAGGTCCGCCGGCTTGGCGGAGGTGCGCTTCTCCTTGAGGTCGGTGTACACGAGGTGACCGGCCCAGTCGGGGTCGCTGGGCAGCGGGTTGCTCGATGCCCCTTCCGTCGCGGCGTTCTGCCAGCTGGTTTCCACGTCGCCGTCGCGCACCCGGCCCAGGGCCAGGCGCACGGCCCGGCGATAGGTGGTGAGGCCGCCGGCCGGCGGTGGGATCACCGCGTCGATGTCGTGTTCGTGCATGACGCAGTCGTATTGCAGCGACGCGATTATCGGCACGGCCAGGCTGCGCGGGATGGGCGTGACCAGGTTGACCCACTGCGACGCGAGCCACGGGGTGAGCACCGGCAGTGGCGCGATCGGGCGCTGGTGCAGGCCCGCTTCGACGGCGTAGCCGTTCATCATCTGGCCGTACCGCAGCACGTCCGGACCGCCGATGTCGAAGGTGCGGTTGACGTCCGCGGGCACATCGGCGGCGGCGACCAGGTAGTGCAAAACGTCGCGCACCGCGATGGGCTGGATGAAGTTGCGCACCCACCGTGGCGCCGGCATGTACGGCAGCACATCGGTCAGGTGCCGGATCATCTCGAACGACGTCGACCCGGAGCCGATGACGACCCCGGCCTGGAAGGCGACAGTGGGCACGCCGGAGTCCAGCAGGATGCGGCCGACCTCGGCGCGAGAACGCAGGTGCGGCGAGAGGGTCGGGCTGTCGGGGTGCAGGCCGCCGAGATAGACGATGCGCGAAACCATCGCCTCGGCCGCAGCGCCGGCCACGTTCCGGGCCGCGGTGCGTTCGGTCTGCTCGAAGTCGCCCCTGGCTCCCATCGAGTGCACCAGGTAGTAGAGCACGTCGATGCCGGCGCTGGCCCTGTCCACCGAGGCCCGATCGCCGAGGTCGCCCTCGACGATCTCGACGTCATCGGCCCACGGCACGTCGGTCAGTTTCTGGGGCGAGCGCACGAGCACCCGCACGGTATGACCGGCCTCGAGGAGTTTGGGAACCAGTCGGCCCCCGATGTAGCCGGTGGCTCCGGTGACCAGTACGCGGCGTGCGGTCTTCTCAATCATTGCGTCAGCCTAGGGGTGGAGTCTGGGCTGGACCTGCATATTCCCAGGCGGCAATCCGGGCCTGTGGATGGATCCGACGGCGACGGCCGGTCTGAGGGAAGATCGCCGGATGATCCTTCGACTCGACCCGCGGTATCCGCTCGTCTGGCGCACGCCGGACACCATCCAGCTGGGCATCGACCGGCCGTTGGCGATCGTACCGGGGGTGACGGCTCCGCTGGAGAGCGTCATCGCCGCGCTCCGGGTGGGGATTCCCCGGTCGGGTGCGCTGATGCTCGGGCGACAGTCCGGTGCGACGGATGCGGCGACCGCCGCCCTGCTCTCCGCCCTGGCCCCCGCGCTGGTCGGCCTCGACACTCAGCCGGCGGAGCCCGGTACCGACACCGCCCCTCTCACAGCCACCTGGTTCGGCAGCAGGAGGGCCACCCCGGTGCACCGCGGCAACCGTCCGGTGGTCTGCGTGGACGGCGCCGGGGCCACCGCCGACCGCATTCGGCACCTGCTGGTCGACCTGGGCATCACGGTTGCGACGCCAGGGCAGCTCCCTGATCTGGCCGTGATCGTGGACCATTTCGTGCTCGCTCCGGAGCGGCACGGTCACTGGTTGCGGCGGGATGTGCCGCACCTGCCGGTGCTGTTCAGCGACGCCGAAGTGCGGGTCGGCCCGCTCGTGGAACCCGGGGCCGGCCCGTGCCTGACCTGCCTGGACCTCGAGCAGGTCGACCTCGACCCGGCCTGGCCCGCGATCGCCAGCCAGTTGCTGCACCGCACGGCACCCACCGAAACGACCCGGATGGGCATCGAGGTGGCCTCGACGGCGGCCGGCATCGTGCACGAGCGGGTGTTCGCGTCCTCGAACGAGTTCGCGGCCGCGTCACTGGCGATCGACGCTGAATCGCTGACGGTCAGACGCCGCGCGCACCGGCCGCACGAGCGGTGCGGATGCCGATTTCTGCCAGAAAGCGTGATCGTTCTCGCGGGGAACGCTGCTGGCTTCCGGCCGCGGACCAGCTGAGCGAGAGGCGTTTCCGCGCCCGGGTGACACCCACGTAGAGCAACCGGCGTTCCTCGTCGACCTGCTCGAAGGTGCCGGCGTAGCTGATCGGCACCAGACCCTCGGAGAGCCCCACCACGAACACGGCGTCCCATTCCAGGCCCTTGGCCGAGTGCAGGGTGGCCAGGGTCACCGCGGCGACGGTCGGTTCGTGCTGGCCGGCCTGGCGTTCCATCAGCTCGTCGGTGAACTGACGGAAGGTGGTGCCGGGGGCGGCCTGGTCGACGAGCCCCATGATCGCGTTCAACGCCTCCCAGCGGTCGCGCACCGCGCCGCGGGTTTCCGGCGCGGTCTGGCTCCAGCCCAGGCCCCGCAGCACGTCGCTGACCGATTTGAACAGCGGTTCGCCCATGATCGACACGGATGCCGCGCGCAGCGACATCACCGCCTGCTTCACCTCGGGCAGGTCGAAGAACCGCTTCGATCCGCGGATCTGGAAGCTCACGCCGACATCACCGAGCGCGGTCTCGAGCAGCGCGGCCTGCACGTTGACCCTGTACAACACCGCGATGTTCTCCGGTGGCACCCCGGCTTCGACGAGTTCGAAGATGCTTTGGGCCACCCCGCGGGCCTCGGCCATGTCGTTGGGGTATTCCCGTACGGCGGGCTCCACCCCGGTCTCGGCGACGGCGGCGTGCAGCGACAGCGCGCCGGGCCGGCCGCGCATCAGCTGGTTGGCGGTAGCGACGATGGCGGCCGTTGACCGGTAGTTCTGTTCCAGGCGTACCACTGTGGCGTCCTCGTAGTGCTTGGGAAAGTCGAGCAGGTAGTCGCTCCGGGCCCCGGCGAAGGAGTAGATGGTCTGACTGGCATCGCCGACCACGCACAGGTCCCGCCGGTCGCCGAGCCACAGTTTGAGCAGGTCGTACTGCAGCGGGGAGACGTCCTGGAACTCGTCGACGACGAAGAACCGGTACTGCTCACGCACTTGCAGCGCCACGGAGGGTTCGGCTTCGATCATGCCGGCCATGGCCAGCAGCACGTCCTCGAAGTCGATCTGTTTGCGGTCGTCCTTGAGCCGTTCGTAGCCGGCCTGCATGTCCAGGGTCTGGTCGATGTCGAGCCGGCCGGGCAGGGCACGGCCGGCGGTGGCGTACTGGTCCAGGCTGAGGCCGCTGGTTTTGCGCCACTCGATCTCGCCGGCCAGGTCGCGCAGGGTGGCGGTGTCCAGCTTGAGTTTGAGGACCTCGGCGGCGTGACCGAGCAGCCGGCCCTTGCCCTCGAGGATGCGGGGCGCTTGGCCGCCGACGACGTGCGGCCAGAAGTAGTTCAGCTGGCTCAGCGCGGCCGCGTGGAAGGTGCGCGCGGCGACGCCGCCGGCGCCGAGCTGGCGGAGCCGGCCGCGGAGCTCCGCGGCGGAGCGGGCGGTGAAGGTGAGCGCCATCACCCGGTTCGGCGAGTAGGCGCCGCTCATCACGCCGTAGGCGATGCGGTGGGTGATGGCGCGGGTCTTGCCGGTGCCGGCGCCGGCGAGCATGCAGACCGGCCCGATCAGGGCTTCGGCGGCGATGCGCTGTTGCTCGTCGAGTCCGGTGAGCAAGGACTCGGCGGTGGGGGTCAACCGGTCAGACACCGGGCTGCTCCGGCTGAGCCAGCCAGTCGTCGAGGAGTGCGCGGGCGATCGACGATGGGCCGGGCAGCATGATGCCGTTTTCGGGGTCGGCGAGCTCGGCGCGGCTGAACCAGCGCAGATCCAGGATCTCGGTGCCGTCGGGTACCAGAGAGCCGGCCTGCTGGCTATCGGCCAGACGGGCGGTGAAGCCGACCATGATCGACGCCGGAAACGGCCACGGCTGCGACCCGCGGTAGACCGGGTCGGTGACCCGCATGCCGGATTCCTCGAACACCTCACGCACCACGGCGGACTCGAACGATTCGCCGGGTTCGACGAAGCCGGCCAGCAGCGAATACCGGTTCGCCTCCCACATGGCGTTGGAGCCCAGCAGCACCCTGTCGCGGTCGTCGGTGATCAGCACGATCACGGCCGCGTCGGTGCGGGGGAAAATCTGGCTGCCGTCCTCGGGGCAGTGTCGCACCCAACCGGCTGTGGTCACGTCGGTCGCCGCGCCGCAGCGCGGGCAGTGCGGGTGCGAATCGTGCCAGTGCAGGATGCCGAGGGATTCGGTGAGGATGCCGGTGTCCCGGTCCGAGAGGAGGGTGGCGTAGTCGCGCAGGCCCACCCACCTCGACGCGTCGGGTTCCAGCGCGGCGGCCTGGTCATCGTCCAGCGGCACGGCCACGAGCGGGGTGCCGACGGGTTCGGCGGCGTCGGCGTCCAGCGACAGGCCGAGGTAGACCCGCAGGGCGGCCGCCGGGTCGATGGTGAGATCGGCCGGCTCGAGCAACAACAACCGGGGCCGGTCGTTCCCGGCGGCGGCGGCGAGCAGCACGGTACCGCGCCAGAGCGGCAGAACCCGGGTGCCGGCATCCGCCCAGAGCCGCTCGAACAAATCGGGTTGGGCGCGGGCGTCGTTGTCGCGATCAACGGCGTGCCTGGACAGTGGCAGCGTGGCCGTGAACCTGAACGACATGAGACCCCTCAAAAATCGGGCAACACGTGCCGAAGTTGTCTGCAGGCGTGGCGAATGGCCTCACCGGGAGGAACTCGACCTAACCTAGTAGGCATGGCCAGATCCCACCTCACTCTAGCCGCGTTGGCCACCAATGCAGTGCCGGAGCTCGACGTCGCCCACGCCCGAAACCACAGTCTCGGCGGCGGCGGGTTGTTCGACTCTGCCTTGCTGATCACCCGCGATGAGAAGGAACTGATCATCAGGGTTCCCACGTCGCAGGCGGCCGAAACCGAGCAGTCAGCCGACCTCGTGGCGTTGCGCGCTCTGACGACGGGCAACCGCAGCAGGCTGCCGTTCGACGTGCCGGTGTTCGTGGGCCAGGCGCCGTTCGAAGGCACCAGGGCTGTGGTCTACGAGCGTCTGCCCGGCGCCTCGTACGATGCGGATGCGCTCACCGGGCATGAGGGAGTGTCCGGGTCGATCGGCCGCGCGATCGCCGCCATCCACGGGCTGCCGTCGGCATTCATCGGCGACGCCGGCCTCGTGCAGCAGAGCGCCCAGGATTGCCGCACCGCCACCATCGACCTGATCGACCGGGCCGCGAACACCGGCAAGCTGCCCGCAGCGCTGCTGCGGCGCTGGGAACTCGCCACCGACGACAACGCTCTCTGGCAGTTCGCGCCGACGGTGATCCACGGGTCACTCACCGCGGAGTCCTTCCTGATCAGCGACGACGCCGTGTGTGGGGTGCTCGGCTGGTCTGGACTCTGTGTCGGCGACCCGGCCCGCGACCTGAACTGGTTGCTCGCCGCGCGCGGTGACGCCGCCGAGACTGCCGTGGCCACCTACACCGCAGCGCGGCAGGGCAACGACCCGCTGATCACCCAGCGGGCGATGCTCTACGCCGAGCTGGAACTGGCCCGCTGGCTGCTGCACGGCGTCGACACCCACGACGAGGCCATCGTCGACGACGCGGTGTCGATGCTGGACGGTCTGGTCGACAACGTGCACAGCCACACCATGAACTCGCTCTCCCCCGATACCGGGCCCATCCTCAGCGTCTCCGACGTCGAGTCGATGCTCAAGGACACCCCGCGCACCCAGGCCACCGGGTCCGCCGGTCGCAACAGCGACGACAACTCCGAGTACGGCACCAGCGAGTTCGCCGACACCGGCTCGTTCAGCAGGGTCACCAGCTTCGACGGCACCGGTTTCGACGGTGCCGGGTTCGATACCGGTTACGGCGACGACTCGACGGGTCCGATCCCCACGGTCGACGGCACGGCAGACGGCCGCGCGGACGACCCGGCCACCGACGACCACGCCGCCAGAAGGTCCTCCTCCGAGTAGAGCCGCTCGGGTGCGACGATGCGGTCGTCCGCGACGAAGTAGAAGACAGCGTCGACGCTGGCCGGGTCGATGCCCTTCCAGCGGGCGTAAGCGAGCCGGTACAGGGCCAGCTGGGTCTGCTTGAGTTCGAGGTCGGCGGCGTCCTTGGGCGCCTTGCCGGTCTTCCAGTCCACCACCTGATAGCCGGTGGGGGTCTTGTAGACGGCGTCGAGTTTGCAGATGAAGACCTGATCACCCAGCACGTGGTGGATCTCGATCTCCACCTCCTCGGGTGCCAGCGTCGCCCAGGGTGACCTCTCGAAGGTGGCCTTGAACCGGTCCAGCTGTTCCAGCTCGAGCGGCATCCCGTCACCGGTGTCGATGTCGATGTCGGTGTCGGGGTCCACGTCGAGTTCGTCCGGCCCGACGTCGATGAGGTCGCCGGCCGACGCCCCGGTGGAGCGCTGTTCGACCCAGGAATGGAACAGGGTGCCCAGGCGGGTGGCCCGGTATGGGCGCTCCGGCATCGGCCGGCGCAGCCTGGCGAGCACCGCGGCGGGGTCGTCGACGTAGTCCTTGAACCGGGAGGCCGGGATGCGGGTGGGCACGCCGAGGACGCCGGGTCCGGCCAGGCGTTGGGCGCGTTCGGCCAGCAGCAGGGTCACCTCCCTAGACCAGGGCGTTTCGATGCGGGCGCCGTCGTCTTCGGCATCCGTGCCCGTGTCATCGTGCGCGCGCACCAGGGCAGCGGCGGCCTCGACCACGGGGCGGCGGGTGCCGAGCGGGTCGAACGGCCACACCTCGGTGGCGTCTTGGTCCGTCTGCGGCTTCTCGTCGAACTCGCTGCCCTCCGGCAGGGCGTCGATGAGACCCGCCTCGGCCAGTTCGAGCAGGTACCGGCTGGCCTTCCGCACGGTCGTGCCGCCGCCCCAGAACGCCCCGGTGAGCAGCAACTGCTGCTGGGCGCGGGTGGTGGCCACGTAGATCAGCCGGCGTTCCTCGGCGTCGTGCCGGTCGGCGAGCTGCTCTTTGTACTGCTCGAAATCGATGTCGAACGACATCTGGGTCTCATGGCCGAGGCGTTTGAGTTCCGGCAGCTCCGCCCGGTCGCCCCGGCAGGGGTAGGGCAGTTCACCGAAGCGCAACCAGCCGGAGACCTCGCGGGACGGGGCGGGCAGGTTCTTCTCGGTGAGGCCGGGGATGGCCACATAGTCCCACTCCAGTCCCTTGGAGCCGTGGATGGTGAGGAGCTGCACCGTGCCCGGTTCGGCGGCCTCGCCGCGCGGGCCGAGGTCGTCCTGGCGTTCGGCGCGGGCCAGCCAGCGCAGGAAGCTGGCCAGGGTGCCCTGCTCGTCGCTGTCCAGGAACGCCGAAACGGCATCGTGGAAGGCATACAGGTTGGCCAGGGCCCGGCCGTGGCTCTCGTTGGCGACCAGTTCCAGGTCGAGCAGGGTTTCCTGTTCGATCAAACGCACGAAGTCGAGCAGGCCCAGGCCCGAACGGCTGCGGAGCCAGGCCAGCTGCCGGCCGGCCTGGCGCAGGCGCTGCCGGCCGTCGTCGCTGAAGGCGGCCAGTTGGCCGTGCGATTCGGGTGCGGAGGCCACAAAATCCAGCGCGTCCACGAGCGACCGGCTCTCCTCGGTGGCCACGGAGGCGCGCAGCTTGGCCTTGAGTTCGTCGGTCACGGCCTTCTGCGCCCAGTCGTGCGTGGCCAGCCAGCCCGCCACACCGGAGAGGGCCTGCAGGTCGCGCACGCCGATCCGCCAGCGGCCGCCGGTGAGCAGCCGGATCAGGTCGCTGCCGGCGGACGGGTCGTGCACCACGCGTAGCACGGCGAGTACGTCGGCCACTTCCGGGGTCGACAGCAGGCCGCCGAGGCCGAGCACGTGCGCGGGCACACCGTGTTCGCGCAGCACCTCGGCGTAGAACTCCATGTCGCGGCGGGCGCGGAACAGCATCGCGCCGGACTCGGGCTCAGCATCCACGCCGGCCGGCGCCGTGCCGAGCCTGGCGGCGAACCAGCGGGCGATCGCGGCGGCCTCGTCGGCGATGCTCTCGTACATTGCCGCGTCTACTCGGCCGGCGGCCTTGCCCGGCGGCACCTTGAGGGTCTCCACCTGAATGCCGTTGGGCCGGGCGCGCAGCTGCGCGCTCAGGGGCGCGACCAGGGCGTTGGCGGTCTCGAGCACGGTGACCGGGTTGCGCCAGGTGAACGAGAGCGACATCGACGGCGCCTCGGTGTTGGCCAGAGCAGCGAAGTCGGTGGAGAAGCCGAGCAGGTTCGCGGAGCTCGCGCCCCGCCAACCGTAGATGGACTGGTGCGGGTCGCCGACGGCCATCACCGGGTGGTGGGCGAACAGGGTGCGCAACAGCTCGGTCTGCAGCACCGAGGTGTCCTGGTACTCGTCGAGCAACACGATGCGGTACTGCTCGCGGTAGCGGGCCACCACGGCCGGCACCTTGCGGCAGACCTGCAGGGCCAGGGCCACCTGATCGGAGAATTCGATCAGGCCCTGGCGGCGTTTCTCGGCCCCGTAGGCAGCCGCCAGCTCGGCCAGCACCGGCAACGGAGCGACGGCACTGATGGCCTCCAGCACCGAGTCGTAGGCCTTCTTCTTACGCGGGTTGCCGAAGGGCAGGTCGGCGAGGTAGCCGAAGCTGTTCGCCAGGCGCGCGAGGTCGTGCGGCACCGGCTCCTCGCCGGGCACGAACGGGGGCGGGTTCTCGGCCAGGGCGCGGCTGAGCGAGAGCACAGCGTCGGTGACGGCGTCGACGCCCTTGCCGTACTGCACGAGCCGGCCGTCGCCGTTGGCCACGACCACCCGGCGGGCGAGCAGCCAGGCGCTGGTTTCGCTGAGCAGCACCGATTCGGGTTCGCGGCCGAGCAGCAGCGCGTTGTCGGTGAACAGCCGGCTGGCGAACGAGTTGTAGGTGGAGACCGCGGGGGCGTTGAACAGGTCGGCGGAGTCGAGGCTATGCATGGAGCCGGGTGCCGGCGGTGCGGTATCCGCATCGGCGCTCGTGGGCATCAGCCCGGCCTCGCTGAGCTGGCGGATGCGATCGTTGATGCGTTCAGCGAGCTCGCCGGCGGCCTTGCGGGTGAAGGTGAGCCCGAGGATCTGGTCCGGCCTGGCATGCCCGTTGGCCAGCAGCCAGAGCACCCGGTTGGCCATGGTCTCGGTCTTGCCACTGCCGGCACCGGCCACCACCAGGGTGGGCGTGAGGGGCGCCTCGATCACGGCCTGCTGCTCGCCTGTGGGCGGGAACATCTTCAGCGCCGCGGCGATGTCGAGGGCGGAGACCGCCCTGTTCTGAGAAGACGGGGTACTCATGAGCTGACCTGCTTGATGACGTGGATCCGGCACGAGCCGTAGGAGCGGGGGTTGAGGCAGTGGTCGGCGATCTCGGCCACGAAGGTGGCGCCGCCCATGCCTGCGGCGTCGTCGGTGACCCTGGTGGTGAAGGCCGCCAGTTCGTCCGGACTGAAGGCCGGCTGGGTGGGATTGCGGTAGTTCTGCTTCTGGGTGCCGGAGGACACGATCACCAGGCGCGCGCCGGCCAGCTCCATGCCGGGTTCGAGGCCGTCGATGACACCGGCCGAGAAGGCCAACTGGTAGGCGCCGAGCTGCGGGTGCTCGGCCACCCCGGTGTCGCTGGTCGGGTCGCCCTTGCCGGTCTTCAGGTCCACGATCACGGCGCGGCCGTCCGGCAGCCTCTCCACCCTGTCGATGGTGCCGGAGAGCACGGCGCCGTCCAGCTCCAGGGCGAACCGGCCCTCGGCACTGAGCAGTCGGGTGCCGTCGCGGGCACCGTCGCCGAGGTACGCGGCGAGCCTGTCGGTGAGTTCGCGGGCCTGGGTCTTCTGCACCCTGGACTGCCAGTCGGCGTCGAAGACGAGTTCGTCCCAGCGGGCCTCGACGCCGGCCCAGAGCGCGTCGGCGGTGATCCCGGCCGGGTCCGGCGTGCGGGCCGGGTCGGTGGCGTCTTCCATCACCTTGTGGATGATGGTGCCGAGGTTGGCCGCGGTGCTGGAGTCGCCGCCGCCGATCTGGCCGATCAGCCAGTGCAGCGGGCAGGTTTCGAACGCGCTCATCCGCGACGGCGACACGCGCACGGGTCCGTCGCCGGCCTCGGGATCGTTGAGCGGCCGGACCGTGCTGGCCGGGCGGAGGCCGTACCAGTCGTCGGGTGACGCGCCGGGCACCTTCTCGCCGGCCAGGCGGGCGAGGGTGGCGGCGGCATCCGTGGCCCTGGCCGGCAACACGGCGGGCAGCGCGGCGACGGGGTCGGCTTCGGTCCCGTCGGCGGGCTGCAGCCGGGGTCGCAGGGTCTGGGTGAGGTCCCGGCGGAGGCGCCCGACCAACCCGCGCAGCGACAGCGGGTACCGGGCCAGCGGGGCGGGGTCGGGCTGCGGCAGCAGGCGCAGGAACGCGGAGGGCTGGTTCTCGTCGTTGTCGACGGCGGTCACCAGCAGCTCGGTGGTGCTGCGGGAGGCGGCCTGGGCGAACATCCGCAGCTCGTCGTGCAGCACACTCGTGCGGGCGCCGGCCGGGTCGGGGGTCTCCCCGGCTGCCAGCAGGGCCAGGTCGCCGGCTCCGAGCAGCGAACCGCGGATGCGCAGGTCGGGCCAGACGTTCTCCTGCACTCCGGCGAGCACGACCAGGTCGAAGTCGCGGCCGATGGTGCCGCTGGGGGTGGACACGAGCACGGACTCGGCCAGGGCGCGGGGGGCGAGGGTGTCTTCGGGCACATCGGTGTCGACGAGGTGTTCGACGAAGAGCACGGGCGGGGCCGCCGGGGTGCGTTCGACGAAGCGCTGCGCGGCGGAGAACAGGGCCACGACGGCGTCGAGGTTGTGGTTGGCCTCGTCGGCGTCGATGCCGGTGCCGGTGGACTGCTCGGCCCAGGCCGGGGCGAGGCCGCTGCGCTGCCAGAGGCCCCAGAGCAGTTCCTCGATGGTGGCGCCGGCGGCGTAGGCGGTGCGGGTCTGCCGGAGGTTCTTGGCGCAGGATGCGGCGCGCCGGGCGGTGCGGTTGTCGATGCGCTCGAGCAGGGCCGGGCTGTGGAAGACCTCCACGAGCAGGTCGTCCGCGCTGCGGGCGCCGTCGGCGGTGAGTTCCTCGTGGCTGAGTTCCTGTTGGCGCAGCGCCGCGCGCAGCCGTCGCAGGGTGATCGGGTCGAGGCCGCCGAGCGGGCCGCGGAGCAGGTCCACCGCCGCGTCGGCGTCGAGCGGGCGGCGGCCCAGGGTGATGTCGAGGGCGAGGACGAAGGCGCGCACGGCCGGTTCGTCGCGGAGGGCGGTCTGCGCGGCGGCCACCTGGGTGGGCACCTCGAGCGCGGCCAGCCCCTTGGACAGCGCCGGCACGAGCGCGCCGGTGCGCACGATCACGGCCATCCGCCCCCAGGGCAGGCCGTCGAGCACGTGGCGTTCGCGCAGGCGCCGGGCGATCACGGCGAGCTGGTCGGCGGGGCTGGCGGTGACGACGGTCTGCACGGCGGTCGGCGCGGCGGCGGTTTCCGGAGTGGTCGGTGCGAGCTCGGCGCTGCCGGCCGCGCGTTGGGTGCCGGCGGCGGCGGCGCCGATCCGCCCGGTGAACTCGCGGATGACCGCGCGCAGCTCGGTGCCGTGCCGGTACACGGTGTCGAGGGTGAGGGTGGCCACGTCGGGCAGCCGCAGGTAGTGGCCGAGCCGGCCGAGGGCATCCGGGTGGGCGCCGCGGAACGACCCTGTGCTCAGGTCGGGGTCGCCGAACGCCACGATCGTGACGCCACGGGCGGCGAACTGGGCCAGCAGCGCCAGGGTGGACTCGGTGGCCTCCTGGGCGTCGTCGAGCACGATGAGTTTGAGCGCACCGAGCGGGCCGAGCGGGTTGTTCGGCGTCACGGCGGCCAGGGTCGTGGGTCCGGCGGTGCCCGCCGGCCTGGCGGGCAGGCGCGGGGCATCCTGCACGATCGCCGCGGCGAACTGCACGAGCTCGGTGGAGTCGAACTGGCCGGGCCGGCTCTGGTCCTTGATGTCCTGGTAGTCGTCGATGAAGGCGGCCGCGGCGGCCCACTCCGGGCGGTCGTTCGCGGCGGCGAGGGTGGCCAGCCGTGCCGGGGTGACGCCGTACTCCACGGCGCGCATCATCAGGTCGCGCAGTTCGGTGCGGAAGCCGCGCAGACTGCGCACCTCGGCGTCGAGCGGGCTCGGCCAGGCCGGTCCGGTGCCGGAGGCGATGTCGCCGGCCAGGATCTCGGCGATGATCTGGTCCTGCTCGCCGCCGGTGAGCAGGGTCGGGCTGGTGCGGCCGGCCGCCACCTCGGCATCCCGCACGATCTGGAAGGCCACGGAGTTCATGGTGCGAGCCAGCGGGCCGTTGGTGGGCACCCTGAGGCGCAGGGCCAGCCTGTCGCGAAGCACCGTGGCGCCGGTGCGGGTGGGCACCAGCACCAGCACTTCGCTGGGCGAGATTCCGTGGGTCAGCACCCGGTCGGCGACGAACTCGACGAGGGTGTGGGTCTTGCCAGAGCCCGGGGCGCCTATCACGGCGGCCGACCTGTCCAGGCCCAGGCGCAGGACGGCCTCCTGGGAGGCATCCAGGCCGAGGGTACGGCCGGGCACACCCGGTTCGGCCGACCACGCCGGTGTCTCAGCAGCGTCGGAGACGGCGGGATCGTCGAGCAGTTCGGACACCGGGTTCATCACGGTCCAACGGTAACGGGTTGCGCCGACAGTGAACGTGGCGGGCCGAGCATGGGGCATGTCGTAATCTGAGCGGGTAGGCAACCGAAAGGCGCATCCGTGGACATTCGCATTGGCATTTTCAACTCCCCCCGGGAGATCAGCTTCGAGACGGCCCAGCCCGCCAACGAGATCGAGGAGACCGTCGCGGCCGCCCTCGCGGGGCAGACCGGGTACCTCAAGCTCAGTGACAAGAAGGGGCACGTATACATCGTCCCCACCATCGGCCTCGCCTACGTCGAGCTGGGCTCTGAGTCCTCCCGCCGCGTCGGCTTCGTAGCCTAAACCTGCGATGGAGCTCCTGTTCGTCGCCCTCGGCGGCGCGCTGCTCGGGCTGGCGGCTCGGTACGCCCTGCCCCGTCGCCTCACGCACGGTTCCGTGTTGGTGCCGGCGGTGGGTACCGGTGTCGCGTCGCTGGTCTGGGTCGTGCTGACCTGGCTCGGCTGGGCGTGGGACGGCGGCTGGATCTGGTGGGTGTCCTTCGTGGTCGCTGCCATCGCCGCCGTCGTGGTGGATGTGGTTCTGGGCCGTCGCCGCGAGGCCGCGGACCTGGCGATGCTGCACAGGATCAGCAGGACCGGGCTGCCGGCGTAACGTCAGCTGACGAAAAGACCCTCATCGATCTCGATGAGGGTCTTTTTCGCATGGCCGCGAGCGGATGTCACGCGGTGAGGCCGAGGCCGTCCATCCGGCGGGTGTGCGCGGCGATCAGCTCGGTGAAGACCGGTTCGATGCGGGAGTCCTGCGTCACCGCCATGGCCGATCGTGCCACGAGCAGGGTGTCGCCGACCAGGCGTCGACCCCACAGTGCCAGGCGGGATTCGAGCGCCGGCTGCGCGGCGATGGCCGCGGCCAGCTCGTGCACCAGGACGTCGGCACCGCCGTGCTCGCCGAGCAAGTGGGCGATGCGCGGGCCGACATCGCCGGGCAACGCGTCGGAGAGCCTGATGAAGAAGTCGTCGAGCAGGCCACCGGTCAGGTAGCAGCTGAGCAGCAGCTCCTGCCAGTCCTCGCCCGCGGTGATCGCGCGAAAGTTATCCAGTGCGGGAACGAACGGGCCCATCACACTGGCCGGTTCACCATCACGACGGCGGATCTCCTCGATGAGTCCGTGGTGCTTCGACAGCGCACGCCCGGCGGCCAGGCTCAGGCCCTCCTTGGCGGCGAGGGTGGGCGCCGTGATGACCGCCGTCGACAGGCTCTCGAACATGCCCAGTTCGAAATAGGCGGCCTGCCCGAGGTAGGTGAGCAGGTCCGGCACCAGTTCGGTGATGTCCACCTTCGTGGTGGCGCGCCGGTCGCCCCGGGCCGACAGCCGCGGCGTCTCTGCCCGTTTCGGGCGTTCACCTAACCAGGAGATCACTTGCCAAGCATAGGTCCACGTCCCCGGCTTCGTTGCGAATAACGTGCCTGGTGCGGTGCGCCCACGGGCTGTTGCCCAGGGCCGCACTATAGTCTGGTGTCATTCACCGGCGCAGGATCGGTGGACTTGCGCCTGAGGCAAAGACGGGCGCATCCCGCTTCGAGCTAGACAGGCAACCATAACGTGACCTTTTCCGAACTCAATATCGACCAGGACATGGTCGAGGCTCTCGCCGCCAAGGGCATCCTCGAACCGTTCCCCATCCAGACCCAGACGATCCCCCTCGCCCTCAGCGGCCAGGACATCATCGGCCAGGCCAAGACCGGTACCGGCAAGACCCTGGGCTTCGGTCTGCCGCTGATCCAGCGTCTCGGCCTCAACCCCGAGCCCGGTGTGCAGGCGCTCGTCGTCGTGCCCACCCGCGAGCTGTGCGTCCAGGTCAGTGAAGACCTCGAACTCGCCGCGAGCAACCGTGGCACCACCATCGTCTCCATCTACGGCGGCAAGGCCTACGAGGGCCAGATCGAGCAGCTCAAGGCCGGCGCGCAGATCGTCGTCGGCACCCCCGGGCGTCTGCTCGACCTCGCCAGCCAGCGCCTGCTCAGCCTCGCCAACGTGCGCGAGATGGTGCTCGACGAGGCCGACAAGATGCTCGACCTCGGCTTCCTCGCCGACATCGAGAAGCTGTTCTCGCAGACGCCGTCCACCCGCCACACGATGCTGTTCTCGGCCACCATGCCGGGCCCGATCGTGGCGCTGGCCCGCCGGTTCATGACCAAGCCCATCCACATCCGTGCGAGCGACCCCGACGAGGGCCTCATGCAGGCCAACATCGAGCACCTCGTGTACCGCGCGCACAACATGGACAAGGACGAGGTCATCGGCCGCATCCTGATGGCAGAAGGTCGCGGCAAGACCGTGATCTTCACCCGCACCAAGCGTGCCGCCGCCAAGCTCGTCGAAGAACTCGGTGACCGTGGCTTCAACGCCACCGCCGTGCACGGCGACCTCAACCAGGAGCAGCGCGAGCGCGCCATGGCGTCGTTCAAGGCCGGCAAGAAAGACATCCTGATCGCCACGGATGTCGCCGCGCGCGGCATCGACGTCGACGACGTCACCCACGTGATCAACCACACGATCCCCGAGGACGAGAAGGCCTACCTGCACCGCGTGGGTCGCACCGGCCGCGCCGGCAAGACCGGCATCGCCGTCACCTTCGTGGACTGGGACGACATGCCCAAGTGGACCCTGATCAACAAGGCCCTCGACTTCGGCACCCCGGAGCCGCAGGAAACCTACTCCTCGTCGCCGCACCTCTACACCGACCTGAAGATCCCCGCCGGGTCGAAGGGCCGCCTGCGTGCGACCCCGATCAAGGAGGCCGTCGCCGGCGCTCCCGCCGGACGCGACTCCGGTCGTGGCGGCCGCAGCGACAGCCGTTCCGGTGGTCGCTCTGACGGTCGCTCCGCCGATCGCTCCGGTTCGGGTCGCTCCGCCGACCAGGCTCCCCGCACCCGCGTGCGCGTGAGCTCGACCACCAACCCGGATGCCCCCGCCGCCACCCCGGCGGCCGGCACCCACGACGGTGGCGGCTCAGAGCACCACGACGGCAACAGTGCGCCACGTCGCCGCAGCCGCACCCGCCGCCGCTCCCCGCAGGCGCCCACCGCATAGCGGGCTCTGCACACCGACTTGCCGCAAACGGCCCCTTGACACCCCGTCAAGGGGCCGTTTGCTTCATCTCGGTGACGGATGCGGTGCCGACTTGCCAGTTGAGGCCTCCTGGGCGTCGCGGACGGGGCACGAACTGTCATGTCACCAGATCGCCGACGTGATGGGCCGGGCGGGCGAGCTCAGTCGGGGTAGACCGGCTCCGAGCCGCGGCCCTCGGCGATGAGCCGCTCGAGCACCTCGGGAGTGGTGGTGTTCTCGCCGAGCCGGTTGGGCTTGCCCTCACCGTGGTAGTCGCTGGAGCCGGTGACGGCCAGGCCGTACTTCACGGCGAGCATGGTCAGCCGGGCGGTGGCCTCCGGCTTGTTCTCGCGGTGCCGAAGCTCCAGACCGAACAGACCGGCATCCACCAGGGCCGCCAGCCGGCTCTCTGCCATCACGTCGGCG
The DNA here is from genome assembly GCF_004402305.1 of Cryobacterium sp. TMB3-10. Lineage (NCBI taxonomy): Bacteria > Bacillati > Actinomycetota > Actinomycetes > Micrococcales > Microbacteriaceae > Cryobacterium > Cryobacterium sp. TMB3-10. The sequence goes on along the minus strand of NZ_SOGH01000021.1, from coordinate 3,478 downwards.
ACGCCGCGGGTGGCCGGATGGGCGATCACGGGCACTCCCCCGGCCGCACGCACCAGGGCCACCGCACGTAACGGATCCGGGGCGTAGTGCGGCTGGAAGTAGCCCGCCTCCCAGTGCAGGATCCCGGCGAACGCCTCACTGCGGGTGAGAGCGAGCCCGTTGGCGACCAGGGCGTCGGCGATGTGCGGACGACCCACGGTGCCGCCCGTGGTGGTCTGGGCGAGAACGTCGTCCCAGGTCAGCTCGTAGTCGGCGCCGATGCGGGCCACCATCTGCTCGGCACGGGTGAGCCGGGCCTTCCTGATGTGCGCCGTCTCGGCGACGATCCCGGCATCGGACGGGTCGAACAGGTAGGCCAGCAGGTGGATGCTGGTGTGGCCGACGCGGGTGCTGAACTCCATCCCGGGGATCAGGGTGATGCCCGCTGTCCGGGCGGCGATCGAGGCCTCCGACCAACCCGCCGTGGAGTCGTGGTCGGTGATCGCCACGGTGCCCAGGCCCGCGGCCGCGGCGGCGCGCACGAGCTGCGAAGGCGTCTCGGTGCCGTCGGAGACGCTGGAGTGGGTATGTAGGTCGATCGGACCCGTGGAACGCCGTTCGACTGCCATTCCCCCATGCTAGTTGGCGCGGGAATACAGCTTGGTCGCCTACAGTGACTCATCTATGCTCTCCACGCTCATTCGCACCATCGTCGTGCTCGCAACCTTGGCCTTCCTCACCGTGCTGGCCTGGCCCGCGATCGCCGGGCTACAGAACTCCTGGGTCATCGCGCACGCCGTGTCCTTCCGCGGCCTCGCCGTGGCGGTGGCCATCGCCCTGCTGGCGCTGCTGGCGATTCTGCTGCTCCTTGTGCGGCCGCTGCGCGCCACCACGGCTCTGTTGATGGTGCTCCTGGTAATTTTCGGCGCCGTCAATTCCGGCATCCTGCTGCACCGCGGTCTGGGCTCGGATGCGGCGGCGGCCGTGGCGCCGGAGCCCGCCGACGCGGCGGTCACGGTGCTGAGCTGGAACACCCTCGGCGACGCCCCGGGGGCCGCGGCCATCGCCGACCTCGCCCTCGCCGAGGAGGCCGATGTGCTCACCCTCCCCGAGACGACCGAGGAAACCGGTGTGCTCATCGCCGAGGCCATGCGTGCCGCCGGCCGGCCGATGTGGGTGCACACCGTCTCCTTCGACCTCATCTCCAAGGCACGGTCGACGACCCTGCTGATCAGCCCGGACCTCGGCGACTACACGGTCACCTCGGCCGCGGGCTCCGGCCCGCCCGGCAACACCAACGTGCTTCCCACCGTCATCGCGGAGCCCGTGGACGGCGCCGGCCCGACGATCATCGCCGTGCACGCCGTCGCCCCGATCCGGTGGGAAATGGCCAACTGGAGATCCGACCTGGACTGGTTGGCCGAGCAGTGCAGCGGCGGGTCCTCCGGCGGCGACGGCGTGATCATGGCCGGCGACTTCAACGCCACGATCGACCACTTCGCCGGGCGGGCCACCTCCGACGGCGCCGTTCTCGGCGACTGCCGGGATGCCGCCGCAGCCACCGGTTCCGGCGGGGTGGGCACCTGGCCGGCCTGGGCGCCCGCCCTGCTCGGGGCCCCCATCGACCACGTCCTGGCCACGCCAGACTGGCGGGTCGAGCGGATGCGCGTGATCGGTACCGAGGACACCGCCGGCAGCGACCACCGTCCCGTCGTGGCCACGCTGTCCCCCGCCACCGAATAGGCAACCGGCGGGCTCCAAGCCGGCGAGTGGGACAATGGAGGAATGGCTGACTCCACCGACACCGCACCCGCACCCACCCCGGCCGCTCCGGCCGCCCGCTCGAACGAGAACCGCTCGACCACGCCGGGCTCCGCGGGGTTCAAGGAGTACATCTCCAGCGGCTGGGCCGACCGCGCCGAAACCGTGCCGCCCGCCCGCGAACAGGCCCCCTTCGCGGCCGCCCGGCGGGAGCGCATCTCCCAGCAGTACCGCGGACACCGCCTGATCGTGCCCGCCGGGCGCCTCAAGCAGCGCGCCAACGACACCGACTACCCGTTCCGCGCCCACTCCGCGTTCGCGCATCTCACCGGTTGGGGCAGCGACTCCGAGCCCGGCGCCGTGCTCGTGTTCGAACCGACCGCCACCGGCCATGAGACCACCGTGTACTTCCGGGAGCGCGCCGGCCGCGACTCCGACGAGTTCTACGCCAACTCCGAGATCGGCGAGTTCTGGATCGGCCCGCGGCCCTCCATCGCCCAGGTCGCCGGCGACCTCGGCATCACCGTGCGCGGCATCGACGGTTTCGCCGACGTACTCCGCCGCGTCGACAGCGAAACCCTGCTCGTGCGCGAGGCAGACCCGTTCCTCACCGGCCAGGTCGACGACGCACGCCTGCGCAACGCCGCCGAGAAGATGATCACCGGCAACGGCTCTGACGCCCCGTTCAGCATCGAGATCAACCACGAGCACGACGCGGATGCCGGTCTCGCCCGCGACCTGTCCGAGCTACGGCTCGTGAAGGACGCCTACGAAATCGGCCAGATGCGCCTGGCCGTGGCGGCCACCGCCCGTGGTTTTGAGGACGTCATCCGCGACCTGCCCCGCTCCAGCACGCACCAGCGTGGTGAGCGTCTGGTCGAGGGTGTCTTCAACACCCGCGCCAGGGCCGACGGCAACACCGTCGGCTACGACACCATCGCGGCTTCCGGCCCGCACGCCTGCATCCTGCACTGGACCCGCAACGACGGCCCGGTTCTGTCCGGAGACGTCATGCTGCTGGATGCCGGTGTCGAGGTGGACAGCTACTACACCGCCGACATCACCCGCACCCTGCCGATCGATGGTTCCTTCACCGATGTGCAACGCCGGGTGTACGACGCCGTCCGCGAGGCCGCCGATGCCGCGTTCCTCGTGGCCCGTCCCGGCGCGATCTTCCGGGAGGTGCACGCGGCCGCGATGGCCGTGATCGCCCGGCACACCGCCGACTGGGGCATGCTGCCCGTCACCGCCGAGGAGGCGCTGCGGCCGGAGAACGGCCAGCACCGCCGCTACATGGTGCACGGCACCAGCCACCACCTCGGCCTCGACGTGCACGACTGCGCGCAGGCCCGCCGCGACATGTACATGGACGGCGTGATCGAGGCCGGCATGGTCTTCACGATCGAGCCCGGCCTGTACTTCCAGCCCGACGACCTCACCGTGCCCGCCGAGTACCGGGGCATCGGCGTGCGCATCGAAGACGACATCCTGATCACCGAGACCGGCGCCGAGAACCTCTCCGCCGGCATCCCCCGCGACTCCGCCGCGGTCGAAGCCTGGATGGCGGAGCTGCAGGCCTAGCCGCCCGTCCCCTTCAGGGAGCTAACTGTTCCCGAAGCGGACAATTGGTCCCCTTGGGTTCAGGGGGTCGTTGCAACACCTGATTGATTGAGGTGTTGGTTATGGGTGGTCGTGTTGGGTTTCCGCGTGAGGTTCGTCGTCGGTTCTGGGAGGAGCT